>NZ_JBFRMS010000057.1:0-69671 GCF_041470505.1 Vibrio sp. 10N.261.55.C5
GCCATGCTCGGCGCACCAAATAAAAAACGGCCTGCAATGCAGGCCGTCTTGTAAATGTCATAAGTCAGTTCAATGTTTCCACTCTGAGCTTTAACTAATCTTGTCACTGAGCTAGTCACACAAGCTTTGTTGATCCGCCATCTTTATTAATCGCGTAAATAAATCAACCAATACCACATGCCAACAAAGATACCGCCGCCGATGATGTTACCGATAGTAACGGGCAGCAAGTTGTTCATCAGAAAGTCCATCATGTTTAGGTCAACATAGTCTGCTGGATTAGCCCCTGTCATTGTCCAGAATTCAGTTGGAGCAAATGTTTTGATACCGATAGCTAAAGGAACTTGGAACATATTCGCAATACAGTGCTCAAAGCCCGATGATACAAACATCGCGACAGGTAAAATCAGTACTGCAATTTTGTCAGTCAGTGTTCGTCCACTAAACGTCATCCATACCGCGATACAAACCAATACGTTACACATGATGCCAAGCGCGATAGCTTGGATAAAACCATGGTGCATTTTGTGCTGAGAGATGGCCATGGCATTCAAACCCACTTGCCCATGGTCAAACATGTACTGTTTAGTCAGAAGCATGCATGCCACTAGCAATAAAGCACCAATAAGGTTACCGATATAAACGGTCGCCCAGTTCTTGACTAGGGTTCCCCAGCTAATCTTGCCACTTGCGCGAGCAACAAGAGTGAGCACCGAACTGGTAAACAGTTCGCCGCCAGTAACAACAACGAGGATTAAGCCCAAGCTAAATGCAAGGCCACCTAGGACGCGAGTAATACCCCAAGGTAAATCACCAGCGCCAGTGGTTACAATTGTGTAGAACACAAACGCAATACCGATATGTATGCCAGCTGAAATCGCTAGGAGAAAAGATTTGGTTGGATCTTTGGTTGCTTTACCTACGCCAATATCTGCAGCGCGCTCAGCCATTTGTGGCGGTAATAATGAGTCAAATTGGTTCAGATTCATGATGATTTACATTTTGAAACATGTTGTCGGGAGCGCGATAATCCTCTCTTTCATTTCTGAATTCAAGAGCTATTTTAGGCACAAAATAGCTCTCACAGCCTTGTTGAAAGCAAATAGTCCGAGTTATTCCAAATTCATACGACTTTAGTAGTAAAAAGAAAACTCTGCTGAATGATTAGTTATCAGCATAGAAAATAACACATCTATAAATATCAACAAGTTACGTTAAAAATCAAAGAATAACGTACACTAAAATGGCTCACAGAGCGCTTTTATTTCTAGATTTTGACATAGATCAACAGAACGTAAAAAAAACGCCCTAAGGCGCTTTTAACTCAATCACAAATAAAGAAATTAGTGATGCTAAACCGAAGGTTCAATCACTTCTTCTGATGATTGTTCTAGGGTTGAATCTTCTAGAGTAGATTCAACAGCTGGGGACATCACATCAGAGTCACTTTCGTTGGCCACTTTGCCACCTAAGCTTTTCAAACTATCCACTAACTCTTCTAAGCTTTTAATGTGAGCATCACTCTTGGTAATCTGCTCACCGAGCAACTCACTGTGCTTGGTTGCTTCAGACAGTTGCTGCGCTTGCTTCTGGTTTTCAGACTCCAGCTTAGCTAATTGCTCAGTCAAAGTTTTAATCTCTGACTTTAATGACGCCGTCATGTCTGAGCCTTTCAGCGCTTTAACACTCGCTACAATTTTTTGAGACTGAAGACGCAATACAACATCACGGTGATCTTCATCATTAACCACTCGTGAAATGCTCAATAACTGGTTCTCTGCATTCAAAACCGACTGTTCGAACTGGTCGCCTTTTACGCTCGCCAGCACTTTGACTTCATGAGCAACACTGCGTACGTGGTTTAATTCGAACTCCGCAGCGTGAACTGCGTCTTCAATGATAGACTTTTCACGGGGACTGGCTTTCACTTGGCTTTCTGCCAAAGCAATTTGAGATGCCGCTTTAGCAAACGTCAGTGGAACAACGTCATCGAAATCTTCATCTTCCAAGAACTCTAATTCGTTCTTCAAAGGTTCGATGTATTTCTTATGCGCCACTTTAACTTCTAGTAAGCGAGCATTGTTAAGAAATTCCACCTGCGCTTCTTGAGCGTCTTCAAGCTCATCGACCAGCACATACTCGAACAACTCGCTGTATTCTGAATACAAACGTTTGTAGCTCGAGGTAAACATGGTATCTGCGCCAAGAAACTTCAGGTAATCCATTTGGACAATCGAATCCGCGAGTACTCGGTCAGCCTTCTTCTTTAGCACTAATATCGAGTCATAATTTGATTTGATCAACGCAATTTTTTCATCAAAAGCTTCAGCGTAAGTCAGGCTCGAAAAAATGGAGTAACTCTTGGTTATCCGAGTTTCGTCTTTAAGTAAGTCCGCATAAATGCTTTCAGCGTCATCCCATGCGTCTAATAGTTCATTGTAATTCTCTGGTGCATAGAGAGACAATTGGCCGTGGTCTGCGAGCTTAGCCTCCCATTCGGAGTAAACGCTTTGGACAGACTGAAATGAACGGACCTCGATTGTAGATTCATTATTGTTGTTTGTGGTTTGGTTCGCGTCTGTCTGCTCTGAGGGTGTACTTTGACAACCTGAGATAGCAAATAGCATACTGATCGTTAATGCTACTTTGTTCGCTCTCACTTATGCATATCCTTTTTATACAATATTCGCTCAATGCAAATTATTTCTAGTCACAATATATTACAACCACTTAGCAATAAACATCACTGATGATTTAAGTGGGTGCAAATCACCCAATATAACCAAAATAAACTCATCACTCGATGATTAATCAATCAATTTGGTATCACTTATCAATTCTCTTTATTTGCTATTGCCTGAGCCGAGAATGCGCACTAAGGTGAAGGTAGAGAACGTTATGAATATATAGGTCAATTATGAAGTACAACGCTGAACATATTGCTGATTTAAACCTCCTTCTTCAATTTGATGTAAGTAGTGCAGCTACTGGAATTAAAGTCCATCAAGAGGCAGCTCAAGAAACTCAAGACGCTGTTAAGCGCCTATTCGAAAAAAACCTTTGTACTCAGCCAGACGGCGGTTACCTAACAGATGAAGGTATCGAGATGGCAGAGCGCGCAGACAAGCTTCTTCGCGTACTAAACTAAAGCTCCATTGTTCTAGTAAAAACTCCACTTGCTTCGGCCGTGGAGTTTTTTCATTTTTGGGCAAAGCTTTGTTAGGCTTATTGTAAATTCGTCATTTGCAGTTGTGAGGAACACATGGCTTCTATATTTATTGTCGGTGCAGGATGGGTAGGTGCACCTTTATCTGAACATTTAGAAAAACATGGTAACCGAGTAGTGGTCACGAAAACGACCCAAGCGGGAGCAGATGCCATTGGTAGCGAACAAATTCCATGTGAAGTGTTTAGCTTTGATTCATCCGATCCACAACAGACTATCGGGCGACTCTATTCATTGTTACTCGAAAACAACACTGAAATTGTGATTGGCAGCTTCCCTCCTGGCTTTAGAAAAGGAGCAGGACAAGAGTATGCCGACTACTGGCAGCAACTCACCAATGCATGCCAAAAGGCCAACATTAAAAAGCTCATTATGGTTAGTTCAACTACGGTATACCCAACTAAGCCGGGTGTGCTGAACGAGCTGGATGCATCACTCCCTCTTTCGACCTCAGATAACGAGCACGCGTCTTTATTTTCCGATAACGCACGAATCATGCTGCAAGCTGAACAGTCAGTGATTGATTCCGGTATCGACTACACCATTCTTCGCTTTAGTGGCTTAATCGGCCCAAGCCGTCACCCATCACGCTTCGCAAGCAAGTTAAAACAAGTCAGCACTCAAGCTCCAGCCAACATGCTGCACCTTGATGATGCAATTGGTGCTGTCGATTTCGCTATCAGTCATCTGCACAATGAAATAGTTAACGTGACCACACCAAATACAGTCAGTAAGGCGGAGTTTTATGCCGCGGCACTGAAAAGCGCCAACAGCAGTGAGCCTCTGCCCGCTGTTGTTGATACCCCAGACAAGTTAATCTCTTCGAAGAAGATTCTCGACTTAGGTTATTCATTTAAATTCGAATCCACACTGGACGCACTTCATGACTGAACAATCTATTGCTAACAAAAATCCCAACATAAAACTGCATCGCTCAGTCGACACCCTTTGGAACTTTATGTCGATGGGTCACAAGGTTACGCCTTCCGACTGTATCTTTGTATTGTGTAGCAACGATACTCGCGTAGCTGAATATGCAGCCGAGCTTTATCACCAACAGATCGCGCCTTACATCGTTTTTTCTGGCGGTGTGGGGCGCTTTACCGAAAGAAGCTTTGAACGCTCAGAAGCAGAAACATTCGCTTCTATCGCACGAGATTGTGGCGTGCCTGACTCTGACATTATCATAGAGAAACACGCAACAAATACTGGGGAAAATGTACGATTCACTCATGAGTTGCTGGCAGAAAAAGGGTTATCGCCGAAGAGGCTAACCTTAGTTCAGAAGCCCTTCATGGAGAAACGTACCTACGCAACCTTCAGTAAACAATGGCCTGACGAAACTTCCGAGATTACCGTGACGTCGCGATGGCAAACTTGGGATGATTACTTTAACGAAGAGTTGCCGTTAGATATGGTGTTAGGCGCATTAATTGCTGATTACGAGCGAATCAAATCCTACCCAGAGAAAGGCTTTCAGATTGAGATGCCGATTCCCGACGACGTTGACCACGCCTATCAAGCATTGAAGAAGCTCGGTTTCGAATAAGCAAAAGTTAGACTTTGAACAAAGTAAAAGCTCGGCAGGAAATAAAACAAAAGCTCGGCTTGGAAGAAAGCAAAACACAGGCCCAATAAACAAAAACGGTGACACTTGGTCACCGTTTTTCGTTCTTTCGCGTTAGCAAATAGATCGGCTTATTTACCCAACGCTTCTTTGTAGTGCAGACGGCAAACAGAAACGTATTTGTCGTTACCGCCAATAGCCACTTGGTCGCCCTCAGCAATCGCCACACCGTGCTCGTCGGTACGAATTACCATGTTCGCTTTACGGCCACAGTGACAAATTGTTTTAAGCTCAACAAGTTTATCTGCCCAAGACAGTAAGTAACGGCTACCTTCAAACAGTTCACCCAGGAAATCGGTACGTAGGCCGTAACAAAGTACAGGGATGTGCAGCTTATCAACCACTTCTGTTAATTGGTACACCTGCTCCTTCGATAAAAATTGGCACTCATCGATCAAAACACAATGACGCTTTTCTTCCTCATTGAGCTTTTTGATCGCATCAAACATGTTGGTGTCATTTTTAAACAGCTGAGCTTCAGATTGCAGACCAATTCGTGAGCTCACTTTACCGATACCATAGCGATCGTCCAAAGCTGCCGTAAAGATCACTGGCGTCATGCCACGTTCTTGGTAGTTGAATGAAGATTGAAGAAGCGTTGTTGATTTACCCGCATTCATTGCCGAGTAATAAAAATACATCTGAGCCACAGAAATATTCCTGTTAATTAAAAGTTGAAGATAGAAAAGGTGAAAATAGAGAATTCGTGCTAGAAAAAAGGGCTGAAAATCAGCCCTTTTTATAAGATTTACTTACGACGCCAAGTCGTGCCTTCTGGGCCATCTTCCAGAACAATACCCAACTCGTTTAGCTTATCACGTGCAAGGTCGGCATTTGCCCAATCCTTTGAAGCACGAGAGTCGTTACGCAGTTTGATCAACGCTTCGATTTCAGCCACTTCGTCGTCGTTACCTGCCGCATCACCTTGTAGGAAGGCTTCTGGCTCTTGGTGAAGAATACCGATGATGTCTGCTAGTTCACGCATCAATGCACCCAGTCCGCTTGCTTTTTCAATGCTTTCAGGCTTGATACGGTTGATTTCACGAGCCATTTCAAACAGTACTGAATAAGCTTCAGGTGTGTTGAAATCATCGTTCATCGCTGTAGAGAATCGAGTCACGTACTCTTCGCCACCGGCAGGAGCGGCTGTAAGGTCTAGGCCACGAAGTGACGTGTATAGACGCTCTAGTGATGCGCGAGCTTGGTTTAGGTTATCTTCGCTGTAGTTTAGCTGGCTACGGTAATGACCAGACATTAGGAAGTAACGTACTGTTTCAGCATCGTAATGTGCTAGCACGTCACGGATAGTGAAGAAGTTACCTAGTGACTTAGACATCTTCTCTTTGTCTACCATCACCATACCACTGTGCATCCAAGTATTTACATACTGAGTGCCGTGCGCGCAGCAAGACTGTGCGATTTCGTTTTCGTGGTGAGGGAACTGCAGATCTGAACCACCACCGTGGATATCGAAGTGGTTACCAAGAATAGACGAGTTCATTGCTGAACATTCGATGTGCCAACCTGGACGACCCGGGCCCCATGGCGATTCCCATGTAGGTTCACCTGGCTTAGACATCTTCCAAAGAACGAAGTCTAGTGGGCTGCGTTTTGCAGATTCAACATCAACGCGAGCACCCGCTTGAAGCTGATCAAGGTCTTGCTTTGAAAGCTTACCGTATTCGTCGAATTTCTTTACTTCAAACATCACGTCGCCGTTGCTTGCAACGTATGCAAAACCACGTTCAATCAGCTTTTCAACAAGCTCGATGATTTCAGTGATGTATTCTGTCGCACGAGGCTCAACATCTGGACGCTTCATGTTCAATGCATCAAAGTCAGCGTGCATCTCACCGATTAAACGCTCAGTCAGAGAGTCACAAGACTCACCGTTTTCGTTAGCGCGTTTGATGATTTTGTCATCGATATCTGTGATGTTACGAACGAAATTCAAATCGTAACCAAGGTAACGAAGGTAACGAGTTACTACGTCGAAAGAAACGAACGTACGACCATGACCAATATGACAGAGATCGTATATGGTTACCCCACAGACATACATGCCGACTTTGCCAGCTGTAATTGGTTTGAATTCCTCTTTCTGTCTTGTGAGCGTGTTATATATCTTCAGCATGATCTCTATCTATTTTATGGATTAATCAAAATAAGCTCGCAGTATAACAAGTCATACCTTAATAGGTAATCCCTAAAAGCAGGAATTACCTCAAACATCCGAGTTAAGTTAATGATTTGGTGATTTGAAAGTCTGCCAACATGCGCTAGAATTCGAACTTCATATTAAAAAGACAGTAAGGTAACAATCATGATCATCCTTCACACAAATTTTGGTGATATCAAAGTTCAACTTAACGAAGAAAAAGCACCAGAAACAAGCGCAAACTTTCTACAGTATTGCCGTGACGGTTTCTACGACAACACACTATTCCACCGTGTTATCGATGGTTTCATGATTCAAGGCGGCGGCATGACTTCTGGCCTTAAAGAAAAGGCAACTCGTGCAACGATCAAGAACGAAGCAAACAACGGTCTAGCGAACAAAGTTGGTACGCTAGCAATGGCTCGTACTATGGAACCGCATTCAGCGAGCTCTCAGTTCTTCATCAACGTTAACGACAACTCTTTCCTAAACTTCCGTAGCGAAAGCCTAGACGGTTGGGGCTACTGTGTATTCGCAGAAGTTGTTGAAGGCATGGACATCGTAAACAAGATTAAAGGTGTTAGCACTGGTTCTATGGGTATGCACCAAGATGTACCTCTAGAAGAAGTGATCATCACTGGTACTACAATCGAAGCTTAATTCATCGCTTTCGGTTAGTATTGATGAGCCGATAAAATCAGGATATAGGGAGCGAATCGCTCCCTTTTTTTTAGACCTATGAAAACATATTTTATATCAGATCTGCACCTTTCTCCGTCACGAGAAGACATCACAGACTGCTTCTTAACCTTTATGAAGAAAGAAGCCGTAGAAGCGGATGCACTTTACGTATTAGGTGACCTTTTCGAATTCTGGATTGGTGACGATGATAAGAGTGAATTCGCGACTTCTATCCGCCAAGCGTTTATCGACTTAGTGAAAACAGGCGTGCCTTGTTACTTTACTCAAGGGAACCGCGACTTCTTAGTCGGCAAAAAATTTGCTAAGCAAACGGGCGTACAACTTCTCGACGAAGTTTCTACGATCGATATCTACGGGCAAAAAGCGGTAGTATTGCATGGAGACACTCTATGTACTGAAGATGTAAAGTACCTCGCCTTTCGCGAAAAAGTGCATCAGCCATGGTTACAATGGGTCTTCAACCGAATTCCATTTTTCATCAAGAAGAAAATTGTTTCAAAGGTTCAATCAGATATCAAAGATGACAAGCAGACCAAGTCTCTCGACATCATGGATGTGACACAGCAAGAAGTCGAAGATGTGATGGAACGAAACAATGTCGATCTGATGATCCACGGCCATACTCACCGCCCAGACATCCATACATTTAATGCTAACAATTGCACTAAAACCCGTATCGTACTTGGCGATTGGTATACGCAAGGCTCAGTGCTGGTGTTCACGCCGCAAAGTTTTGAACTACAGAATCGAGCGTTTAGCAATAGCTTTTAACATCACGCTTAAACTTTCACTTTGATTATTATTGTCGGTCAGACTTTCTTAGAAAGTGTATGGTAATTTCTAGTGAATTAGCTATTATCTCTCTACCAGAAATAAACCGAACACAGTACTAAGTTGAAATATTCATACGTAGCGCGTCAACCAATACTCGACACAGGCAAGAAAACCATAGGTTACGAGTTGCTATTCAGGGATGGTCCTAAGAACACTTTCCCTGAAGTAGAGCCGGAGCTCGCTACTAGCCGTTTGCTTTCCGATCACTTCTTATCGACCCACTATAATACGTTGGGTGATAAGCTTGGGTTCGTGAACTTCCCATATGCAAGCCTAATCAACTTAGTCCCTACTCTGTTCCCCAAAGAAAGCCTCGTTGTTGAGGTTCTTGAAGACTGCGAACCAACAGACGAATTACTTGAAGCAATCAAAACCATCTTTGACGCGGGTTATACCATTGCGCTAGACGACTTTGTGCCAAGTAAAGCTTGGAAGCGCTTCTTACCCTACGTTTCAATTATCAAGTTCGATATCCGTTTAACGCCAATTGCCAAAGCAGCGATGTTTATGAACTCTCTCAAAGGGCTAGATATCAAGTTCCTTGCTGAGAAAGTAGAAACGTACGAAGAATACCAAGAAGCGAAAAAAGCAGGCTTCACCTACTTTCAAGGTTATTTCTTTAGCAAGCCAGAGATGATCCAAACGCGTGCGCTCAACCCGGCATTCCTGACGACCGTTCAGCTGTTAAAAGAGATTACGCACGACCCTATCGACTTTGGTGAAGTAGAGCGTTTGATTACGCTCGATGTGACCATGTCGTATAAGCTACTTACCTACGTAAACTCCGCTGGCGGTTCACCAACAACGATTCGTTCATTCCGCCAAGCGCTTATTTACCTTGGTGAACAGAAACTGCGTAAGTTCGTTTCACTGGTGGCTATCGCATCCGCGAAAGAAGATAAGCCGGACTCACTTTATGGCTTAGCGGTAATACGCGCACGTCAGTGTGAACTCTTGGTTGAGAAGATGAATGTTAAGGTTGAGCCTGGACAAGCCTTTTTGACCGGTATGTTCTCTCTGTTGGACTCACTCTTTGACCAACCATTGAAACAAGTACTCGATTCAGTGCCGATCGACATCGAGATCAAACAAGCCTTGATTCAACGTAAAGGTGTGTTAGGTGCTGTATTGGCGATGGTGGTTGCGTATGAGCAAGCTCGTTGGGAAGAAGCGACTCGTATTCGCCAGCTTCTCAAACTGAGTGAAGCTCAACTTGGTCAAGCTTATGACGAAGCGACGACTTGGGCTCAAGAGCTATTGTCTCCAGCCTTGAAATAGTAAACTTCGCGCTAACACTTTGATAATTTCAATAACTTCAACAGAAACTAAACTTTGGTGAGCGATCGTTTCTTGGTAAACTCCCACGCATTCACTTATGGCCTCTTAATAGAGGCCATTTTTACAGGATCTGACTATGTCTTTATGCCCATGCGGTAGCAAAAATACTTACCAACAGTGCTGTGAATCAGCGCACCTTCACCACAGTGCTGTTGAAACGCCTGAACAGTTGATGCGCTCTCGTTATTCAGCGCACGTGTTGGGTTTAGTTGACTATGTTGTTGCGACTTACCACCCTAGCTGCAACGCAGAAGCGCAAAGAGAAGGTATTGCCGAATCTATCAACAGTGATTGGGCAGGACTAGAAGTCATCGATACTGCGGTAGGCTCGCACCAAGACGAAGGCTTTGTTGAGTTTAAAGCTTACTTCAATGAAGAAGGCGCACAATACTGCATGCAAGAACGCTCTCGCTTTATACGTGAAGACGGTCTTTGGTACTACATTGATGGTACCTTCCCAGAGCAGGAACAAACTACACAACCAGAAATTGACCCACGCTTAAATCAAACCGTTGAGAGCTTTAAAATCGGCCGTAATGATCCGTGTATTTGTGGCAGTGGTAAGAAATACAAGAAGTGCTGCGGGTAACTCGTTCGACTAAGAAGTCAGATTAAGAGAAGAGATTCCTGATGTCGCTTAGGCTCCTCGGAATGACGCAAAGTCAGAGGTTAGAAAAGTGACGTAGGGCTTAGAAATCTTGAAATCTTGAAATCTTGAAAATTAAAAAACTAAAAAGCCCCGTAAACATGTTTGTTTGCGGGGCTTTTGTCTGTCTTTTACGCGGTTCTATTAATCTAAAGAGAGCTTACTTATGACGCTCTTTCAGCTTGTTTACCACATCATCCATCGATAAGCCTTGGTCTTGAAGAAGAACCATTAGGTGGTAAATCAAATCTGCTGATTCACACACTAACTCCGCCTTATCGCCCGACGTCGCCGCAAGCGCGACTTCAACGCCTTCTTCGCCCACTTTTTGCGAAATACGCTTGGTGCCACGGGCATATAGACTGGCAGTATAAGAAGATTCAGGATCGGCGTCCTTGCGGGCAGCCAATAGCTGCTCAAGCTGATGAAGCCACACCATCTGAGACTCTTCTTGTTTGTCTCCATCCCAACACGTTGTTGTACCTGTGTGGCACGTTGGACCAATGGGATTAACTTTAACCAGTAAGGTGTCGCTGTCACAGTCCAAGGCGATGTTTTGCAGTTGCAATACATTGCCCGACGTTTCACCTTTCGTCCAAAGACGCTCTTTTGTGCGAGAGAAAAACGTCACATTGCCAGTTTCACCCGTTTTCTCAAGTGCGGCTGGGTTCATGTATCCCATCATTAGCACTTGGCTTGACTGGTAATCTTGAACAATCGCTGGCACTAAGCCATCTACTTTTTCCCAGTTAATACGCTCTGACAATGCGCCTACTTCTGTTTTTGATAAGCTTACGGGTTCAAAACTCATAGTCGCACCTCTACATCTTGTTGTTTTAAATACTGTTTAAGTTCACCAATATTGATGACTTGTTTGTGGAATACCGAAGCCGCAAGTGCTCCATCCACGTTGGTCTTTTTATAAGCTTCAGCAAAGTGCTCCATTGCACCAGCGCCACCAGAGGCAATCAATGGCACATTACACACTTCACGCACCATGTTTAACTGATCGATATCATAGCCGTTACGAACGCCATCTTGGTTCATCATGTTTAACACAATCTCACCTGCGCCACGCTTCTGTACTTCCTGCACCCAATCTTTGGTTTCCCATTTGGTTGCTTTAGTACGCGCTTCATCGCCTGTAAATTGGTAAACCTGATATTTACCGGTTTCTTTGTCGAAGTATGAATCGATACCGACAACGATACACTGAACGCCAAACTTATCAGCAAGGTCAGTAATCAGCTGTGGATTAGCCAATGCCGGTGAGTTGATTGACACTTTATCCGCACCAAACTCAAGGATGCGCGCTGCATCTTCTGCTGATTTAATACCACCAGCGACACAGAAAGGGATATCGATCACTTCAGCTACGCGTTTCACCCAGCTTTTATCGACCACACGGCCATCACTTGATGCGGTGATGTCATAAAATACCAATTCATCGGCGCCCTCTTCTGCATAGCGTTGTGCTAGCGGAACGATGTCACCAATAATTTCGTGGTTACGGAACTGAACGCCCTTAACCACTTGTCCGTCACGGACATCCAAACAAGGGATTATTCGCTTTGCCAACATGCAAATGCCTCCTCTGCGGTAAACTTGCCATCAAGTAGCGCACGACCCACAATCACACCCGCAACACCGCTGCCTTTAAGCGCTTCGATATCAGCTAGGCTGCCAATGCCGCCCGATGATTGGAATTGCACTTGTGGGTACTGCTTACAAAGATCAACATAGAGCTCTACGTTTGATCCTTCTAGCGTGCCGTCACGTGAAATATCGGTACACAGCACGTGTTTAAGGCCAACCGTGAGGTAGTCTTCAATCAGCGCTTCAATAGTCACACCTGAATCTTCTTGCCAACCTGAAATCGCCACTTTACGTGTGCCGCTTTCATCAATGTTGATGTCTAGAGCCAGCACGATTTTTTCCGCGCCATACTTCTCCATCCAACCTTTCACCAACTCAGGTTGCTTAACGGCTGTAGAACCAACCACAACGCGCTGTGCGCCAGCTTCTAGCAGATCAACGACATCTTGTTCGTTACGCACGCCACCACCAATCTGGATGTTCGCAGGCGTGCTAGCAAGGAGCTTAGCAATCAAGTCTAACTGACGAGCCGTTGTGTCTTTTGCGCCCGTTAAGTCAACAAGGTGCAGCCAGCCAGCGCCAGCTTGGTGGTACAGATTAAACTGCTCTGCTGGGTCTACTTTGTATTCTGTTACTTGCCCGTAGTCTCCTTGGAATAAGCGAACTACTTGGCCTTCAATTAAATCTAACGCGGGAATAATCATTTACATTCCTTATATGGCAACGTTAGCCGCTGCCTAATCCTTATTACAATTCCAAGAAGTTCTGAATCAGCTTAGAGCCAGCTTTCGAAGATCGCTCTGGGTGGAACTGAACACCATAATAATTGCCACTTTGAACCGCCGCAGTGAACGGATTACCGTAATCACATTGTGCGATTGTGTAGTCGCCCACTGGCATTGCGAAGCTATGAACAAAGTAGAAGTATTCGCCTTCTTCAATGTCTTTAAATAGCGGGTGATTAGGCGTTGCTGTTACTGTGTTCCAACCCATGTGTGGTAATGGTAAGTCGCCCGTTTCAAGTAAACGAACTTCGCCATCACACAAACCTAGGCATTCAACTAACTCATCAGCCTTTTGACCTTTCTCTTGAGACAGTTTGCCTAACAGCTGCATACCTAAACAGATACCCAGCAGAGGCTTCTCAACTTGCTTGACAAGGGTAACAAGGTCACGCTCTTGCAGGTTCTTCATTGCCTCACTTGCTGTACCTACACCGGGTAGGAATAGCTTGTCGGCAGCAAGAACAACTTCTGGTTCTTTTGAAATTTCAACTGCGTAGCCCAGACGTTCAATCGCAAACTTCACCGATGAAACGTTGGCACAACCAGTATCAATAATAACGACTTTTTGCTCTTTCATACCGAACCCTTACAGAACGCCTTTGCTGCTTGGTAACTCGTTACCTTCAACTTTGATTGCTTGGCGAAGAGTACGGCCAAACGCTTTGAACAGGCTCTCAATGATGTGGTGATCATTATTGCCATCAGAAGAAAGGTGTAGCGTACAAGCCAATGTATCAGTTAGAGAACGGAAGAAGTGAACCACCATCTCGGTTGAAAGATCACCCACTTGCTCACGGCTGAACTTAGCATCGAACTTCAGGTATGGACGACCAGAAAGGTCTAACGCACACTGAGCCAAACACTCATCCATTGGTAGGCTGAAACCAAAACGGCCAATACCACGTTTGTCGCCTAGTGCATCTTTCAATGCTTGGCCTAAAGCCAGAGCGGTATCTTCGACTGTGTGGTGATCATCAATGTGCAGGTCGCCCTTCACAGTCAGGTTCATTTGGAAACCACCGTGTGTCGCGATTTGATCAAGCATGTGGTCGAAGAAACCCATGCCGGTATCGATCTTGTTGCCACCGGTTTCATCAAGGTTTACTGCAACCTTGATATCGGTTTCTTTAGTAGTACGAACTACTTCAGCAATACGCGCATTAACCGTCAGATCTTTAACGATTTGTGGCCAGTTAAGCGTGCCTTCAGTTTCCGCATCCGGGCCATATTGAATACCGCGGATAGCCATGTTCTCTGCCAGTTGAAGATCCGTCATTCGGTCGCCAATCACAACAGAGTGTTGGAAATCGACTTTACCGCCTTGTAGGTACTCTTTAACCATACCCAGTTTAGGCTTACGGCAAGAGCAGTTGTCTTCGTCAAAGTGAGGGCAAATAAGCACGTCGTCAAACTTAACGCCTTGAGATTCGAAGAACTCCATCATCATATTGTGTGGTGCATCGAAATCTTCTTTTGGGTAGCTATCGGTACCTAGACCATCTTGGTTAGTCACCATCACTAGATGGTAACCAGCGTCTTGCAGTGCAAGTAGGCTAGGAATTACTCGCGGTTCGAATTTTAGCTTGTCTAAACGATCTACTTGAAAGTCAACTGGCGGCTCTACAATTAAGGTGCCGTCACGGTCTATAAAAAGTATTTTCTGTTGTTTACTCACTTGAACTTCCTTTTAATTTTAAATCTGGTGGCCTAGCTAAAATCAAACGCTAACCCAAAATATTGGTTTCACTTGCCAATCTGCGATTAATCAACTCAAACTGGCAAATGTTATTACTGGTAAGCCTTTCGTTACTGATAAAAGTTACGAATGAATCCAAGTGTCTTTTCGCACTCTTCGCGGTTACCAATACTAATACGAACACAGTCTTCAATAGGTGAATTACGCAAAATAATGCCCGTATCCCAAGCCGCTTTAAATAACTCATCGCCGTTCGGGAATTTCACCAGTAAGTAGTTACCCCAGCCATCAAAAACCGTCACTTGAGGCATACCTAATAGACCCGCCTGCAAATACGCTCGGTTAGCACTTAAATCTAGAACTTGGAACTTAGCTCGCGCTAGTCCTTGCTCTGAGAGAGCTTGAACGGCAATGTCAGCAACAGGGATTGGCACAGGATAAGGAGCGATCACTTTCAACAGTACATCGATAAGCTCTTTATTCGCTAGCGTAAAGCCACAACGTAAGCCCGCCAAAGCAAAGGCCTTCGACAAGGTGCGCAGAATCGCTAGGTTTGGATATTGCTCAAGCAAATCAACGGTTGACGCTTCTGGACAAAAATCGATATACGCTTCATCCATCACCACAATCGCTTTGTCTTGTGTCATTTCAAGCAACTTGATGATGTCTTTGCGATCAACCAAATTACCGGTTGGGTTATTTGGGCTACAAACAAACACCACTTTTACGTTGTCGAGCTGAGCTTCGATAGCTGGAAGATCCAATTGCCATTCAGAAGTCAGAGGCACAACTTTACGCTCAACACCAATCGTCTCTGCACTGATTGCGTACATACCGTAAGTAGGTGGGCAGTAAAGAATAGCGTCTTCGTTCGGCTCACAGAAAGCACGAATCAGTAATTCAATACCTTCGTCAGCACCACGCGTTGTCAGAGTTTGCTCTGATTTCACGCCTGCGTATTGAGCGTAAGCATCAATCAGCTCTTTTGGCTGACATTCGCTGTAACGGTTAAGACGAGACAAGTTCAGGTTGTACTCGTTATCAAACGGAGATTCGTTGGCGTTTAGCCATACATCACCAGTACCGCCTATGCGTCTTGCAGACAAGTAAGGTGTTAGAGCCTGAACTTGTTTTCTTGCTAACTTTTCCATGCCCTACCCTTATTTCGCTTTATTTAACTTTTCAACTCGGATAGTCACAGCGCGTTTGTGTGCATCCAAACCTTCGGCTTCCGCCATTGTTACTACTGTTGGCGCTAGGCCTTTCAACCCATCGGCTGTTAGCTCCTGCACCGTCATTCGCTTAGAGAAATCAGCCAAACCTAGGCTTGAATACGTCTTGGTATAACCGTAAGTCGGAAGAACGTGGTTTGTGCCGGATGCGTAGTCACCTGCAGATTCTGGAGACCAGTCACCAAGGAAAATTGAGCCTGCATTATCTAGCAATGGCAGCAATTCACGTGGGTTCTTGGTTTGAACGATCAAGTGCTCAGGACCGTAGAAATTCGAAATCGCAATCGCTTGAGTGATCGATTCAGCAATGATGATTAAGCTTGAAGCCAATGCTTGCTGAGCGATGTTCGCACGAGACAGTTCTTTCAGTTGCTTTTGAACCGCTTCTGTTACTTGGTCTGCAACCACTGGAGATGGAGTTACCAATACTACTTGAGAGTCAGGCCCGTGTTCCGCTTGGCTCAACAAATCCGCTGCAATGAAGTCTGCATCAGCCGTTTCATCAGCAATCACTAACACTTCAGATGGGCCAGCTGGCATATCAATAGCTGCTCCGCGGAAGTCATTACTCACTTGGCGCTTTGCTTCCGTAACGTAGGCATTACCTGGGCCGAAGATCTTATCGACTTTAGCCACACTCTCGGTACCGTAAGCCATTGCTGCAACCGCTTGACCACCACCAACGTTGTAAACTTCGTCGATCTTACAAAGCTTAGCGACATACAAGATTTCATCAGCGATTGGCGGAGGTGAACAAAGCACAACCTTACGACAACCTGCGATTTGAGCAGGAACACCTAACATAAGAACCGTTGACGGTAGTGGCGCACTGCCACCGGGAATATAAAGGCCAACAGTATTAATCGCGCGCGTCACTTGCTCACACACAACACCAGGCTGTGTCTCAACCTTAATTGGCTGCGGCTTTTGAGCTTCGTGAAACTTAGCAATGTTGCTATAAGCTTGCTCTAACGCTTGCTTCATCTCTGGTGTTAGACGAGCACACGCCTCTTCAATCTCACCCGAACTGACTCGGATAGATTCTGGAGTTACACCATCAAACTTTGCAGTCAGCTTTTTAAGCGCGGCATCGCCTTCATTTCGTACTTTTGCAATAACATCAGAAACAGTCGCTGTGATGTTTGCACCTTCAGTAATAGCTGGACGCTCTAATACCGAGTCTTGCTGTGATTCACTTAAAGATTGCCAAACAACGGTTCTCATCGTCACTACCCCATCATTTTTTCGATTGGTAATACTAGAATCGAGCTTGCACCCAACTCTTTCAGCTGTTCCATTGTTTCCCAGAACAAGTTCTCTGTACTTACTAGGTGCACGGCAACTTTGTCTTTGTCTGTAGATAGAGGAAGAACCGTTGGATCTTCAGCACCAGGCAGTAGTGCTTTGATTTGCTCTAGTTGAGAGGTTGGCGCGTGAAGCATGATGTACTTCGACTCTTTCGCTTGTTGAACACCCTGCATACGAGTCAGTAGTTTTTCAATCAGTGCGGTCTTGTCTGCGTCGAAGTCGCCAACACGTTGAATCAGTGTTGCTTTCGATTGGAAGATAGCTTCTGCTTCTTTTAGGCCGTTCGCTTCAAGCGTTGCACCTGTAGAAACTAAATCAGCGATAGCGTCTGCAAGGCCAGCGCGAGGCGCGACTTCAACCGAACCTGTTAGCATACAAGTGCTGAACTCAACACCCTGCTCGTCCATGTAGGCTTTAAGTAGTTGTGGGTAGGTTGTCGCAATACGTTTGCCCGCTAAGTCTTGTGGGCCGTTGTATTCTTCGTCTTTATTAATAGCGATTGAAAGGCGGCAACCACCGAAGTCTAAACGACGTAGTGTGCGGAACTCTGAAGGCTCTTTAAGAGCAACACGATCTAGACGAACTTCTTCTAGTTCATTTTCACCGATGAAACCAAGGTCAACTACACCATCCATGATAAGACCTGGGATGTCGTCATCACGAACGAGTAACAAGTCGATTGGCATATTTAGTGAGTGAACCACTAGGCGCTCACCCATGATATTAAATTTAACACCACATTTTTTAAGTAGGTCTTGGCACTCTTTACTTAAGCGACCTTTCTTTTGAATTGCGATTCTTAGGCGTTGTGTCTGCATTGCTGTATCCCTGTGCAAATATTTGAATTTATTGATTATTTAAAAGCGCTAAAACTAAAAAACCCTCGGGGACTTTGTCATCCCGAGGGTTTAAATCTAAATTCTTTTGACTTAACCTCCGGGAGTAATCTTGCTCCCGGGTATACGTAAATCTCCCCGAAAGACTAGATAGGGTGATGATGGTGATGAATGTTCATTACTAATTTACGCATACTTATCAGCTCTTAGGTTGTTTGCTGTCTTGTCTCCACACTAACTAAGCTGACATCCTTTTTCAACCATTTATTCGAACTTTTTTCACGAAACTTAAAATTAAATTAACAGGCACAAAAAAGGGAGGCAAACGCCTCCCTGATAGTTTACTGATTAACTTTCAATTTTAGCTTTTGCACGTCGCCATTTTGCAGCGAGAGAAGTAAGCCAATGCAAAACATACAGCAACAAACGTTAGAGACGCTGCGCCAAATGCGATGCCAATTGAAGATGTCATACCTAGAGTGATGAAACCAATGCACGATACGAACGCTACAGACAACGCGTATGGAAGCTGAGTCGAGACGTGGTCGATGTGGTTACAACGAGCACCAGTAGAAGACAGAATCGTCGTATCTGAGATTGGAGAACAGTGGTCACCAAATACTGCACCCGCTAGAACCGCACTTAGCATTGGAAGAATCAGTGCGATATCCGATGCTGCAGCCATATCACCCGCGATTGGTAGCATGATACCGAACGTACCCCAAGATGTACCTGTAGAGAACGCCATAACGCCCGCTAGAAGGAACAACATAACCGGTAACCAGTGGTAATCAATGCTGCCTGTTACTAGAGACGATAGGTAAGAACCCGTTTTCATGTCGCCGATAACAGAACCGATAGTCCATGCAAACACAAGAATCAGAATCGCGCCAAACATAGAGCTAGCACCGATCCACATTGTTCTTGCGATATCAGTCATAGATAGCTTTTGCTTGAATACTGTCGCTAGTGCTACTAGTAAGCCAATAACACCACCGTAAACAAGAGACTTACCTACATCCGTGTTTTCGAATGCGCCTAGAAGGTTGAATGCTTGGCCATCAGCAGCCAGCGCTTGGCCGCCTGTGTAAAGCATTGCAGCCACTGTCGCTACAATTAGCGATACGATTGGCATAACAAGATCAGAAACTGAACCGTTTTCGCTCTCTTCGATATCTAACTCTTCGTTTAGATCGTGAGCTTGCTTTTGATCGTTGTCACCTTCAAAGCCACGGCCTTGAGATGCTTCGATCTCATGCTCACGCATCTTACCAACGTCTAGACCGAACCATGCTACTGCGAATACCATTAGTAGTGCGAATACAGCGTAGAAGTTCATTGGGATAAGACGAACGTAAGCACCCAGTGCAGAATACTCTGTCACACCGTGTGTCACTAAGATGCCACCAATGATCGTGATGATGTAAGCACCCCAGCTAGAAGCAGGCATGATCACACACATAGGAGCAGCAGTTGAATCTAGGATATAAGCAAGCTTAGCGCGAGATACATAGAAGCGGTCTGTTACAGGACGAGAGATAGCACCAACCGCTAGGCTGTTAAAGTAGTCATCAACAAAGATGAATACACCTAAGAAAGCAGCAAGTAGTTTTGAACCACGTTTGCTCTTAACGCGAGACTGTGCCCACTCCGCGAATGCGCGAGTACCGCCAGACAGTGTTAATAATGCCGTTGTCATTCCAAGAATAATTAGGAATGCAATGATGCTCATGTTCCAAGTGTTGATGCCACCATCTTCGATGAAAACACCAGATGCTTTAGTAAACACGTAGCTAGCTGCGTTACCTACTGAGTAATCAGCAAGTAGAATCGCACCCATGATGATACCGACACCCAAAGAAACCAATACACGGCGGGTAACAATAGCAAGGCTCAAAGCCACAAGGGGCGGAAGCAAAGATAAAGGTGATGTTGCAAAATCTATTAAATTCATGATCTTCAAAAACCAGTTTTTTATTTGGCTAGAGATCTACTGCAGACAAACTTGATACGGCTGACCAAGCTCATGTTGAACTAAGCGAAAGGGAAGTGAACACTTCACCCAACCCTACAGTAGCGCTCCATAGTTTAAAATTAAGACTATGGCAGTGTTGTACCTATTGAGCACAACCCCAGCAAATTGCTTAGATATACAATTTACTTCGGCAATTACACCTTTCATTCCCGTTCATTGGCATCACCCCAACGGAAGTTACTTTTTATAATTGCACCTCTACGTGCGATAACATTATTAACCGTGTAAACCAGAGTTTAACAACAAATTAACCAACACCTCGCATCAGGTAGCCGCAATTGTACTCATCAAGAGCAACAATGCAACATATCATTCCGAGAAAAATAGCTTTTTGTTAATGAACTAATCAATAGAAGAATAGTCTACATAAGTTGACTACTCCACCTGTCACATATCATTTTTTAAGATATTCTTAATAATTATTATAAATTCAATAGAAATACTGCTCTGAATTTTCAACTATTCATCTCACTTTTATATTTAAATATGTAATAGAAGAAATACTATTTGTTTTATTCCTAGGCTCTGTTTATTATTAGGAAGATTATTTAGTTTACCTTGATGGAAAATATCATGTCTGAATTAACAAAAACTCTATTAAATATCCGCAGCCTTCGTGCGTTCTCACGTGAATTAACTCTTGAGCAACTTGAAGAAGCGCTAGACAAGCTGACTATTGTTGTACAAGAGCGTCAAGAGTCTGAAGCTGAAGAGCGTGCTGCTAAAGCAGAGCAAGAAGCTAAGCTTTCTGCTATTGCTGAACAAATTGCAAAAGACGGAATTGATGTTGCCGATCTTATTGCTGCACTTTCTGGTGAAGCAAAATCTAAAACAACAAAAGCTAAACGCGCTCCTCGCCCAGCGAAATACAAATACGTAGACGCAAACGGCGACGAGAAGACTTGGACAGGTCAAGGCCGTACGCCTTCAGCTATCCAAGAACAGCTAGATGCTGGTAAATCTCTAGAAGAGTTTGCTATCTAAACATTTAGTTTACTTAGTGAGTAATCAATTACACGCTAAGCGATAGAATTAATATTTAAGTCGACCAAAGTATTATTTACGACTTCAATATATTCAGAAACAAAAAAGGCTCCTTTCGGAGCCTTTTTTATATTTGTACTATCAGTATTAGAAACCAACTGATACTGATAGTACTACTGATTAAAGAAAGTAACTTATCTTTCCCAGTACGCTTCTTCTAGGCTATCTTCTCTTTCAGGAAGGCCACGAGATAAACGTGGAGAGTGTTGAACCAACACTTCATAGCTAGCACGGTTAGAATATTTACAAACTTGTGAGAACGAAGAGTACGTCAAGAATGAATGTTGGTGTTTACTTGAGTTTGGCACGTTTTCTTTGTGGTACTTATTAGCAGCCATATCATGTAATAAAGCTGATAACGCAGCATCACCTGCACCATTGGTATTTTTGATCTTTTCTGGTCCACCCATGTATGGCGCAATGTGCGAATACACTTTAGTTGGGTTTTCACATAAATCTTTATGCGCAGGACGGCTAAATTCAAAACGGTTGAATTCCGCAATTGAACCTGGAAGTAAAGGCAGTGACGTTTCACGCTTAGCTGCATCTTCTGTATAACCAGCCATAAATAGGCCAACAGGTCCCGCAGTACATAGAACAAGGTCTACCCAGTCTAGCGCTTTATCTGATGCAGCCAGTGGATCGCTTTCACCCGTTAACGCTTCAGCTTCGTCTTCATTCATTGCAACAACCGTTACGTGTTGCTCAAGGAAATCTTTCCAGAATTCTGGATCATCTTGAATAACGAACTTAGTACCTAGTGTAAGAACGACTGGCACATCGTATTTCTTCGCGTATTCGATCGCTTTCATTGTTGCTTCAGGCATCGGGTCGCCTGGCTTACAGCGAACTAAATAAGCCGTTAAAACTAAAGCAGAAGCACTTTTGAAGATTTTTTCAGGAATGCTTTCTGGTTTTAATTGGTTCATTTGTCCTTCGCTAATTGCGAAAGTACGTTCACCGTCTTCTGTAATTAATGCAAAGCAGCGGCCAATTGCGCCATCTACCCCTTGTAAATGGTTCAGATCCATTCTGCTTGATGTATTACATAAATAGCGATAACCGTAACTACCAATCTTAATATCTTGGCTCATTACACCTAACAGTGTAGAACGGTCATCCGCTAGCACTGAATAGTTGTGTAATGTGTTACCAATTGTGCCACCAGCGTATTCATTGGTAATCAGGCACTGCTCTTTTAATTCTTGATACAAAGATTCAGCGGCTGCGTCGCCAATAACCAGTGAATGTCCCTTGCTCAAACCATACTTCTCAATAAGTTCAGAACTCACCTTTGCTTCAATATCCACCAATGTTTGGTCAATACCGATAATATGAGTGCGTGACATTCTTTTACTGCTTTGAGCTTGGCTCACTAGAGGATCACGAGCGTGAACCGGAAAGTAGTGCTTTGATTTACGTTGTCCAGGGAATTTCATAGGGCTAGTCTAAGTCAAGGGGAAATAGGTGGCGGATTCTACCGCGCTATATTTAACGCGGCAATCTTTCAAACTATAGCAAACGTTTGCTGAAGGTTTTTTTTATTCGCCTTCCATAAAGCTTAAATCAGGCAGCATGCCCAAATGCTCCGCGTAACGTTTTTGATTAAACTCCGCGCCGTTTTTCATAACGTCAAATACTTCAATTGCCAGTGCACATGCCATAGCCGCAATTGCTTCTTCACGTGGAGTGCCTGTCATCATTAAACGCATCAACGTCTCTTTCACTTTCACTGGTTCGCCATCTTCAAGCTGGTTCTCGATGATCTCAATCAGCTCTTCTTCTTGCATAAATTCATTTTGTTCAGACATTTTTTTATCTCAGGTCTTGGATTTCGAGCGACTATGCCACATATACTTCTGACATCCTAGCGACTCACCTCGCTCTCATGCGATTCTCTAACAAAGTCAGCGCACTATTTGTGCAAATGAAACTGTGATTCCGGTCTCGGATCTGTCACGGCGTTTCTCTTTCTGTTAGAATCTGCGACCAAGTAATAGTAATGGTGTTTAGACATGTCAGATATCAGCTCTGGAAACAGCGAAAAGAAAGTAATTGTCGGTATGTCCGGCGGTGTAGATTCGTCAGTATCGGCGTATCTTCTTCAGCAACAAGGCTATCAGGTAGAAGGCCTTTTCATGAAAAACTGGGAAGAAGACGATAACGAAGAATACTGCACGGCAGCTGAAGATCTTGCTGATGCTCAAGCGGTATGTGACAAACTAGGTATCCACCTTCACACTATCAACTTTGCTGCAGAATACTGGGACAACGTATTCGAATACTTCCTTGAAGAGTACAAAGCAGGTCGTACACCTAACCCAGATATTCTTTGTAACAAAGAAATCAAATTTAAAGCATTCTTAGAGTTTGCGGATGAAGTGCTAGACGCAGACTACATTGCGATGGGTCACTACGTTCGTCGTACTTTCCCAACTCAAGAAGAGCTTGATGCTGGCGTAAAACCAGAAATGCTACGCGGTCTAGACAGCAACAAAGACCAAAGTTATTTCCTATACACGCTAAGCTCAGATCAAGTGGCACGCAGCCTATTCCCTGTCGGTGAATTAGAGAAGCCAGAAGTGCGACGTATTGCTGAAGAGCAAGACTTGATCACAGCTAAGAAGAAAGATTCAACAGGCATCTGCTTTATCGGTGAGCGCAAGTTCACTGAGTTCCTAGGCAAATACCTACCAGCACAACCGGGTAACATCGAAACACCTGAAGGCCAAGTGATTGGTCAACACCAAGGTTTGATGTACCACACGCTAGGTCAGCGTAAAGGCCTTCATATTGGCGGCACTAAAGGTGGTGGCGGTAACGAAGAACCATGGTTTGTTGGTGAAAAAGACCTTAAGCGTAATGTACTTATCGCAGTACAAGGTAAAGACCACCCTCTTCTGAAATCAGAAGGCTTGATCGCATCTCAACTTCATTGGGTAAATCGCACACCAATTACTGAAGTTATGACATGCACGGTAAAAACACGTTACCGTCAAACAGATATTCCTTGTACAATCATCCCAATTGATGATGAGAACATTAAGGTTATTTTTGATGAGCCACAAATCGCAGTGACCCCAGGTCAATCTGCAGTGTTTTACCAAGGCGAAGTATGTCTTGGTGGTGGTATCATCGAAAAGCGCATCTAATCAATCAAACGACAAACGATAGAAGACAACTAGGAGTTACTACGTGGCTAATACACTTTATGACCGTACTATTGCTTTCGCCGGAATTTGCCAAGCTGTGGCTTTGGTTCAACAAGTAGCGAAAGACGGCCATTGTGATAAAGATGCCTTTGAAGCTTCACTCAGTGCCATTTTAAATACCAACCCATCGAATACCGTGGGCGTATTTGGACGTGAAGCGAACCTAAAGCTTGGCCTTGAGTGCTTAGTAAAAGGTATCGATAGTACTCCAGCAGGTAGCGATATCACGCGTTACATCATCAGCTTGATGGCGCTTGAGCGTAAGCTGTCTTCTCGCAACGACTCTATGTCTCAGCTTGGTGACCGCATTCAAACTGCAGAGCGCCAAACTGAACACTTTGATCTGTTTGACGAGCAAATGATCAGCAACCTTGCAAGTATCTACCTTGATGTCGTCAGCCCTATCGGCCCTCGCATTCAGGTTTCTGGTACTCCGTCTGTACTTCAGCAGACATCGAGCCAACATAAGGTTCGCGCACTGCTTCTATCAGGGATTCGAAGCGCTGTGTTATGGCGTCAAGTTGGCGGTAAACGTCGCCACCTTATCTTCGGTCGTAAGAAGATGATCGAGCAGGCTCAAATCCTACTAGCTCGAATGTAGTTTATTAGCTCGCGCCTCGTCGCGAGCTTGTTTTTTGTATCAACACAACTCTCACGCAAACGATTGCGCAATGTGCGTGACAATTGAGATTGTTACTGGTATAAACCTCTCAAAATTTAGAAAACTCAATTCAGGAGAACACCATGGAACTGTCAGCATTGACTGCTGTTTCACCAGTAGACGGCCGTTACGGAAGTAAGACTATTGCATTACGCAGCATCTTTAGTGAGTTTGGACTACTAAAGTACCGCTCTATCGTTGAAATTCGTTGGTTACAAAAGCTTGCAGCAACTGATGCAATCAAAGAAGTACCAGCGTTCAGTGCAGAAGCTAACCAGTTTCTTGATGAACTAGCCGCTAACTTCAGCGAAGAAGATGCTCTACGTATCAAAGAGATCGAGCGCACGACTAACCACGACGTTAAAGCGGTTGAGTACTTCTTGAAAGAGAAAGTTGCTGGCGTTCCTGAACTTCACGCTGTAAACGAATTTATTCACTTTGCATGTACTTCTGAAGACATCAACAACACCTCTCACGCGCTTATGCTTAAAGAAGCTCGTGACACAGTGATTCTTCCAGAAATCCGTAACGTAATTGATGCTATCAAAGCACTTGCGAACGAGTACCGTGATATTCCATTACTGTCTCGTACACACGGTCAGCCAGCTTCTCCTTCTACTATGGGTAAAGAGATGGCTAACGTTGCGTACCGTATGGAACGTCAATACAAGCAAATCGAAAACGTTGAGATCCTAGCGAAAATCAACGGTGCTGTAGGTAACTACAACGCACACCTTTCTGCATACCCAGAAGTTGAATGGCACCAGTTTAGCGAAGAGTTCATCACTGAATCTCTTGGCGTAACTTGGAACCCGTACACAACTCAAATCGAACCTCACGATTACATCGCTGAGCTATTCGATGCAATTGCTCGTTTCAACACTATCCTTCTAGACTTCGACCGTGACGTTTGGGGCTACATCGCTCTTGGTCACTTCAAGCAGAAGACTATTGCTGGCGAAATCGGTTCTTCGACAATGCCGCATAAAGTTAACCCAATTGACTTCGAAAACTCTGAAGGCAACCTTGGTCTAGCTAACGCTGTATTTGGCCACCTAGCACAGAAACTTCCAGTTTCTCGCTGGCAACGTGACCTAACTGACTCTACGGTTCTTCGTAACCTAGGTGTGGGTGTTGGCTACGCAATCATTGCATACACTTCGACTCTGAAAGGTATTAGCAAGCTTGAAGTTAACCGCGCTGCGCTACTTGCTGAACTAGACAAGAACTGGGAAGTATTGGCTGAACCAGTACAAACAGTAATGCGTCGTTACGGCATCGAAAAACCATACGAGAAGCTAAAAGAGCTAACTCGTGGTAAACGTGTAGATGGCGAAGGCATGCGTGCATTCATCGATGGTCTTGAGATCCCTGAAGACGAGAAAGTTCGCCTGAAAGAGATGACTCCAGCGAACTACATCGGCCAAGCAATCGAGCTAACTGACAAACTGTAAGGTTCGAATTTCGAATCACAGAATAGACTAAGGCTTCCCATGTGGAAGCCTTTTTGTTGAGCGGAACAAAGTGTATTGAGCACAAGAGACGTCAGCAAAATAATACAAAGCAACCCAGTATCATTACCCTACTCATCTCAATCCGTGCGATATCAACCAATCAATATCGTAATGCTTCATCACCAGTAACCCTCTATCGCCAGACACCTATTCCTCGAATACTTACTGTCTTAGATGCCAAGATCAAAAAAGACCTCCCGAAGGAAGCCTTTCAAATGTATCTTGTCGATTAGCGACTGAAGAATACGTAGCGATTACATGTTACGTAGAGAAGCAATACGCTTGTCTAGCGGCGGGTGGCTCATTAGAAGCTCAGTTAGAGACTTCTTACCGTTGATACCAAACGCCATCATAGAACCTTCTAATTGTGGCTCGTGGCTCACTTTTAGACGCTCGAGCGCTGCAATCATCTTCTCTTTACCTACCAAGTGCGCAGCACCTGCATCGGCATGAAACTCACGATGGCGGCTGTACCACATCGTAATGAAGCTTGCTAAGAAACCAAATACCAATTCCAACACCATAGACACACCGAAGTACACCATCATGTTGCTGCCACCCTCTTCTTCGTTGTCATTCGACGCAACAATGTTGGCGATAAAACGAGATAGGAAGATAACGAACGTGTTCACTACACCTTGCATTAACGTCATGGTCACCATATCACCGTTCGCGATGTGGCTCACTTCATGCGCTAATACTGCTTCAGCTTCATCACGCGTCATGTTGTGCAGCAGGCCTGTTGATACTGCTACCAATGAATCGTCACGCTTAGCACCTGTCGCGAATGCGTTGATGTCTGGCGAGTCGTAGATCGCCACTGTTGGCATACCAATACCAACTTGTTGAGATTGACGGCTTACCGTCTCCATCAACCAATGTTCTGTTTCGTTACGTGGGCTTTCAATGACCATGCCGCCTACCGAGCGTAGCGCCATTTTCTTCGACATCATTAATGAAATGAATGAGCCGCCAAAACCAAATACCGCAGCCATCACCAATAAACCTGAGAGGCTACCGGGTTGCATACCTGTAACTGCGTATACAACATTAAGAACAACACTTAGTACCAATACAACCGCTAGGTTAGTTGCAAGGAACAACATTACTCGCTTCATTACTTATCTCCGCATGAAAGCTGTTTTTATAAAACTTATTGTTATAGACAAGGCAGACAGCAATAGATTCCAACCTTGAAGACTTATACTTACTTATACATATAGTCTTAGATTAAGAAAACAAGGTTAAGCATTAAATTGCAACATTTGATTACGAGACCGTATCCGAATTAAATCCACTCTATTAGACCTAAGTCGTATGGTGTCGATATAACAATCCGTTTACAGTGACTTCAGATGATTTATTGGCTAGTCCATGTACAAAAAGGAAAGGATCATGGTTGAAGGTACTAACACTCAAATGGCTATCGATTTACTGTGCTGTCACCTAGGGATTACTGAAGAAGAAGCGAAAAAGCAGGTTGGAATCCTAACACCGCAAACGGCACAGACAAAAATCACAGAAACTCAGCAAGCTTTAATGGGACTGACTAAAGAACATTAGTTCTAAGCTTGTTTATTAAAAGACCGGTTGTTTATCAACTCAAGGTCTAAAGGCTTAAAATAGCAAAAGGGCTGCAATCGCAGCCCTTTTCTTATTTAGTACATAACGTGGTAATTAAAGCGCAAGCAAAGGCTGCACATCAATGTACTTACCAATGTTTTTAGACTTCGCTTTTGGGACGTAAGGGATTTCACCTAACTTAGGTGCACCTAACTTATCTTCAAGCATCGCAATAATATCTGCGTAGTGCTCAGTACCTGGATTGATACGGTTTGCGACCCAACCTACTAGGTTTAGGCCATCAGCACGAATCGCTTCTGCCGTTAATAGAGCGTGGCTCAAACAACCAAGTTTAATACCCACAGTCAGTACCACTGGCAGTTGCTCTTTTTTAACCCAGCTAGAAAGATATTCATCGTCTGAAACCGGGACTCGCCAACCACCAGCACCTTCAACTAACACGATGTCAGAGTTTTTCTTATGCTCTTCTAGCTTCGCTGATAATACCGCCTCATCAATTACAACACCATCATGCTTAGCAGCGATGTGAGGCGATGATGGTAGCAACAACGCGTATGGATTGACGTCTTCGTAAGCAATATCTTGCGTCGCCGCTTCTTGAAGATGCAGTGCATCACTATTACGTAGTCCTTCAGGGGATTTTTCACTCCCTGCAGCAACTGGCTTGTAACCAATTGTTGATAAATCTTGTGCGGCCAAAGCTTGAAGAATCGCTTTTGAAACCACAGTTTTTCCCACTTCGGTATCCGTACCTGCAATGAATAATGCATCAATCATAATTGAATAACCCCTAAACAAACTTGATATGTTGCTGGTAAGAAACCTTGATGGTTCTTAAACTCTCGATATTCCCGATCAACAAGCTGCAACATGCGACGACTTGTTAAACCTTGTGAGCGACCACTTACGTGATTAGCGCCGATACCTTTAAGGTCGCGCATCAGTTCAAACGCAGTGTCGTACCAAACGGTGATGGTGGGCAAGTCTAGTTGATGAACGGTACAGCTAGATTGCGCTAACGCAATTTTTACCTTATTGATTGTAATAAAATGGTTAACGTGTTGATGTGCGTCAATTTTGGACCACGACTTTTTCAGTTCAAACAGCGACCCATCAAGCAAAGTTGAGAAAATAACACGCCCACCAGCCGCTGTAACACGCTTCATCTCTCTCAAAGGCGACGACAAATCGTCACACCATTGCAACGCAAGGCTAGAGAAAACGATGTCAAAGCACCCATCTTCAAACGGCAATTGTTCGGCATCGGCTTGTTGATATAAAGATACAGATGCACCACACCGCTTCTCTGCTGTTGCTAGCATTCCAACAGAAAGATCAGCGCAAACCACTTCGGCGCCTCGTTTTACAAGTTGCTCGGAGAAATAGCCAGTACCACAACCTAGATCCAGCACCTTAAAGCCTGACAGATCGCTGGGTAATTTATCCAGTAATCGGTGGCCAACATCGCGTTGAAATTCAGCGTGTTTGTCATAGGTTGTTGCCGCTTTACCAAAGGCTTCGGCAATCGCACTCTTATCTTGGCCAACGTAATTATGCACTACTGCTTCTTGTGACATTTACTGAGCCTCTTTATTTGATTCAAAGCTTGGATGGATACCCGGTTCAGTGCTTAAGTCGATGTTTCGTTCAATGGCTTGATGCAACGACCTGGTTAACTGGAGAATCTGTTTTGGGCTATGGTTAGCTGTTAACGTGATTCGTAATCGAGCAGTTCCAGCAGGTATGGCTGGCGGCCTTATTGCGGTCACCCAAACTTGGTTGCGCTTTAATTCTTCTGCAACGGAGAGCGCAGCCTGAGCCTCACCGATCACAAATGGCTTAATCGGAGTCTGAGTATCCACAAAGCCTTTCAAGCCGCTCACCTGCTCTGCATAGAGAGACCCTAACTCAGTCAGCTTTTCTCGGCGCCACTCTTGAGTTTGAGTCATCTTACAGGCATGAGATAAAGCCACCGCTTGTGAAGGTGGCATCGCCGTCGAGTACACATGATGACGAGCAAACTGAGTTAAGTAATCACCCACTTCTGACGAACAAAGAATCGCAGCACCAGAAACGCCAAATGCTTTGCCAAAGGTCACCACCAAAATATCGGGGGAGATTTGTGCTGCACTGCAACTCCCAGCTCCTTTATCACCTAATACGCCGATACCGTGGGCATCATCAACCGCCAACCAACTGTCGTATTGATGAGTCAGGTTAGATATCTGGCTGAGAGGCGCTTGATCGCCGTCCATGCTGAATACGCCCTCAGTGACGACCAAGGATTGTAGAGATCGGCTTAATAGAGACTCTAGATGCTGCGTGTCGTTGTGTTTAAAGCGTTTCATGGTTGCATGAGAAAGCATCCCCGCTTCCATCAAAGAGGCGTGATTAAGCTTGTCTTGCAGCAGAGAGTCGTCTTTTTCGAGCAGAGAAAACAACAAGGCTTGGTTCGCACTGAAACCAGAACTAAAGAGAATCGCACGTTCAAAGCCCAACCATTCACACAGCTGAGCTTCTAAATTTCTATGAGCAGGACTAAAACCCGTGACCAATGGCGATGCCGCACTGCCAGCACCATAAAGGGAAAGCCCCGCTTGCCACGCCTCTACCAATTCAGGGTCGTTCGCCAAGCCTAGGTAATCATTACTCGAAAAATTAATAAAGCGAGAACCTTCGCAATTAAGCAAAGGACCATTACTGTTTTCGAGCACTTTAAGTTGACGAGTTAGCCCCTGCTCACGGCGTTGAACAAGGGCATCTTTGATACGGGATTTAAACAGTGGCATCGTAGAACATGTCATCTTTCGTTGGACGAGCAGCAACGCGCTCCACTACTTGATCTAACAGTTCGTTTTCTTGAATTTCATCAGGCTTCTGAGCCACTTGTTGGCTGTTGATGCCTAACTTCTTAAACAGCTGCATGTCCGTGTCTTCATCTGGGTTTGGCGTAGTCAGTAGCTTACAACCGTAGAAGATAGAGTTCGCGCCAGCCATGAAGCACATCGCCTGCATCTGTTCATTCATATTCTCGCGACCTGCAGATAGACGAACCGCTGACATTGGCATCATGATACGAGCAATCGCAATCAACTTAATGAAGTCAAAAGATTCAACATCATCGACGTTTTCCATCGGTGTGCCTTTCACTTTCACGAGCATGTTGATTGGCACACTCTCAGGGTGTACCGGAAGGTTCGCTAGCTCTACCAGCAGGCCTGCACGGTCATTGGTACTTTCGCCCATACCAATAATGCCACCAGAACAGATCTTCATACCGGCATCACGTACGTGAGATAGCGTATCTAAACGATCTTGGTAAGTACGAGTGGTGATGATGCTGCCGTAAAACTCGGGAGACGTATCAAGGTTATGGTTGTAGTAATCCAAGCCTGCATCCGCTAACTCGCCAGCTTGATCAGGGGTTAACATGCCTAGTGTCATACAGGTTTCTAGACCCATACCTTTCACACCTTTGATCATATCAGTCAAGTGAGGCATATCGCGTTCTTTCGGGTTTTTCCACGCCGCGCCCATACAGAAACGAGTCGAGCCCGCGTTCTTGGCTTTTTGCGCCGCATGCAAAACACGCTCTACTTCCATTAGGCGTTCTTTGTCGACATCCGTTCGGTAGTGAGCACTTTGAGGACAATACTTACAGTCTTCAGGACAAGCACCGGTCTTAATCGATAGAAGCGTACTCACCTGCACGTGGTTGTGCTCTTGGTACTGTCTATGAACCACTTGAGCTTCAAACATTAAATCCATAAACGGTTTTTCAAGCAGCGCTGTTACTTCAGCAACTGTCCAGTCATGACGAACTTCCACGTGTCGATCCTTTTTTATTATTTGATGTTTCATCTCTATCAATAGAGATTGCATTTATGCTTGGCTAGTCTACCGACAAGCTTTAGACTGTCAACACATTGATAATATCAAAAGTTTACATATGGTTGTTTTTTAACCGCACCAAGAATGGAAGTTACTATGGATCTCGCCTTTGATCGCCAGCATATCTGGCATCCCTACACATCAACGTTAACACCTCTGACCTGCTATCCAGTCACCAACGCAGACGGTGTTCACCTAGAATTAGAAGGCGGAAAACGAATTATTGATGGTATGTCATCTTGGTGGTCAACCATCCACGGCTACAATCACCCTGAGCTAAATGCTGCGGCTCACAGTCAAATCGATAAGGTTTCACACGTTATGTTTGGTGGTATCACCCACCAGCCCGCTATCGATCTATGTAAGAAGCTTTTGAATCTCGCGCCAAGTAATCTTGAGCATGTATTTTTGGCCGATTCAGGTTCAGTAGCCGTAGAAGTTAGCCTAAAAATGGCACTGCAATATTGGCACGCTAAAGGACAACCTCGTTCAAAGTTCCTCACACTAAGAGATGGCTACCACGGTGATACCTTTGCGGCGATGTCAGTGACCGACCCTGACAACTCGATGCACAGCCTCTACAAAGGCTTTTTACCGGAACATATTTTCGCTGATTCACCAAAAACAGGCTTTTGGGATGAGTGGAACTCAAGTGACATCGATAGTTTTAAAGAAAAGCTGGCAGCACACCATCAAGAAGTCGCAGCGGTGATCTTAGAGCCAATCGTTCAAGGGGCTGGTGGCATGCGCATCTACCACCCTGAGTTCCTAAAACAAGTTCGCTTACTGTGTGATGAATTCAACGTATTGCTGATCTTGGATGAGATTGCGACCGGGTTTGGCCGTACAGGGAAACTATTCGCTTGTGAGCATGCCGATGTTCAACCGGACATCTTATGCGTAGGCAAGGCTTTAACTGGTGGTTATATGACATTGTCAGCGACGCTGGCGAGTAAAGAAGTTGCTGACACGGTATGTGGCGGTGAAGCGGGCTGCTTTATGCACGGGCCAACATTCATGGGTAACCCATTAGCTTGCGCAGTCGGTGCGGCAAGTTTATCCATCATCGAGCAAGGTCATTGGAAAAATCAAACTCAACAGATCGAACAGCTTTTCTCTGAGTTGCTACCACCATTGCGAGAGCATGATCTTGTCAAAGACGTTCGCTGGTTGGGCGCGATTGGCGTCGTTGAAACCCACACACCTGTCGATATGGAAACCATCCAAGCTCACTTTGTAGAGCAAGGCGTTTGGATCCGTCCGTTTGGTAAGCTAATTTATATGATGCCTCCGTTTATTATCAAACCACAACATATTGAGCAATTGGTCGCTGCTATCGACACTGCATTACAAAATACTCATTGCTTTAAATAAGGCGTTTATTGCTCTAAACAAGAGCGACGATTATTTCTATATATCTTCATTAATAAATCATTTAATTAAACTAAAAGGCCTTACATAAAAGTAAGGCCTTAACTGCTTGAAGGTAACCGTCAGTTTAACGTAATTGGCTATCTTTACTTGCTCGACGGTTAAACAATGAATGTCGATGTACGTCATGCTCTAATATTGACTGACATTCTATACACAAACGAACGCCTTTGATCGCGCGTCGTCTTTGTTCCGGAATCTCATCACCACACTCATCACAATAACGCAAACCCTCACCACCTCGAAGGTTTCCTCTTACACGAGAGATCTCATCATCAATGGTATTTTGTATTTGCTGGCTGACACTATCGTCACCAGGGCGGGAGCACACTTTGTTCAATTTATAACCCAAAGAAGACTCGTGCCCGATAATCATCGTTCCATCCCGCTTTTTTCAACTTCACCTTTTGACTTGGCGCACCGCAATCACATTGCTTAAGCATGTTCATTACAAAGCGTCTGAACAACGCTATGTTCTCAACGGCACCATCCAAAGTGATTCGAGAGCTATCCTCTTTAAAAACAACATCTAATACGTAGTGTTGGCTGTTTTCAATTCGCCAGTGTTGACGAATATAATGACCAAGTAATTTGTGATTCGGCGACATGGAACTTATGTAGTATGACGTATCTACGGTGCCTTTCCCGTTTATCACTCGGTGGCGTTCCACTGCTATAATGCTTCTTACCGTCGGCCATTTCTTTGCTAGTTCTTCGGGCAACTTAGCCTTAAGTTGAAAAACGTATCGCTCTTCGTTACGACCATGATGTGTCTCTTTGATTTCAGTGACTATTTTCTCTTTCCTAGCATCGAAGATAGCCTGAAACTGTTCAACAACAGCCGCTCTTAGTTTCGGTTGGTTGTTCTTCACTTGAACAACAACATGCGCTTTCTTTTCTTTTATCTTCTCTAGGGTTTCGCGCTGGCAATGCAGCGCATCAATCGTGACCACACTGCCTTTTACATTTATAACATCAAGCATTTGGCGCACAACACTGATCTCGCCATTCTTGTTTTCCGTCGGTTTTTGGCTCAGAACAAGGCCACGCTCAGTGTCATATGCCGTGACCAACTGCAACGCTGTTTTCCTGTCATTTCGATAAGAGCCACGCAGGACTTTTCCGTCGAATGCGATTATGGGTTTATTTTGGTTGGCTCTTTGTTCGTTTATCCACAAGGCCAACGCTTCAAGCAATGACTCCGCAACAACTGAGCGTAATATGCGTGCTATTGTGTGTCGTCGGGGGATTCCATGTTTGAATGGCCTGTACTTTCTTAACCAGCTTAACTTCTCTTCCCCATAAAATTCAATGTCTTGCCATCCTTCGCACCCAGATGCAATAGCACTAATAACGAGGAACATAACGTCAATAAGGTCATGTTTTTGGTTAATGTCAGAACGAGTATCTTCGATGACGGATAGGTGCTCAATTAAGTTCAAAATGGCTGTCTAGCTAAGGGTTTGACGCTATTAGATCATATTTGTTAACAAAGTGCGATCCCGCCCTGCTATCGTCACCAGCCCATCCTACGGCCATAAGCCCTCCTCAGTATTTGAACGAGAAAATCTATACCTACCGCGGTAAGAGCATATTATAGCCACATTTAAGGATTGTAATAATTATCAAAATCAATAAAACACTATTACACATAGGTAACAAAAATTATTTATTTCTCGCCACTGCACTATTCTATAGGCAATAAAAAACCCAGCCTGTTGGCTGGGTTTTATAAGTAACCTAATGCTTAATCAATCTAATTAACCGATGTGCGTTACGCCGCCCATGTATGGTTGAAGTACTTCTGGGATAGCAATACGGCCATCTGCTTCTTGGTTGTTCTCAAGGATAGCAACCATAGTACGACCAACAGCAAGACCAGAACCGTTTAGTGTGTGTACAAGTTCAGGTTTTTTCTCGCCTTTACGACGGAAACGAGCTTGCATACGACGCGCTTGGAAATCCCACATGTTTGAACAAGAAGAAATCTCACGGTAAGTCTCTTGTGCTGGAACCCATACTTCTAAGTCGTAAGTTTTCGCAGAACCGAAGCCCATGTCACCTGTACATAGAATCACTTTACGGTAAGGAAGCTCTAGAAGTTGAAGTACTTTCTCAGCGTGGCCAGTTAGCTCTTCAAGCGCTGCCATTGAGTCTTCTGGCTTAGTGATTTGTACTAATTCAACTTTATCGAATTGGTGCATACGGATAAGACCACGAGTGTCACGACCGTAAGAACCCGCTTCAGAACGGAAACACGGCGTGTGAGCTGTCATCTTAAGTGGCAGTTCAGCTTCATCAGTGATCGTGTCACGAACCATGTTCGTTACCGGTACTTCCGCAGTAGGGATAAGCGATAGAGTCTTAAGAGGTACGTCACTTACTTGCTCAGTTAGCGGGCTTGTGTGGAACAAGTCTTCGCCGAACTTAGGAAGTTGACCAGTACCGTAAAGGCTATCGTGGTTCACTAGATACGGTACGTACATTTCTGTGTAGCCGTGCTCATCAGTGTGAAGGTCCAGCATGAACTGAGCAATAGCACGGTGTAGACGTGCAAATTTGCCTTTCATCACGATGAAACGAGAACCCGAGATTTTAACTGCGCTAGCAAAATCAAGACCGCCAGACATTTCGCCAAGATCGACGTGATCTTTCACTTCAAAGTCGTAAGTCTTAGGTTGACCCCAACGAGAAACTTCTACGTTATCCTCTTCATCTTTACCATCTGGCACTTCTGCATCAGGTAGGTTAGGAATAGACATTGTGATCGTTTCTAGCTCAGATTGAAGATCAGCCAATGCTACTTTAGCTTGGTCTAGTTCTGCGCCTAAGTTGCCTACTTCTGCAAGGATACGCTCAGCTTCTTCATGGTCGCCTTTTGCTTTCGCTTGACCAATGGACTTCGATCGAGAGTTACGTAACGCTTGTAGCTCTTCAGTTTTCATCTGAAGGGACTTACGTTTTTCTTCAAGTTCACGAATTGTCTCTACATCAAGGGTGAAGCCTCGACGTGCTAATTTTGCCGCTGTTTCATCCAGCTCAGCTCGAAGTAATTTAGAATCCAGCATTGCTAATCCTATGCTTTAGTTATTTGAATATTCAGTAGCTTGCTACTGAATCACTGCTAAACCCCTAAAACTGGTGTTATTTCGACCAATTTATAACGATTTAATTGAAATTTTATGACTAGGTAACGATATCCAAAAAAGACTACTTTTCATAGCGTTTTTGTGGGCTTTTTGCGTCCAAATCCGCCAGATAATCTAGCTTCTCGCCAATTTTGGTCTCTAAGCCTCGTTTTGTTGGGAAATAGTATTGCTTCTCTCCCATTTCAGGAGGCAGATACTTTTCACCAGCGGCGTAGGCTCCTGGTTCGTCATGAGCATAACGGTATTCTTGCCCGTAGCCCATGTCCTTCATCAAAGTTGTCGGTGCATTTCGCAAATGATGCGGCACTTCATATTCAGGAAGATTGTGAGCATCTGTTAACGCTTGCTTCCACGCGGTGTAAACGGCGTTACTCTTTGGTGCACATGCGAGATAAACAACCGCCTGCGCAATCGCACGCTCCCCTTCAGCAGGGCCAATGCGCGTGAAGCAATCCCAAGCCGACATCGCTACCTGCATGGCGCGAGGATCAGCGTTACCGATATCTTCAGAAGCAATCGCCAGCAAGCGTCTAACGATATACAAAGGATCACAACCCGCAGCAATCATTCGTGCTGACCAGTACAAGGCCGCATCAGGGTTTGAGCCACGAATTGACTTATGAACCGCGGAGATTAGGTCGTACCAAATATCACCCTTGTTATCGAAACGAGCGACTTTCTCACCAGCCACTTCAGCCAACAACTGCAAGGTTATCGCTTTCTCGCCTTTATCGTTGTCTTCTGCCATGTCATACAGCAGTTCAAGGTAGTTAAGCGACATACGCGCGTCGCCGTTAACCAGTTCTGCAAGGCGATCTAAAACATTATCAGCAAAATCAACAGGCACATCACCTAACCCACGTTGCTTATCTTCAATCGCTTGGCGAATGACAAGAGAAATATCATCTGTGTTCAGGGACGTCAGTTTGTAGACACGCGCACGTGACAACAAAGCGTTGTTCAGTTCAAAAGATGGGTTTTCTGTCGTCGCACCAATAAAGGTCACGGTGCCATCTTCGATATGAGGCAGAAAAGCATCTTGCTGACTTTTGTTAAAGCGATGGACTTCGTCCACAAACAGGATGGTTCTGCGCCCTGCTTGCTTGTTCTCGCGCGCTTTTTCAATTGCAATACGAATGTCTTTTACGCCCGAGGTTACCGCCGATACGCGTTCCACTTCAGCATTCGCATAGTTTGCTGCAACTTCGGCTAACGTCGTTTTACCGGTGCCCGGAGGCCCCCACAAAATCATCGAGTGGATATGGCCCGCTTCCAACGCTCTGCGAAGTGGTTTACCTGGGCCTAATATATGCTGCTGACCGATGTACTGTTCGACAGTTTCCGGTCTCATACGAGCAGCAAGGGGACGAAAATCTTCGTCCCCCGCAAAATCTAAGCTGTAATTACTCAATTGCAATCTCTTGATTCGTTGATGGCATTAATGCCTATCGACGTACTACCAAACGATCTGCTTGTTTAGATCAGTTTCTTTGGTCGTCGACCTCGACACCTTCCGGTGCCACAAAAGTAAAGCGGTCTGCTGCAGGTTTACCCAAATCAACATTGCTAAAGGTAAACTCACCTTTTTGACCGTCTTGTTCAATCACATTAAAGCCCTGAACAATGCCCTTTTCGGTGATATTAATCTGGAAGTCGCCCTGATTAGAATCGACAGCAGTTGGCGTTAGCGTGAATTGGTTACCCGTTTGCACCACATTATAGTTATCCCAATCACTTTCTTGGTTACGTGTAAGCAGGACAAAAGGTGTCTGTGATGTCGCTTGCTCTTGCCAATAAATGCTCACTTGCTCAATGAACGGGCTGTAGTACCACAAGCTTTGGCCATCAGATACCAACAAGTTTTCATCAGGGAACGTGGTCTCCCAGCGGAATAGGCTTGGGCGTGCAATCTCTACCGTGCCCTCACCTTCCATAACAACATCACCATCAGGGCTGGTCACGACTTGTTTAAAGTCAGCGCTGAAGCCTGCGTTTAATGCCAAGCGGCTACTCAACTCTTCTTTCGGAGAAGCAAACACTGAGAAGCTCATAAATAAAAGTGCGAATACTTTTTTCATCAATAATCCTGTTAGAACATAAGTCGGTCATATTTTCGATTTGACCGACTGAATAGTTATGAGTTCCTACCGGAACTAATCTTTTGGTGGCGCTGGTGCTAAGACTTCTCGGTTACCGTTATGACCTGGAGCACTTACGATACCTTGAGCTTCAAGTTGCTCGACAATACGTGCAGCACGGTTGTAGCCAATCTTGAATCGACGCTGTACGCCTGAAACTGAGCCACGACGTGAATGAACAACGTGTTCTACCACTTGATCAAACAGAGGATCGACCTCTTCATCACCTTCCATCTTCTCACCCGGAAGCAAGGTTTCTGGGGTTTGTTCGCCGTTGGTGATTTCATCAATATAGTTTGGCTTACCACGCGCTTTCCAGTTATTCACGACTGCGTGTACATCGTCATCAGATGCAAAGGCACCGTGAACACGAGTTGTATGGCTAGAACCAGGAGGCAAGTAAAGCATATCACCCATGCCCAATAGTGATTCCGCACCACCTTGGTCAAGGATAGTTCGTGAATCCGTTTTAGTTGATACCGTAAAGGCCACACGGGTTGGAATGTTCGCTTTAATAAGACCAGTAATAACATCCACTGATGGACGTTGCGTCGCTAGAATCAAGTGAACACCCGCCGCACGTGCTTTTTGTGCCAAACGTGCAATCAGTTCTTCAACCTTCTTACCAACCACCATGATTAGGTCGGCAAATTCATCAACGATAACCACAATGTAAGGCAGTTTCTCAAGCAATGGCGCTTCTGGGTCCATGCTGTCGCCCGGCTTCCACAGTGGATCGTGAATTGGGTGACCCGCTTCCGCTGCCATCTTAAGCTTATCGTTGTAACCTTTAATGTTACGAACGCCTAATGCTGACATCAGCTTATAACGTCGTTCCATCTCGCCAACACACCAACGAAGGGCGTTCGACGCATCTTTCATGTCGGTTACCACTTCAGACAATAGATGAGGAATACCCTCATAAACCGATAGCTCAAGCATTTTCGGGTCGATCATGATGAAGCGAACATCTTCCGGTGATGCTTTGTAAAGCATACTCAGAATCATTACGTTCACACCTACCGACTTACCAGAACCGGTTGTACCTGCAACCAGAACGTGAGGCATTTTCGATAGATCAGCAATAACGGCTTCACCAGCGATGTCTTGTCCTAGAACCACTGTCGTTGGCGATTTCGCTTCTTGGAACTGAGGGCTAGCAACCACGTCTGAGAAGAATACCGTTTGGCGACTCATATTCGGCAGTTCTAAGCCAACATAAGGTTTACCCGGAATCACTTCTACGACACGTACTGCCAATGCAGAGAGCGAACGCGCTAAGTCCATAGAAAGGCCCGAAATACGGCTTACTTTCACACCTGGAGCAAGATCCAGCTCGAATCGAGTGATTACTGGACCTGGGAAAATATCAACCACATCTGCCTTGATCTTATAGTCCGCTAGCTTAGATTCAACAAGACGAGCAATTGCCTCTAATGCGTCACGGTCAATAAAGGTTTCACGCTTTTCAGGGTGGAATAACAATTCAAGTGTTGGTAATGGCTCAGCAGGCTTCGGTAAATTAACATCTTGTTGAACCAAGAACGGGTTCTGCGCCGCTGCCATATTCGCTTGTGCTTCAGAGACAATGCTTTGGAATGCGGCGACATCTTGATCTTGATGCGCAGGTTCTTCTTCCGTTACTTCTTCCCAAGGAAGATCAATAGTTGGCTCTAGGTTTTGCGCTGTTGGCTGTTCAGGTTCTGAATGTTCTTCTTGATAAGGGAAAGGTTCAAACTGTTCTTCGATTAATGCTGCGTCAGCTAATTCAGCTTCAGCCTGTTCTGATTCAAGCTCTGAGCCCTGTTGGTAGCTTTGCTCTTCCGTTACATCAAATGGTGAAGCTTGTGCAGAGAAATCGTCTTCCACAGTTGCTTCTGGCTCACCCATTGGTGAAGCGTATAGAGATTCTGGCTGAACATCTTCAACATCGAATTCATTCGTTACTTCTGGCGAGCTATTGATCTCTGGTTCTGCACTTTCAAGAGCCATATCAGTAGAGGTAACGTCTTGTTGCTCATTCTGCATGTATTGCTGATACGCGATTTGAGATTCATGCGCATCAACCTGTTCTTGCTCCGCAAGATCATCTTCATACATAGCGGCGTTTTCTAGCTGCTCGATAGTGGCATTAAGCTGCTTCGAGCGCTCAATACCTTCTTCTAACGGTTCTTCTGGCGCTTTGTAAACAGGTGCTACAGGGATCGACGCAGGTGCAACTTGAGGTTGGCGCTGAACCTGAGGTTCTTCTTGTTCTGAAGCTTCTTGCTTCGCTGGCGCCTCAACAGGCATGTGAATATTGTAATGACGCTTCGGCGATGCAGCATTGTCTCGCGCATTTGTCGCCACGTCTGACGAATCATTGGTCGCAGAAAAACTCATCGCAGGATCTAGCGGATCATGCTCTGTTGATTCTTTGTTGCCTTCTATAGCAGGAACATCGCGGTAAGTTGGCGCTTGATGCTGGTGATGACGTTCTTCGATTAAATCGCGGTCTGCTGATTCTCTTAATTGAGGCTCAAGCAGCTCTTGGTCTTGTCCACGAGCCTTATTAACAGCAGACGTGAAGAATTTGATGGCACATTCACCCAACCATTCCACAATACTTAACCAAGAAATACCGGTTAATAGAGTAAAGCCAGCCCCCCATAAGAAAAGAAGAACCAGCGTACTACCAAGAACATTCAACGTTGGAAGTGCAAGGCTTGTTAAAACGTCACCTACCACGCCACCGGATGAAAAGTACCAGATGTCGTCAAAGTTGATATCCGCTAAACCACAACTCGTAAGAATTAGGATAGTCAGGCCAAGTAAGCGAGTGCCCCACAGCATGAAGTCGATCTGCTCGTCTTCATTACGTTTGCGGAATAAAACCCACGCAGCAACCGTCACTAAGATAGGCAGAGGGTAAGCCAAAGAGCCAAATACGAAGAAAAGCGTATCCGCCAACCAAGCACCTAGGTAGCCACCCGCATTTTGAATGTCACCACCCCACGCCGTTTGCGACCATGATGGGTCTGCAGGACTAAAAGTTAATAACGCAACGGCAAGTAGAATAGAGAAGAGAACACCGAGAATCAGACTGCACTCTTTGAGACGTTGAGAACCACTCAAACGAGGAGACTGAGGCTCTTCACTCGTTTTAATGATTGTTTCTACTTTATTACTGCTCTGCTTGAACATAAACCAACTTAATAATTAAACGGGATAAAAACATCTCGAGCGGCCAAAGCCGCTCGTTTCAATGAAACTACTGTTGATTTAACCATATCAAACAGAAAAACCCAATTCCAGAAAGCAAGAAAGCGGAACAAATGTCCGCTTTCTTTCATTTCACCAATTGTGACTAACGAGTTTTAATCACAAGTTGATTGGTTTGTTTCACTTCTTCCATTACTACGTAAGTTCGAGTGTCGTTTACGCCCGGTAGACGAAGTAACGTATCACCCAGTAGCTTACGGTAAGCACCCATATCAGATACACGTGTTTTTAGAAGATAGTCAAAATCACCCGACACTAAATGACACTCTTGGATGTCATCCAGTTTCTGCACAGCGGTGTTGAATTGTTCGAACACATCTGGCGCACCACGGTTCAACGTAATTTCAACAAACACTAAAAGTGAAGCATCAAGGTACTGTGGGTTCAGCAACGCTGTGTACCCAGTAATGTAACCTTGACGTTCTAAACGACGAACACGTTCAAGACATGGAGTTGGAGAAAGTCCTACTCGTTTTGAGAGTTCAACGTTTGAGATACGACCGTCTTTTTGCAACTCATTAAGAATGTTGCGGTCAATACGATCTAGTTCCTTGGACGGCTTCTTATAATTGTCTGCCATTTTTTATTCCACCTTATTACTTCCTTGCAAAAAAATATACTACAACTTTTTAATATTCAGTATCAAATTTTATCTAAACCTATCTATACTAGATATTAATTCGACAGAATTACCCTACACATAGATAAAACAACCAAAATAAAATGAGGAGTCAGGATGATCATTGGCGTACCTAAGGAAATCAAGAACCACGAATACCGCGTTGGTATGACCCCAGCTAGCGTGAGAGAACTAATCTCACACGGCCACCAAGTTTTTGTAGAAACCAATGCCGGTACTGGTATCGGTTTTTCAGACGATGATTACATCGCTGTAGGCGCATCCATTCTTCCTACTGCTGCTGACGTTTTCGCGAAAGCAGAGATGATTGTAAAGGTTAAAGAACCTCAAGCTGTCGAGCGAGCTATGCTTCGCGAAGGGCAAATATTATTTACCTATTTACACCTTGCACCAGATTTTCCACAAACTGAAGAGCTTATCAAGAGCAAAGCTGTCTGCGTAGCCTATGAGACTGTAACAGATAATATGGGTCGCTTGCCACTATTAGCACCAATGTCTGAAGTAGCTGGTCGTATGTCTATTCAAGCAGGTGCACAAACATTAGAGAAATCTAACGGTGGTTGTGGTCTTCTTCTTGGTGGCGTTCCAGGTGTTGAACCAGCAAAAGTTGTTGTTGTTGGTGGCGGTGTTGTAGGTGCTAACGCAGCACGTATGGCTGTAGGCCTTCGCGCTGATGTTACAATTCTTGACCGTAACGTAGATACACTGCGTCGACTTGATGAAGAATTCCAAGGTCGCGCAAAAGTGGTTTATTCTACTGAAGACGCCATTGAGAAGCATGTTCTAGAAGCAGACCTAGTAATTGGTGCAGTACTAATTCCTGGCGCAGCAGCTCCAAAATTGGTTACAAAAGAGCACATCGCTAAGATGAAGCCAGGTTCAGCAGTTGTTGATGTTGCAATCGACCAAGGCGGTTGTTTCGAGACTTCTCACGCAACCACTCACGCAGACCCAACTTACATTGTTGATGACGTAGTTCACTACTGTGTTGCAAACATGCCTGGCGCTGTTGCTCGTACTTCAACTTACGCACTAAACAATGCAACACTTCCTTACATTGTTAAGCTAGCGAACAAAGGCTACCGCGATGCACTTCTATCTGATGAAGGCTTCCTAGAAGGTCTAAACGTTATTCACGGTAAAGTAACTTGTAAAGAAGTTGCAGAAAGCTTTGACCTTGAATACGTAGACCCAGCAGAAGCAATCGCAATGTTTAACTAATGATGTAATGACTAACTGAACGCAATAATCTTCTCGTTGAAGCGTTCAGTTAACTCATACACATTAAACAAAAAGCCAGTACGACATTATGTCGCGCTGGCTTTTTTGCATTAATGGATTTAGTTCGTAAAAACACGTAACAGTACGGTTTACCACTAGCGCTCGATTTTAACCCCATGAATCAATAGATTTCTTGGCGTAATACTGCGTTCACAGAACTCTTCAATCGTAGCTTCATAACCTTGCTCTTGCAGATAGATAGCGCGATCTAAAGCCAGCCATATCTCTAATGGTCGTCTAAAGACTTGTTGAACCAAACTCAGCTTTTCCATTTCCCAGAAAAGCGCTTCGCCTTGAACTAAATAAGAGTCAAAATCAATCTCTGAACCCAGCGATAGCTCTTTCACTTCAGATGCCCAGCGGCAGAAGGATTCAAAACCCTCAGGTAACTCTGATTTTTTGATGCTCGGTACAGGGATGTATTCGTCAATATGGAGTTCAGCCTTAAGCAGTTGGCTAAAACCCAAACGGTAACTCATCTCTAGTTGACGATGTCTCTTTACTCTTTCACCACCAGTGACGGTTTCTTGAAGCGGGATTCTTAAATCGCTCTTACTTAACGTTAATACTGATTTTTTCGCGACAGAAGACATCGCTTGGTAGTTTTCGTCTCGAATAAGATGATAGCAACAAGGGGAAATCGTGACCGCGGGTAGCCCGTGTGACACTGACTTTTTAACTAACTCAACATGAAGATCGCCACAAGCATGAAGGGCTACGGCATGTTGGTTTGAGTTAAACACGTCATCGGCCTTGTCTGAAAACGCATCTCCTTGAACAAAATTCATCGCTAACTTTTGGTCATCCGCAATCTTTTGTCCGCTTTCGCATAACGATTGCTGCCATTCAAAGCTAGTGACTTTTTGATCCGATTGCTGAGATAGGATTCGACCAAGAAAGCCTTTACCAGAACACCATTCGAGCCACTCTTTGCCATGGTGATGGCATAATGCAGCCTCGCCCATTGCGACAATTTGATGTAGCTTTCGACCAGGAATACCATCAGCAGTACCACGTGGGAGGTCTAAACCAACCAAAGCAGTGTTATCGAACTGGATGTTTTGGGTAGCAGTTTCTAATTCAGGTAGGAAACGAGTCAGTTCCTCAATCAAAAGCTGAGGCTGCTCTTTTAAGGTTTGAATGCTTTCATTATCTAAGCTTTCTAACCAATCAACGAGTGGACGATTGACCTCTTTCCACGGCTGCTGTTGAGTTTGGCATAGGTGAAAAGGCTCTGAACGCCAGTAAATCTGGTGCTCTAGCAAAAATGAATCGAGTATTTTAAATCGTGAATGCATGCTTCCCCCTATGATGCGTGGATTGTAGGGGTAAGAGGTCGAAATGGAAAGGCTCGATAAAGAAAACGAAAACTAAAAGCCCAAAAGAAAAACGGCCTGCAAATACAGGCCGAATAAGAATCTAGATTTACACGACGAGATTAACGAACTGGCAGCTCGATATCTTTAAACATCTCTTCGATCTCTTCATTCGATTTCAAAGAAATAGCTTGCTCAACCACAGGGCGAGTTAAGTGCGGTGCAAAACGCTCCATGAAATCAAACATGTAAGAACGCAAGAAGGTGCCTTTTCTAAAACCAATGCTGGTTGTGCTCGCACCAAATAGATGGCTCGCATCAATCGCAACCAAATCAGTATCTTGCTCGTGGTCAATAGCCATACTTGCAATTACACCAACACCAATGCCCATACGAACGTAGGTTTTGATTACGTCTGCATCGGTCGCAGTAAACACAACACGCGGTGTTAAACCTACTTTGTTAAACGCGGTATCAAGCTCAGAACGGCCAGTGAAACCAAATACATAAGTCACGAGAGAGTAAGCCGCAAGATCTTCGATCGTGATATTACGCTTCTGTGCCAGGGGATGATCTTTGGTCACGACGATCGAACGGTTCCAGTGGTAACAAGGCAGCATAATCGCATCTTGGTAAAGGTGTAGCGCTTCCGTTGCAATCGCAAAATTCGCTGTACCTTTAGCGACGGCTTCTGACATTTGGCTTGGCGTACCTTGGTGCATGTGAAGCGATACTTTTGGATAGCGCGCCGTGAAACCTTTAATCACATCAGGCAGTGCATAACGAGCTTGAGTATGAGTCGTTGAAATATTCAATGTACCCATCTCTGGATGTGTGTGTTCACCCGCTACCGCTTTAATGCTTTCAACGCGCGCCAAAATCTCTTGAGAGATACGAATGATATCCTCACCCGCTTGGGTAACCTGCGTTAGATGCTTGCCGCTACGCTCAAAAATCTGAATGCCTAGTTCGTCTTCAAGTAATCTAACTTGCTTACTAATGCCAGGCTGAGATGTGTACAAACTCTCTGCTGTAGCTGAAACATTTAGGTTATGGTTTACAACCTCAACAATGTACTTCAGTTGCTGTAACTTCATATCTAACCTCGTAATCCTTTACTCATTTCTGTGCTAACTTATTTGCAAAGAGAGCGTTATAGTCGCGTGTAATATAATTAATAGTTATAACGCTTCGAACACAAAAATGACAGGAAAATTGAGTTTTTCTAGCTTAACAAACAAAAACATCACTAACGCTTTGCAACCCAACCCTCATTCTCATACATTAGTTGGTAAGTTTTGATTGCCGATTTCGCTCAACAAGAGATAATCAGAAATTGCAATTTACGAGTGCCGATACACAATGGAATCGTGTATCCTCTCCAGTTAGCTATAGAAAATAATAAGCAGACTCAAATATATGAATATTGGTTTAATAATCGTCTTAGTAGCCGTTCTTTTGGTGTTAATTTTAGGCTACAACATCATGCTTCAATATAAAGTTAAGGTAGAAACAGCGAAGAAACAGGAAGCTTCTCGTTATCTAACCATTATTGACGGTACAGAAGAACTGATTGGCAACGCTCATCACATGCCGTTTAGCCAAGATCTTCTTGTATGCTTAAACAATCGAATTCTTGATGCATTAGAAAACATGTATCAACTCGATCCAAAAAATAAGCAGCTTGCCCAACGCATTGAAAGCGTAAAACAACAAATCACTCAGCTAAAAGAGAACTACAAAGGTGGCGAGAGTACCGCTTTCCGCGTACCAAGTAGTGACAAGCAAGCGATCATGATGCTTAAGTTAGTTAAACGCCTGCGTGATACGGTGCGCAACGAGCACAATAAAGGCCGTTTCGAGACTCAAGCTTATGTGGTTGAAAATGCTCGCCTAGAAACAATTCAAATCCGTATTAACATTGAAAATGTTATCAAACGTGCAAACGATTCGATTTCTCGCGGACAACCGGGAACAGCGATTCAGCTATTACGCAAAGGTATTGATGCTTTGGCGACTAAGAACGACTCGTACTCTAATCAAGCCAAAGAAAAGCTTCAACAGATGCTTAACGAGCTTGACCAGAAACGCCAAGACAAAAACGCTCAAGATTTGCAGCAGATGGAATCTAAAGAACGAGAAGACGATATGGATGCCCTCTTCGGTCAGAAGAAGAAATGGTAACAGTCTAACTCAACACTTAAAGGCCGCCTTATTTACATTAAATAGGCGGCCTTTTTTGTAGCTGTTGAATTTCCTTTCTCTGTATAGGGAGATCTCTTGAGCTGTGATAAAATCCCCGCATTATCAACAAACTTTCCCTGACCATGTATCAAGAATTACTCGCTCCAATCCACTCTTTTCTTAAAGCCGAAACGCCAGATTCATGGATAGATGAAGCCAAAAAGCCAGAAAATCTTCACATCATTCTACGCGATCACATGCTGTGTGAACTTAAGGCGGCACAGAGTGCTTTATTCCTTATTCGCAAGTACGCCGTCGATAAAGAAAGCGCGAAGCAACTGAATGAATGGATTTTGCCATACGAGCAATTTGCTTACCGTCGTATCGGAGACTTAGAGTCTCTGCGTGGTAAAAGCAACGTATCCAAGCAAATCACAGCGAAAGAAGGCTGTAATTACGGTGCTGACCTAATCGATAAGATGGTTTTACTGATCAAAGAAGAGCTGCATCACTTCTACCAAGTCATGGAGTTGATGGAGAAGAAAGGCGTGACTTACCAGCCAATCGAGGCGGGTCGTTACGCTAAGGGCTTGATCAAACAAGTTAAGACTTACGAGCCTGATGCTCTGGTTGATAAGCTTATCATCGGTGCGTTTATTGAAGCTCGCTCTTGTGAGCGCTTCGCTAAATTGGCTCCTTTCTTGGAAGAAGACATGAAGAAGTTTTACGTGTCTCTACTTCGTTCAGAAGCTCGCCACTACCAAGATTACCTTGAGCTAGCAGAACAGATCGCAGGGAAAGATATTTCAGAGCGTATTTCGCATTTTGCTCAAGTAGAAGCTGATCTTATCACTTCAGAAGACAGCGACTTCAAATTCCATAGTGGTGCTCCGGTTTAGGCTCCACACAGAACATTCAGTCCAGTTTAGACTAATCCAGACTAAAAATTAAGGCCAGCAATTTGCTGGCCTTCTTTATTTATATCTCAATCCAAATATAGACTTAAGCAAGCGTACCGTTGATCTCTGCAAGTACAGCAGCAGGGTCTATCGCTTGCGTAATCGGACGACCAATAACAAGGTAGTCTGAACCTGATTCAATCGCTTTAGAAGGCGTCATGATGCGCTTCTGGTCACCAACATCTGCGCCGACAGGACGAATACCTGGAGTAACTAGCTTGAACTCTTGACCAAGTGCACCTTTAAGCAAAGAAGCCTCTTGTGCAGAACATACAACACCGTCTAAGCCAGAGTTTTTCGTTAGAGAAGCCAAGCGCATCACGTGTTGTTGTGGTTCAAGATCCAGACCGATACCCGCTAAGTCAGATTGCTCCATACTGGTGAGTACCGTTACACCGATTAACAGTGGACGATCTTTGCCATAAGGTTCTAAGATTTCGCGAGAAGCCGTCATCATACGCTCACCGCCACTTGCGTGTACGTTCACCATCCAAACACCCAGTTCAGCGGCAGCACGGACTGCTTTTGAACATGTGTTCGGGATGTCGTGGAATTTAAGGTCTAAAAATACTGAGAAACCACGCTTATGTAATTCACGAACAAATTCAGGGCCAAACAGGGTAAACATCTCTTTGCCCACTTTTAGGCGGCAAGATGCTGGGTCAATTCGATCGACAAAGGCTAACGCATCCGCTTGATTATCATAATCCAAGGCTACAATGATTTTTTGGTCGTTCATTTCATCTCCTAACGCAGTTAACTTTCTAAAAATTTCTAATCACCTAAGCAGGTGATAAATAACAGTCATAAAAATGCAGCCCGAAAGCTGCAATTAATAATTTGGTCTTAAAGTGACCACAAATCTATTCACCATCAAGCCCACGAATAGGCTTGATCGTCCCCCACCCTTTACATGAAGGGCAGTGCCAATACAAAGAGTGTGTCGAGAAACCACACTGACGACAACGGTAATGAGGCTTAACCTTAAGCTGTTCACCAACCATAGATTGAAGTGTGGTTAAGCTGTCTTTTGCTCGGCCTTCTTCTGCTTCCGCTAGGTGGTAATCGATTAATCGATAAAAACCTTTCATGGTTGGATTTTTAACAAGCTGCTTTGTCAGTAACTCTTGAGCAGAGCCTACATCTTCATGGTGAGCAACCAATTGCGCCAGCATCAGTTCGGCAGATACACCGGCTTTCTTCTGAATACACGCTTTGAGGAACTCGACCAATTGAGCTTCTTGTCCAAGCTTGTGGTAACACTCAGCAAGGGTTGGCAACACCTCACTGATAAAATCGATATCTTGTTCAAGTACCGATTCAAGACAATCAATTGTCTTTTGGTAATCTTCGTTCGCTAAGTGGAACTTCCCTAGTGCGATACTTGCGCGAACACATTTAGGGTCTTCAGAAAGCGCCTTCTTAAAATGCTGAAGCGCTTTAGAACGATTACCATCGGCTTGTTCTTGCATTGCAAGCTCACACCAGAAATGCGCGACTGTGGCACGCATCTTCATTTTTTTCTTGCCGAGCTTAACTAAGATATTTCCGTAATGGATAGCCTTGTTCCACTCACGGGTCTGCTGATAAATAGCCACCAACTGCTGTAAAGCGCCCTCTTTATGGTCAGGTTCTTCTACAAGTTGTTCAAAGATTTTTTCAGCGCGATCAAGGAAGCCAGAGACCATGTAGTCTTTAGCTAATTGTTGCAGTGCGAGATTTTTCTGATCGAGGGTAAGCCCCGAACGAGAGATGAGATTTTGGTGAATACGAATAGCGCGGTCGACTTCGCCTCTTGAGCGGAACAAGTTGCCCAAAGCCAAGTGAGTATCGATGGTTTCATTGTCTACTTGAAGCAGTTCAATAAAGTGATCAACCGCTTTGTCAGATTGATCTGACAGTAATAGGTTCAAACCCGTCACGTATTGACGGGAGATCTGGTGTGATTGCTTTTGTTTTTCTTGCTGAGCGTTACGATTACCCATATACCAGCCATAAGCGGCTGCGATGGGCAAAAGTAAGAACAGTAACTCTAACATCAAATATAGCCTTTAAGCTTTAGTATCAGCAGGGACCTGCTTTGATTGCTTATTGAGTTGCTTCTTCAAGCGATGAATTTTTAGCTGAGACCGCATGTGCATATTACCAAAGACTAACCAAGCAAGGGCGAAGCCTGAAACGAATACAACACCTAATAAACTTGATAGGTGGAAGTCACCTTGCGCTAGCAGATAGTTGAAATTCACAGTTGTTTGGTTTTGAGAGCCTAAAGCCAGTGCAATTAGGAAAAGTGCGATAACGGCGACTATTTTTATAATTTTCATAGTTCATCACTCATTGGTTGGTTAGCTGTACGATTATGCAGGAAAATTACTAATCAGACCACCATATTATGGTCATAAAAAAGCGGCATACATTATAGTATGCCGCTTTTCTTAATTCCGATAAGTAGGCTACATTCCTGAGTTTACTCGTTCACGCAGCTCTTTACCTGGTTTGAAGTGAGGAACGTATTTACCTTCTAACTCAACCTTGTCACCAGTCTTTGGGTTACGTCCAACACGAGGCTCACGATAATGCAGAGAAAAGCTGCCAAAACCGCGAATTTCGATTCGATCACCACTTTCTAGTGTTGAAGCCATATGCTCTAAAATGTCTTTTACAGCGTCTTCAATTTCTTTTGCAGAAAGATGCGTTTGCTCAGCGCACAGTCTCTCAATCAATTCAGACTTAGTCATAGTTACCCTCGTTGGTTTTCTTTTTAGAAATTATAGACCTATCGGAAAAATAAGCAAAAAAAAAGGAGCCTTACGGCTCCTTTCTTGGCTAGATAGCTATAATTCTCTTAATGAGAAGCTATTATTCGCCTTTAGCAGCTTTGAATGCGTCTGCCATTGCGTTACCGAACGCGCCTTCTTCAGACTTGTTCAGTGAAGCCATTGCTTCTTGCTCATCAGCTTCATCTTTAGCTTTGATAGATAGGTTGATTACGCGGTTCTTACGGTCTACACCGGTGAACTTCGCTTCAACGCTGTCGCCAACGCTTAGGATTAGAGATGCATCTTCGATACGGTCGCGAGAAACTTCAGAAGCGCGGATGTAACCTTCAACGCCTTCGATTAGCTCGATAGTAGCGCCTTTCGCGTCAACTGCAGTAACAGTACCGTTTACAAGAACACCTTTCTTGTTGTCAGCAACGTATGCGTTGAACGGGTCGTTTTCCATTTGCTTAACGCCAAGAGAAATACGCTCACGCTCTGCATCTACTGCTAGAACAACAGCAGAGATTTCGTCGCCTTTCTTGTATTCACGTACAGCTTCTTCGCCGGCAGCGTTCCAAGAAATGTCAGATAGGTGTACAAGACCGTCGATACCGCCTTCTAGACCGATGAAGATACCAAAGTCAGTGATAGACTTGATCTTACCAGTAACTTTGTCGCCCTTAGCTTGCATTTCTGCAAATGACTGCCATGGGTTAGCTTTACACTGTTTCAGACCTAGAGAGATACGACGACGTTCTTCGTCGATATCAAGAACCATAACCTCAACTTCGTCGCCAACATTAACAACTTTAGAAGGGTGGATGTTCTTGTTAGTCCAATCCATTTCAGAAACGTGTACTAGACCTTCAACGCCTTCTTCGATTTCAACGAAGCAGCCGTAGTCAGTTAGGTTTGTAACACGACCAGAAAGCTTGTGACCTTCTGGGTAACGCTTAGCGATTGCTACCCATGGATCTTCGCCTAGTTGCTTAAGACCTAGTGAAACACGAGTGCGCTCACGATCGAACTTAAGAACTTTAACTAGGATTTCGTCACCAACGTTAACGATCTCTGATGGGTGCTTAACGCGCTTCCAAGCCATATCTGTGATATGTAGAAGACCGTCAACACCGCCAAGGTCAACGAATGCACCGTAGTCAGTAAGGTTCTTAACGATACCTTTAACTTCAGTACCTTCTTGTAGAGTTTCAAGAAGTTCGTCACGCTCAACACTGTTTTCAGATTCGATAACAGCACGACGAGAAACAACAACGTTGTTACGCTTCTGGTCTAGCTTGATTACTTTGAACTCTAGCTCTTTGTTTTCTAGGTGAGCAGTGTCACGGATAGGACGTACGTCTACTAGAGAACCAGGAAGGAAAGCACGGATACCGTTAAGTTCAACAGTGAAACCGCCTTTAACTTTACCGTTGATGATACCAACAACAGTTTCAGCTTCTTCGCAAGCTTTCTCAAGTACGATCCAAGCTTCGTGACGCTTAGCTTTCTCACGAGAAAGTTGAGTTTCACCGAAACCATCTTCAACAGCGTCTAGAGCTACGTCTACTTCAGCACCAACTTCAACTTCAAGTTCGCCAGCAGCGTTCTTGAATTGTTCAGCAGGGATAGCAGATTCAGACTTAAGACCAGCGTCTACAAGAACGAAACCGTTCTCGATAGCTACTACAGTACCTTTAACGATGCTGCCTTGTTGGAATTCAGTTTCAGATAGAAACTCTTCAAAGAGTTGAGCAAAAGATTCAGTCATTATTTAATCTTCAATAATTAAACGTCCATGGGTATCCTACCGCATGGGGTTGATAAATTCGCCGGTCATCATCCTTGCGACCAACGTTCGTACTAGCTCGGCGAAATTACCCAGCCAGTTTCGATTCAATATAGTGTAGTGCTTTTTCTACTACCTGCTCAATATTCATTGAGGTGGAATCAAGCACTAGAGCATCCTCTGCAGGGCGAAGTGGCGCCACTGGGCGATTACGATCTCGGTCGTCTCGCTCTTGGATCTCGCTCAAAAGGTCGTCAAATTTAACATCTAACCCCTTCTGTTGCAACTGTTTAAGGCGGCGACTCGCACGCTCTTCAGCACTTGCATCTAAAAATATTTTCGCTTCAGCTTCAGGAAACACAACCGTTCCCATATCACGGCCATCTGCAACCAAACCAGGCGCAGCGCTGAATGCACGTTGACGACGAAGCAGTGCTTCGCGAACGCGAGGTAAAGCAGCAACTTTTGAAGCCGCCATGCCAGTCTCTTCTTTACGAAGTTCACCAGACACATCTTCACCTTCTAGGATAACCTTAACTAAGTCGCCTTCAGCAATAAACTGCACGTCTAAGTGTGTAGCAAGCGGTACTAAAGCATCCTCTGATTCAGTATCCACACCATGGTGAATTGCCGCTAAAGCCAATACGCGATAGATCGCGCCTGAGTCTAGAAGATGAAAGCCTAGCTTATCTGCTAGCAACATACACAGGGTACCTTTACCTGCACCACTTGGTCCATCAACCGTAATCACTGGGCTTTGAGAAGGCATCTTTTACTCCACGTTTTGTCGTAAGTTTTATTCTGTACTAGCGATTCGCCACTACTTTATAGGCGGCATATTATAGAGAAAAATTGGAACTCGAGCGAGGTAAATCTCAGATAATTCCGTGTTGATGATGCATAAACCAATGCAACTATCTCAATATCCGTTTGCTTAGGTTAATAAGACACGCACGCGCTTTTCGATAGCGCACTTTTCGATAGATAGAAAAAAGCCTCGCAATAGGCAAGGCTCATGATTTTTCATTTTGTAGAGCAAACAAGAATTCGCTCAAAGAAGCTTAACCAATAATAGCTCGAACCGCTTCTAGGTCTTCAGGCGTATCAACACCAGCCGCAGGTGCTTCCGCCGCAACGTCTACGTGGATTTTTTCACCGTACCAAAGTACTCGTAATTGCTCTAGGCACTCAATACGTTCAAGAGTGCTTGGTTCCCAGTTAATGTAGGTATTGATAAAACCCGCTCGGTAAGCATAGATACCAATATGACGAAGCAAAGGAGATTCCGCTGCAGTACCGTTGTTCGCGTAAGCATCGCGATCCCAAGGGATGGTTGCTCGGCTAAAATACAAGGCATAACCGTCTTTATCGGTTACAACTTTAACGGCATTAGGGTTAAACACTTCATCAGCATGAGTGATTTCCACACCTAACGTTGCCATCGGAGCTGTACTGTTAGCAAGATTGTTGGCAACCTGATTAATGATCGAAGGTGGGATAAGTGGCTCATCACCTTGAACATTCACGATAATATGATCATCAGGAATATTCATAACTTCAATCACTTCAGCTAGGCGTTCAGTGCCCGATTCGTGATTCGGTGATGTCATACAAACGGTCGCGCCAAATGCTTTAGCCGCTTTTTCAACTCGAGCGTCGTCGGTAGCGATAATAACGTTATCGGCACCCGCTTTCATTGACTGTTCGTATACCCATTGAATCATCGGCTTTCCACCAATGTCAGCAAGTGGCTTCCCTGGTAAACGGCTCGATTGGTATCTTGCAGGTATAACAACCGTATAAGACATTACTTACCCTCATCCATAGAAACGGTGCGAGCTTCAGGTTCTAAAAGAACAGGAATACCCTCTTTAATTGGGTAAGCAAGGCGATCAATTTTACAAACAAGCTCTTGCTTATCCTTGTCAAAAGTTAGTTTACCTTTACATACAGGGCAAGCAACGATCTCAAGTAGACGGTGATCCATAGTATTCCATAACCTCTTTTATTCTTTTTAAAATTTGCTGTTGCGAATCTTCATCGAACTGCGCAGAAACTGGAAGATACCACCAGTTATCTTGAGCATATTCTTCGCATTTTACAGCGTCTTTTTCTGTCATAATCAGATTCATACCTTTCTTAGCTAAGGCATGAAGTTCATCTTTATCAAAATCTTGATGATCGGCGAAACCCTGTGTGAATACCACATCACCATCAAGATCTTCCAATGTTTTAAAAAAGCGCGGTGGGTGGCCAATACCGGCAAAAGCAACCAGCTTCTGTAATTCTGCCACAGACCTTTTCTGACCAGTCTTTAGGTTAACCGCTTGGCTTGGAAGCAAAGACATCGAGAACTCTCGCCCATGCGCTTTACCGCCATTGTTAACCAAAAAGTCGACTTCATCTAAACGAGATACAGGCTCTCTTAACGGGCCTAAAGGAATTAGGCATTCGCTACCAAAGCGTCTTGCGCCGTCGATAACTGCAAATTCAATGTCGCGTTCAAGCGCGTAATGCTGAAGGCCATCGTCAGTGATAATCACATCAACACCTTTGCTCAGCAATGCTTTCACTGCGTTAGCTCGCACAGGGTCGACTGCGACTGGCGCACCAGTTCGCTTACGAATCAAGCGAGGTTCATCACCCGAATGCTCAGCTGAGGTATTTTCATCCAACACCAACGGATAACTTGGTGCTTTTGCACCGTAGCCACGAGATACGACTCCGGGTTTAAAGCCGTGAGCCTGAAGCATCTCAACTAACCAAATCACAACCGGTGTTTTACCATTTCCACCAGCAGTAATATTGCCCACAACAATAACAGGTAAAGGCGGGCGGTAGGTCTCTTTCTTCCCTGAGCGGTAAGCATCACGACGTTGACCACTAATCAATTTAAACAGCAGACTTAGTGGCCACAATAGCGGCCAGAGAAGATATTTCAACGGGTGATTGTTAAACCAAATCTTTTCGATCACAACAAGACCTAATTTATCCGCTGAACTGAATTCGGTGTAATTGTGCATAAGCACCATCATGCGCGATTAGCTCAGCATGTGCGCCCCTTTCTACAATATGTCCATCATCAACCACTAGAATTTCATCAGCTTGCTCGATGGTAGAGAGTCTGTGTGCGATAACTAATACTGTTTTGTCTTTCTGCAGCTCTTCTAATGCAGATTGAATAGCTCTCTCTGACTCTGTATCCAGTGCAGACGTTGCCTCATCAAGAATCAAAACCGGTGCATCTCTCAATAGCGCTCGTGCAATCGCAATACGCTGTCTTTGACCACCAGATAGACTCGCGCCATTCTCGCCCACAACCGTATCAATGCCATTTTCCATACCATCGATAAACTCACTTGCATGAGCAAGCTTAGCCGCGTATTCGATCTGTTCACGTGAATACTGTTCTTCTGCTGCGTAAGCGATGTTGTTAGCCACCGTATCGTTAAACAGATGTACATTTTGAGAAACGAGCGCAAAGTGCTCACGCAGATTTCTCAATTCGTAATCACGAATGTCGTGGCCATCAAGCTCAATTGAACCAGAGTCTACGTCATAAAAACGAGTAAATAGGTTGGCAATGGTACTCTTACCCGAACCCGATCGCCCAACAAGCGCAACCGTTTTACCTTTCGGTATATTAAAGCTGACCTTATCAAGTGCTGGTTTTTCTGCACCGTCATAAGTAAACGTGACATCTTTTACTGCAACTTCACCCGTTACAGTTTCAGGTTTCAACGTTCCTTTGTTTTGCTCGGTATCTAGATCCATCAAGCCAAATAGAGTCGTACTCGCAGCCATACCACGTTGGAATTCAGACGTTACGTTAGTTAACGCCTTTAGCGGACGTAATAGACCAAACATTGCAGAGAAGACAACGGTAAACGTACCAGGAGTAAGCTCGGCTTTAATAGAATCGACACTAGCAAGGAATAGAACCACAACAATCGCAACTGATGCGATCATTTGAATAATCGGGTTAGCGGCCGCTTGAGCAGTGATTAACTTCATGCTTTGTTGGCGCATTTGGTTACTAACTTTATCAAAGCGGTGTTTTTCTAGATCTTGACCACCGTAAGTTAGAACCACTTTATGCCCTTTCAGCATTTGTTCAGCTGAAGAAGCAACGTGACCCATGCTAGTTTGCATGTTCTTAGAGATCTTTCTGAATCGCTTCGATACGATACTGATCGCCCACGCAACCAAAGGCGCTACAGCAAATAACACCAAAGATAACTGCCAACTATTCCAGAACATCAGCGTCAACAAGCCAATAATACTTGCACCTTCACGGACAATACTGACTAACGCTTTACTGGTTGCTGCAGACACTTGCTCTGAATCGTAAGTAATTCGAGATAGCAATGCGCCTGTCTGTTCTTTATCGAAGAAAGAAACAGGCATGTGCATGAAATGGCTGAAAATCTTACGACGAATTTCCATCACCACATTGCCAGAGACCCAACTCAAGCAATAGGTTGAAACAAAGCCACTGACGCCACGAACGAACATCATGGCAAAGATAATAAGTGGAAGTGTACGTAAAAAGTCAGATTCAGCATTACCAAAGCCTTCATCAAGTAACGGCTTTAGTAAGGAAATCATATAGGTATCAGAAACGGCATTTATAATAAGCGCAATTACCGCAACACCTAGGCCGGCCTTATATAATCGAATATAAGTCCAAAGTCTTTTAAATGTGACCCAGGTAGTTTCATCTGTTTGTGTTGACATAGAATCGCTTAATTTTCTCACAATAATCTATCTATTCTACTCCCTTACGGAGCATCTGCCTATACCACTGCCCGCCTTGTTGTTCTCTAATCGCATGATATTGCCAACCTTCTTTGCTAAGAGTGATGGTTATTTGTCCGCTTTCTCCAGTATCTAGCCAAGTACTCCCCGCTTCCTGATAACGTTCAATAACAAACTCACTCGGCATTCCCCACTGGTTGCCTTTGGCAAGAGAAGCTATCGCCAGCTGAGGAGACACCGCCTCAATAAACGACTTAATCGATGACGAATCGCTGCCATGATGCGGAACCAACATAACATCACTCCTTAGCTGTTCTCCTTCACGAGCAAGTAACCACTCACTTACCAGTTCAATATCACCAGTGAGCAACATTGAGAAATCAGCACTATGATCTGAGATCTTGACCACACACGAATGTGGGTTATACGCCCTCTTTACTTGCTTAGGCGGCCACAACACCTCAAAAACAACATCTTGCCAGTTCCAAACCTCTCCAATAGTACATGTTTGAATATTAGACGGGGCTTGAGTGATAGATTGGCGTTCTTGAATAATGTTCTGACTGGTTCTTATCCACTTTGGCGTATAGTTCTCAAGTAATGCCGGATAACCACCAGCATGGTCAGAATCGAAATGACTCACAATCACGCCTTCTAATTCATAAATCCCCCGCTGATTCAAAGTAGGAATCAACAAAGACTCAACAACCGAGCCTCCTGGCCACGCATTGCCAAGATCATAAACAACAATCTGATTGTTCTTTTCCAAGACCAAAGACAACCCATGCCCAACATCCAAGATATCAATAGTTAGTTTGTCTTGCTGGGGTTTGCTGAACTCCCACCACAGCACAAACACTGCAGTTACCAATATCGATAATGTTCGCTTGAAATACCGACTAACAAAGCTCAAAAACAAGATAAGGAATACTGATAATGCAATCGTCTGATTATCGACTTGGATCCAAAATCGCTCAGAGAAAGGAAGACTAAATACGAGAGGCTCAAGCGATAAGTCGACTAACTTCCACAGCTGACTGACCAAATCATTGTCTAGCGCTGTTATACCAACCACGCCAGACACTGACTCCGATATTAAGCTTAGAAACATTGCCAGAAACAACAGCGGGATCGTCACCATCGATACCCAAGGCAAAAGGAACAAGTTGTAGAAAACAGAGACTAAACTGACTCCTTTGAAAAACAACATCGAGGAAGGCGCGATAAGGAATGTCAGCATCAGTTGAAGCTTAATAAGTTGGAGTGCGTGGTCGATAAATGTAAAGCTTGAAGCTGAGCGCTGAGTATTACAGGCGATATAGAAAACAGCGCCCAATGCACCAAAGGACAACCAAAAACTGCTCGACAAAGCTGAAAACGGCCAAATCAGCAGAACCACGCACACACTTAAAGTAACATACCGAAGCAAACTGATATTTTGCCCACGCCACAAGAAATAACTCGCGATAACGCACATCACCAAAGCTCTCAAAGTTGGCAGCGTGAATCCAGCAAACCAACTATAGAAATACGCCAAGCCGAGCCCGAATATTGTAGGTAACCAAAGAAATGAAGGGGAAAGTAACCTTAATATCTTGCCAATCTGATAGCCGATACCAAAGGCAATCCCAATATGCAGCCCCGAAATAGCCATCAAGTGAATCAGGCCACTGCTTTTAAGAATATCCCACCGCTGAGGCGGAATAAGGTCTCGATATCCAAAACTCAAAGCGATAATGAGATCTTGATTTGCCAGCAGACTTAACCTTTCAAGGCTGGCTTCAAACCATTGGGCGCGTAAGTTGGTGCTAGAATGAATTCGGTACTTGGTATCTGCTCTGTAAGTTGCATTGGCAACCACGCCAGCACTAAACAAGTACTTTTCTCGGTCAAAGCCGGCTTCGTTGAGTTTGCCCCATATCGGCTTTATTGAGGCCGATAAATAGACATCATCTCCAAGCGTTAGCTTGAAAGGAGTAAACAAACGCAATTTTATCAATTGAGGAAAGATTAATTTTTCGCCGCCAATTGATCTGACTACTATTACGCTTTCAAAACCGTGGCTATTTTCACTAAAAAGGCTAACAACCGACGCATTTATGGTAGTATTCTGCCCTGATTGGAATAAGCGACTCGTTTGTATTTCAATCGCATTCCCTAGGCAGATAACTAGTATCAATGCTGTTACTGGACCTCTTGCACTCCGGAAAACGCTATACTTTGTTGGTGCTAGCAGTAACAACAGCATCAATGGTGCCCAAACCCAATGTGGCATCACAGGCCAGAAGCTGGCAGACACAACTGTCGCAGCAAATGAAATCAAGAACCAAGTGTTAAACAAGAGAGTAGCTTCCTCCTATGCCAAGAAAGTTTATCAAACGATTTATGCCTGACCATGATCTAATCAAGCGTCAGAAAGCATTGAAAGTTTTTGGCAATGTTTTGTACAACCCCAACTTATGGTGCCTTAATCGTCGCTCTGCGGCTGGCGCGTTTGCTGTTGGGTTATTCATGGCGTTTGTCCCTCTACCAAGTCAAATGATTATGTCTGCAGGCCTTGCTGTTGCATGTGGCGTTAACCTGCCTTTAGCTGTCGCACTTGTTTGGATCAGTAACCCGGTTACCATGCCTGTTCTCTTCTACTTTGCTTATAAAGTCGGGGCGTTTGTTATGCATGTGCCACCGCAAGCCTTCCATTTCGAATTGTCTTGGGACTTCATCTTGGCGCAAATGAGCACTATAGGGCCTCCGTTCTTATTGGGTTGTCTGATTTGTGGCGTGGTTTCAGCAATGATTGGCTACTTTGGTATTCGCGGTTTATGGCGCTACTCAGTAGTAAGAAGTTGGAAGAAGCGACAAGCAAGGCACTGAACGCCATTTCTTGTTATTCAATCTAACCTTGTATGCGCTTCACTTAAAACGTACACAAGTTAAAATCGGATGAGCTACTTACCTCTGCAAGATTGGCATGTAACGAAAGTCGTAAAGAACACGAATTGAATTCAATAAAAAAGGATCCCACTGGGATCCTTTTTTGTATCGACTGAAAACTGACGGCCTGTTATTTAGGCGAATGCTATTTAGAACTCAGCACTGAGGCTGGATTCAACTTCGCCGCGCGTGATGCTGGGTACCATGTCGCCAGTAAACTCAGCACAATCGCAGTGCCGGAAACCACAACAACATCCGTCATATCAAGTTGTGATGGCAAGAAGTCGACAAAATAGATATCACCGGACAAGAACTGGTGATCGACCAACTTTTCAAGTCCTTTGATTAGTGTCGTGAGATTAAGAGCGACTAGCACACCTATTGCACTGCCCACTAAACTGCCTAACACGCCTGAGAATACGCCCTGCCAAACAAAGATGCGCTTCACAAGGCCGTCTGATGCACCCATGGTTCTTAAAATCGCGATCTCTGATGCTCTGTCTTTTACTGCCATCATTAGCGTCGAGACAATATTGAAACAAGCCACACCAATAACCAGTACCATCACCAGATACATGATGGTACGAACGAGTTGGATATCTCGATACAAGAAACCAAACTTCTGCTGCCAGCTTCGTAGATACACATACACATCAAGCTGATTGCCCACTTCACGCACAATAGAGTTCGCGTTCAGCACATCGGTCACTTTTAAAGAGACTCCAGTTACCGCCTCACCTAAGTTGGCGTAGACCTGAGCATCACCAATCGGAATCAGAGCCAAGCTGTGGTCAATCTGGCCATTAAGCGTCAGCAAGCCAACCACTTTCACTCGAACACGCTTTGGCGCCTGAACCTTCACAGAACCGTTTACCGCTGGAATCATCAAAGTCAGATAATCACCGACTTTCGCACCCAGCACATTCGCTACACCAGAACCTAAGATGATTTGTTGTTGCCCTGCTTTAAACTCACTCCAAGCTTGCTTATCGATAAAACTCGACAGGCTCGATACTTGTTGCTCAAGTTGTGGGTCAACGCCGCGAACTTCAATTGCTTTGAGTTCTTTGCCCTTTTCAGCAAGCGCTGTAATTTTTACATAAGGCGCAGCAGCAACGACTTTATCGTGCTTAACCGACTCCTCAATCACGTGCTCCCAACGAGTCACAGGCTCATTCACGCCTTCAAATTCACCATGAGGAATGACAGAAAGTACTCGTGATTGAAGCTCTCGCTCAAAGCCATTCATCGCAGATAAGCCGATAATGATCACCGCGACACCAACCGCAATACCAATGGTCGAAGACAATGAGATGAACGACACCATCTTGTCTCGTTGTTTCGCACGGCTAAATCGGCCGCCTATCAATAGAGATAAAGAGGAAAACACTTAGCTCTCCTCTTTTTCTACGTTGACCAGTAAACCATCTTGCATGTGAAGTTGGCGATCCATCTTACCGGCAAGTTCACCATCGTGAGTCACGACCAAAAAGGCAGTATCGTATTCACGGTTCAGTTCACGCATTAAGTCGTAAATAGACAGTGCGGTGTTATGGTCAAGGTTACCGGTTGGTTCATCCGCCAACACTAGCGCAGGCTTATTCACCAATGCACGAGCAATCGCCACACGTTGCCTCTCGCCACCAGAAAGCTCTGAAGGTCGGTGGTCCACGCGGTGACTCAATCCAACTTTGTCCAACAAACGTTGTGCTTCTTGCTTTGCTTTAGCGGGCTTTTTGCCGCCAATCAATAACGGCATCGCCACGTTTTCTAAAGCTGAAAAGTCAGATAGAAGATGATGGAACTGATACACAAAGCCAAGATGCTTGTTGCGAAGCTTCGCCTGCTTATTCGAACTCAAAGATGCTAAATCTTGACCAAGAAAACTCACACTGCCCGCAGAAGCATCGTCTAATGCGCCTAAGATATGCAGTAAGGTACTTTTGCCCGAGCCAGAGGTACCGATGATTGCTACTAGCTCACCCTTTTCGATGTCAAAGCTGACTCCCTTGAGCACCTCAGTATCTAACGAGCCTTCACGGTACGTTTTACGGATATCATTACATTGAAGAAAATTACTCATAACGAAGGGCCTCAGCAGGTTTCACAGACGATGCACGATAAGAAGGGAATACAGTGGCAATCAGGCTAAGTGCAATAGCCAGAACCACAACAACAGCGATTTGAATTGGGTTAATCAAAATTGGTAACTGTCCACCAAAGGAGAATAGAGCAACGCCCATCGCCTCTAAAATAGTATTAAGGTTCATCGCTAGAGCAACGCCTAACACACCACCAGAGAGCGCACCAATCACGCCACTACTTGCGCCTTGAACCATGAAGATCCCCATGACTTGACCATCAGTCATGCCTTGGGTCTTAAGAATCGCGACTTCAGACTGCTTCTCCATCACCACCATGATAAGTGCTGAGATAATATTGAAAGCAGCAACACCGATGATAAGCCCAAGCATTAAACCCATCATGTTTTTTTCCATACGAACGGCTTGGAATAGCTCACCTCGTTGGTCTCGCCAGTCGCTCCACAACCAACCTTCCGGTAATGGCTGAGTTGATAACTCTGCGACTTCAAACGGGTCTTCAAAAAATAGTCGCCAGCCTGAAATAGTGTCTGATTTATAACGCATCAAACGCCCAGCGTCTTGGATGTCTGTCACCATCAGTTGAGCGTCGATATCAGAACCTGTATTGAAAATACCGGCAACGGTGAAATTTCGTTGGCTTGGAATACGACCTAACGGGGTGTACTGGCTCGCGCTGGTCACCATTAGACGAACTTTGTCGCCCATCGATACTTTTAGGTTTCTCGCCAGAGTATGACCAAGAAACAGCTGATATTGCCCAGCTTGAAGTGAAGACAAGCGACCCGCGATTAAGTGGTCTTGAAGTGGATCATCAGAATTGGGTTGGATGCCAATCAAAAGGCCAGCAGAAAGCTGAGCAGGGCTCTGAATCACTGCCTCACTGCGAACAATCGGTTCAACATGACCATTAAGCGAAATTTGTTCTGCGAAGCTTGGGGCTTTTTCAGAAAGTGAGGTCGTGCCTCCTTGTTCATAAACCACAGCCTGAGGAAGAACGCCGAGAATTCGGTCTTTTAATTGCGCTTCGAATCCATTCATTACCGATAAAACAGTAATCAAAGACAGCACACCAATGGTGATACCTGCCGTCGACATGTAAGAAACAAAACGGCTAAAGCGATCACCTGAACGGCCTTTCAAATAACGCAGGCCAACAAACATTGAAATAGGATGAAACATACTTTGAACCATCAAAAAGGGATGCGGGTTAATGTAACGGGTATTGCTGTTACTGTGTAGGGGGTAATTGAAAATATAGAGTGAATTAACTCAATTAGTTAGGCCTGAAAAACAGAACCCTGTCAAAACACCAAATTTCAAACAACTATTTGATAGTTTCAATTAACTGACCTTGATTACTGCGGCCACATAGCGATAATCAATAGATCACTTCAAGGAACTAACGCATGACAGAACAAGAGTTTTTCACCGTTCACCACAGCCTTACCGCTAATATAGAGCCAATGGAAAGTAACTTCACTTTACCTTCTCAAATTCAGTTCGAATCCGAGATCCCTGCCCCTTTCGTTGTGGCGAGTGAATTTAGCCAATTGGACCTGTTAGCCGACAGTGCTCGCGCTGAACTGAAAAACAGCGACTTGAAGAACGTCACCAGTTTATTGGATGCACAAAACTCTAAATTAAACCTGTTGTTGAGCTTTATGTTATCGCAGCAAGATGAAGAGAAGTTTCGTACTCACACCTACTCTTTCGGTGCGAGTCAATTTTCCTGCTTTTCAAAAACAGATATCGAAGCGGGACGTTTAGTAAAAGCTAAACTGTTCCTAGAGCACCCTGCCGCAGCCATATACTGCTACGCGGAAGTGTTTGCAAGCCAGCCTAAAGATTCCGGTTTCGAAATTAACTTCAAATACGCTCATCTTCGCGATACTGACCAAGACCTGCTAATTAAAGCGGCACTTTATCAACAACAGAAACTCTTGCGTCAACGCTCTCTAGACCGAGATAACAAGTAAATTAACATGACCAAAAAATCCATATTTACACTACCTAAACTTAAAGGTGCCGGTGACAAAAAGCAAATCGGTAACCTAGTCGGTTCGTCTCTCGCTCTTGCCATTGCCAAACTCGCAGAGCAACACAACAGCCATACCGTCTTGGCTGTACCCGACCCACAAGTGGCGCTTAAGCTTCAATCTGAAATTGAACAGTTTACGGCACATGAAGTCGCATTATTCCCTGACTGGGAAACGCTGCCATACGATAGCTTCTCGCCGCACCAAGAGATCATCTCAGATCGTATCGCACGCCTTTACGCACTGCCAACACTAAAAGATGGCATCACGATCGTTCCGATCAGCACGTTATTGCAACGCCAGTCACCGCGTGACTTTTTGCTACAACACACGTTAATGGTGAAAACGGGCGATCTCTACTCTTTAGAGAAACTGCGTCTACAGCTTGAAAAGTCAGGCTATCGTTACGTTGACCAAGTGTTTGGCCCCGGTGAATACGCAAGCCGTGGCTCTATTCTCGATCTGTTCCCAATGGGCAGTAAAGACCCGTATCGAATCGATTTTTTCGATGACGAAATCGACACTATTCGTACTTTCGATCCTGAAAACCAGCGTTCTATCGAAGACATCTCTGAGATCCGCCTGCTGCCTGCTCACGAATTCCCGACCTCGGAAACAGCGATTGAAGATTTCCGTATTCGTTGGCGCCAACAGTTTGATGCGCGCCGCGAACCAGAATCGGTTTATATGCAGGTTTCTAAGGGTACTTGGCCTGCTGGTATCGAGTACTGGCAACCGCTGTTCTTCGATCACACAGAAACCTTGTTTGATTACGTTGCCGATGAAGCGCAACTGCTGATTCTAGGTGATGTCGAGACTGCAGTAGACTCATTCCTAACGGACGTTGCTCATCGATACGAACAGCGCGGTGTTGACCCATTACGGCCACTTCTCACGCCTGAACAACTGTGGTTGAAGAAAGACGAGCTGTTCGCTCACTTCAAACAGAAGCCACAAGTTAACCTGAGTCTAGATTCGATTGAAGAGAAAGCAGGCCGCACCAACTTGCCTGTCGTGTCATTACCTGACCTCAGCGTTCAGCATCAAAATAAAGAACCTTTAGCTAACCTAAGAAAGTTCACAGAAGCCTTCGAAGGCAAAGTCGTCTTTTCAGTTGAGTCAGAAGGTCGTCGTGAAGCGCTGAGTGAACTGCTTCGTGGTATTAAAGTACGACCAAGCGAAGTTGAAAACCTCGATGCCTCAATTAAAGGCAAAGACAAGTTCAGCCTCATCCTTGGCTCTGCTGAACACGGTTTTATCCATGAAGAGCAAAACATCGCCCTTGTCTGTGAAAGCGACCTGTTAGGTGATCGCGTTGTACAACGTCGTAAGAAAGACAAAAAAAGTGTTAACAGCGACACTGTCATTCGTCACTTAGCCGAACTTAAACCGGGTCAACCTGTTGTGCACATTGACCACGGTATTGGTCGCTACATCGGCTTGCAAACACTCGAAGCCGGTGGCATGAAAACAGAATACGTAACGCTTGAGTATCAAAATGATGCCAAGCTCTACGTACCTGTTGCTTCTCTGAACTTAATCGGGCGCTACTCTGGCGGCGCTGAAGATTCTGCACCACTGCATAAACTAGGTGGTGAGGCGTGGCAAAAAGCGCGTAAGCGTGCCGCTGAAAAAGTACGTGACGTTGCTGCAGAGCTGCTGGATGTTTACGCCAAGCGTGAGCTTAAACCTGGCTATAAATTTGTTTTAGATCGCGGGCAATACGCAACCTTCAAATCTGGCTTCCCGTTTGAAGAAACCGATGACCAAGCGATGGCAATCAATGCGGTGATGTCTGACATGTGCCAAGCAAAAGCCATGGACCGCTTAGTGTGTGGTGATGTTGGTTTTGGTAAAACAGAAGTCGCAATGCGCGCAGCATTCGTTTGTACGGATAACAGTAAACAAGTGGCGGTGTTAGTTCCTACTACCCTACTTGCTCAGCAACACTTCGAGAACTTCCGTGACCGTTTCGCCAACTTGCCGATTCGTGTTGAGGTTCTATCCCGATTCAAATCAGCTAAAGAGCAGAAGTTGATCATGCAAGATGTCGCCGACGGTAAGGTCGATATCTTAGTGGGTACTCACAAGCTACTTTCCAGTGATATTAAGTTTAAAGACCTTGGCTTGCTGGTTGTCGATGAAGAACACCGATTTGGTGTGCGTCAGAAAGAGAAAGTGAAAGCGATGCGTGCGGATGTCGATATTCTAACGCTTACTGCGACACCGATCCCGCGAACGCTGAACATGGCAATGAGTGGCATGCGTGACCTTTCGATCATCGCTACACCACCCGCACGACGCTTGGCAATTAAAACCTTCGTTCGCGAGAGTGATGATGCCATCGTCAGAGAAGCGGTGCTGCGTGAAATCATGCGTGGTGGCCAGGTTTACTTCCTACACAACCAAGTCGACACGATTGAGAAAACAGCAGAGTCATTGCAAAAGCTGATTCCAGAGGCGCGCGTGACTGTAGCTCATGGCCAGATGCGAGAGCGCGAACTGGAACGCATCATGAATGACTTCTACCACCAGCGCTTCAACTTACTGGTGTGTACAACCATCATTGAAACCGGTATCGACGTACCAACGGCAAATACCATCTTGATGGACAGAGCCGATAACCTTGGTTTAGCACAGCTGCACCAATTACGTGGTCGTGTAGGTCGTTCGCACCACCAAGCTTATGCTTACTTGTTAACGCCACACCCTAAAGCAATGACCAAAGATGCGATCAAGCGATTGGATGCGATAGCTTCGCTCGAAGACTTGGGCGCAGGCTTTACCCTAGCAACTCACGATTTAGAGATTCGTGGTGCGGGTGAGCTGTTGGGTGATGAACAGAGTGGTCAAATCCAGTCGGTTGGTTTCACCTTGTACATGGAGATGCTTGAACAAGCGGTTGAAGCGTTGAAAGAAGGTCGAGAGCCTTCGCTTGATGATCTATTGCGTGAACAAACTGAAATTGAGATGCGTCTGCCTGCACTATTGCCAGACGACTATATTCCAGACATCAACACGCGTTTATCAACATACAAACGTATTGCGAGTGTGAGTGACACCGACGAATTGGCAGAGTTGAAAGTCGAGCTGATTGATCGCTTCGGCCTTCTGCCTGATGCAACCAAGAACTTGTTATCAGTTTCTGAGCTAAAATTAGCCGCAGCGTCTATCAAAGCGAAGAAAATTGAAGCCCACGATAAGGGTGGATTCTTAGAATTCTACCCGGATGCTGACATAAACCCGACCTACCTTGTTAAACTGTTGCAATCTCAACCGCAAAAGTTTTCAATGGAAGGACCAACAAAGTTCAAGTTTACGATACCATTGGTCGACAGACGGAAGCGAATTCAATTTGTTAGTGATTTATTGGGCGAATTCAGACAAAACTTGCTGCCTTCAGCATAAGACCCAATCCACTTGCACATATAAATTATCCAGCCGGTAGTTCGGCTGGAAGACGGAGTAAAAATGAAAAGACTGATCCCACTGCTACTATTGTTCGTCTCACTGCCAAGTTTGGCGCAGAGACAATTTGATATAGAAGTGATCATTTTTAAGCGCGCTGTTGATGCAGAGAAGGTGAACGAATCTTGGCCAAATACACAGCCTAAGATTTCACTTGAACGCGTTGGTTCATTTCAAGATACCCAATACCGAGCAAAGAAAGGCGTTCAAATGCTACCTTACTCGGAATACAAGTTAACGCCTCAGAAAGACAAGCTACGTAAACACGCTGGCTTTGAAGTTCTGATGCATACCGCTTGGCGTCAAGGCGACCAAGGTAAGAGCTCGGCACCTGTTTTCCATATTCAAGCAGGTAAAGATTTCTCTAAACAGTTTAATGCTGATGGCTCTGAAAAAGGCGCAAACACTGCAGGCAGCGCTGATGGGTTCCAAGAAGAGACCATTGATAAGCCACTCTACGAATTAGACGGCAAGCTGCAAATCTACGTTCAGCACTACCTATACGCTGAAACGACATTAGATTTAAAAGCGCCAAGCGTTCGTGAAGTGACTCTACAAGAGCAACAAATTGAGCTAGATTCACCAGTAAGTGGCGCAGAAAGCAACGTCCAGGTGGGCAATCTAACTGAAATTTCTCCGACGGTTGAAGTCCAAGAGTTCCTTAAGAGCTACCGCATGGACCAAAAACGTCGTATGCGCAGTACAGAAACTCATTACCTTGACCACCCACTTCTTGGAATGGTGATTCAAGTTAGACGTGTAGCGCAGTAAATTACTTGCCGATTCGGCTATAATTATATAAATAATTCAATCCGCCCTCCTAGTGAGGGCGTTTTATTAAGTGCTATCTATCTTTATTCTGTACTGACTCTCTTTGCTCAGTACTTACACGTTACTTGGTACGCTCTATGAGCCCTGAATTTCAGATCAACACACAAAATCTTAGCCTTAAAATCATTGAGGCCTCAGATGCTCAAGAATTTTCTCAGCTGGTTAAGTCCTCCCCTAGCTTGCTGCCATGGGTCGACTGGTGTCATAAAGAGTTTTCTATCGTCGAGGCCGAGAAATTTATTCTGGCAACTCGCCTGAACTGGGTGAAAGCCGATGCGTTTGGCTTTGGCATCTTTGAACGAAAAAGCGATAAGTTAGTCGGTATGGTTGCCATTAATGAGCTTTACCACACCTTTAATATGGCGAGTTTAGGTTATTGGGTCGGTGATGACTTTCAAAGGAGAGGGATCGCCAAAGAAGCGATGTTCGCCCTATTTGAATTTTGTTTCGCGCAACTCAAGTTAACGCGTTTGGAGATTGTCTGCGATACCGAGAACCTACCCAGCCAAAAGTTGATCGAGAAGTGTGGCGCTGAGCGAGAAACCATTGCCCAGAATCGATTTCTGTTTAACGGTAAGCCGAAAGATGGCGTGGTTTATTCTGTGCTACCTCCAACGTCTTAACAGCAGAAATGAGTTCAACACCTGCGATAATCCATAATCGACACGATCAAAAAAGAGCTCCGAAGAGCTAATGCCGTTCACTTAAGA
>NZ_JBFRMS010000058.1:0-8036 GCF_041470505.1 Vibrio sp. 10N.261.55.C5
TTTAATTACGCAACAAAGCCGATATTGCCTAGAAAGAAAGGGCTAAAAAGTTATTTGTGCCATTGAAAGTAAAACAGCGGCAGCGATAAAAAGCATTAAAGCTAAATATGATATCGGTTTAATGAATAGCTGATGTTAAGTTTATTAGTTACTAACATTCTAGAATTAAAGGTGATTTTACTTTTTAAAGAATAAACAAAATAAAAAATAAGACGCTATTTATGTCACTAGCTAAATATAAATAGCGCCTTATAATAATTACGCTAAATTAAGACTTAACCAATATTCAGCCGATAACTGGATGAGTCATTTGGATGTGCACGCTGAGGTTAAAGCACGCCATGGTGAATAAAAAACGATCTCAATTCCCTTGCTCATTGCTTCTTTGCACTCTTAATCACCACAAAAATACCGGTACAGATTAACAGTGTCCCTGCAACAAGTGGCATTGTAAGTTGCTCACCTAGGAATATGATTGAGAAAAGCAAACCAGTAATGGGGACGCCAAGCATTGCAGTTGATATAAATGCCCCACTTAATAACTTACTCACTCCATTAACAACACAGAAACAAAAAGCGGTCGCTAATGGGCCTAGATAAAGACAGATCTTCCAGAAAGTGACACTACCATCACCGGTGAATGGCCCTTCAATCCAATATGATAGGAGTGTTAGCGGAATAGTTGCTGCCAGCATTTGCCATGGAGCAAGTTGATAGGCTGTCGCGCCAGACTTAGAACAACGTAAGTGCAGAATACATAAGCTCCACAGAAGAGAGCCCAGCAAAAGGAAACCGTTAGCAATAACTAGTGCTCGATTACTCCAGTCAAAAGTAAATGGGTTGAAAAGTACAATGACACCAATCAAGCCTAATAGCGTGCCTAATAGCTGCTTTTGTGACAGATATTCACGGAAAAAGAGTACCGATAGCGGAAGTACCCATAACGTAGTTGTGTATGCTAGTACTGCAGATCGCCCTGCATCTACTTGCGTCATTGCCACAGAGCCTAAAACGGTAAAGGTCATCATTTGTATCACGCCGATACTGAGTATCAGGGGTAAATCTTTTTTCTTAGGTATATAAAGCGCTTTAGTCGCTATCTGAAAAGCAAAAAGGGTCAAAGCACCTAACGCAAAACGCACCATTGAAAACCATAGTGGTGTGATGTGATTTAAACCGGTTTTCATTACCGGCCAATTCCCACCCCAGATAATAATTGCGATAAATAAAAGACATAGTGCTTTGCTTTCCGTTGATAACTGGGAAAGGCCCCATTTATTCTCTGCTGCACTCAAGGAGTTTAATCTACTCATCGTTATTCCTATAATCCATGAATTTTTCTAGAAAAAAAATGCCTTTACTAGGACTAGTAAAGGCATTTGATTTATTCCGCTAGCTCAATCGCTGTTTTAATATAGATATCGCGTAGCTTGCTTGCTAATGGACCAGGGGTACCATCACCAATTGAATAACCATCAATACTGATGACAGGCCAAATAAAGGTCGTTGCTGAGCTTACAAAAGCTTCTTTTGCGGCATACGCTTCTTCGATAGTAAATGAGCGCTCTTCTATTTCAATATTGCTCTCTTTTGCTAATTTAAGCAGTGATGCACGCGTAATGCCGTGAAGAATGTCATTGCTCAGCGGACGAGTAATGATCTTGTTTTCTTGGGTAACGATATAAGCGTTGCTTGAACCACCTTCGGTTACAAAACCGTCTTCAATCAGCCAAACATCATCACAACCAGCTTGATAAGCGATCTGTTTTGATAAACACGCTGGTAATAAACTAGTCGTTTTGATATCTCGACGCCTCCAACGGATATCATCCATCGACAGCACTTTGATACCTTTTTGTGCAGGTTTGCTGTTTATCAGTGAACGCTGTTGCGTAAATAACACTAATGTTGGCTCGATATCATCGCTGTAAGAAAAGTCTCTATCGCCCTCACTGCCACGCGTAAGTTGTAGATAAACGCCCCCCTCTTTGAGGTTGTTTTTGTTAATCAGCTCTTTCTGCACAGCGGTTAACTGCTCTGCACTTAATGGCATGTTAATACCAAGCTCTTTGCAAGACCGCTCCAGACGTGCAATATGACCAGGATTATCAATCAACATGCCATCTAAAACTGCCGTTACTTCATAAACGGCGTCAGCAAATAAAAAACCTCGGTCAAAAATAGAAACAGTCGCTTCTGTTTCTAACACGTAATCACCTTTTACATATACTGTTCTAATCATCATTTAACCCCATAACTGGCTACTAAACGGAACCATTTGGCTGCCTCTGAAATCAAATCCATTTTCAATATCCTGCGATAACAGTAATGGACCATCTAAATCAATAATATCTGCATCCTGACCGAGCACGAAGGCAGGTGCCATGCTTAAAGAAGAGGAAAGCATGCAACCAACCATGACACTTAAGCCAAGTTTTTGTGCCTCTTCTTTTAGTAGTAATGCTTCAGTCAGGCCACCCGTTTTATCGATTTTTATATTGATCATATCGTAGCGACCTACAATCTCAGCTAAGCTTTTACGATCATGGCACGACTCATCTGCACAGATAGGGATAGGCCTTGGTAGCGTTGCTAATGCAGCATCATCACCCGCTGGAAACGGTTGCTCGATCATCGCGATATCTAACATCAAAAGATCAGGCATTAGCTGTCGGTATAACTCAGGCGTCCACGCTTCATTTGCATCAATGATAATTTTTGATGTGGGTGCACCATTTCGTACCGCTCTTAATCTTTCTAAATCGCCATTACCACCCAATTTAATTTTTAGTAGTGAGCGAAAAGCGTTATCTTTAGCAGCTTGCTCCATCACTTCAGGCTCACCCAACGAAATGGTATAAGCCGTTTCTAGTGTGCTAGGTTGAAGATTAATTTTTTCCCAGATAGAACAGCCTTTCAGCTTACATTCAAGATCCCACATTGCGCAGTCCACTGCATTACGCGCTGCCGCTGAAGGTAAAATTTCCTGTAACTGCTGGCGTGTCATACCGGCTTCTATTTGATCTGCTATTGCGGTAATTTCTGCCTTCACACTTTGTAGCGATTCATCGTATCTTGCATAAGGAACACACTCGCCTCGACCAACAACGCCCTCATGCTCAATTTCAACAACGACGGTATCAGCGTGTGTTTTACTGCCACGAGAGATAGTGAAACTCCCTCGTATAGGCCAAGAGCGCTCAGATATTGATAGTTTCATTTATACTTCCTTTAGTTGCTCGACAATGCGTGCAACACCTTGGCGGAATGGGTCAACAACCGGTAAGCCGATCTCTTTCTCAAGTGCTTCCATGTATGAAACTGCCTCAGTCGCTTCCATGTTTGAAGTATTTACCGAGATACCAACACATTTAACGTCTTTATTTGTTAATTGCGCAGCGGCAATATTAGCGTCGATACATGTTTGGATATCAGGTAATGAGTAGCTTGGTAGGCCGCGCATGTGCGTACGCGTTGGTTCATGACACAAGATAAGAGCATCAGGCTGTGAGCCGTGAATAAGTCCCATTGTCACACCCGCAAAAGAAGCATGGAATAACGAACCTTGCCCTTCCATAACATCCCAATGCTCAGGGCTATTCTCTGGAGAAATTGTTTCAATTGCACCGGCAATAAAGTCTGCAACAACACAGTCGACACTCACACCACCACCAGTGATCAAAATGCCTGTTTGCCCTGTCGCTCTAAAGTCTGCATCCATACCCTGTGCATGCATCTCTTTTTCGATAGCAAGTGATGTATACATTTTACCAACAGAACAGTCAGTCCCTACTGTTAGTACTCTTTTACCACTACGTTTTATACCAGTACCCACTGGGTAAGCCTGAGTAGGGTAACGCACGTCAAACAGAGAGCGGCCGTGTTTTTCTGCGCACTCTACTAATACAGGAATATCAATAAGCTTATTATGAAGACCTGAAGCGATGTCCATACCTGCTTCCATTGCTTCAATTAATACATCTAACCACTGCTCAGAGATAACACCACCACGATTAGCAACACCAATCACCAGTGTTTTGGCACCCGCTTTAATCGCATCAGCAATAGAGATATCAGTAAGACCTACATCTGCGTTACAGTTTTCTAATCGGTATTGGCCAACACAATATTCTGGATGCCACGTTTTAATACCCTGTGCCACTTTAGCCGCTAGAGAATCAGCTGCATCGCCAAGAAATAATAGGTAAGGTTTTTTAAGTTCCATCTTTATCTCCAAATATATAGGTATATAAATAAATTAAGTTAATAACGTATCTACTAATGCAAAAACTATGACAACAAATATTATTTTCATGAAAATAGGAGAATCTTTACACTAAACAGATAATTTCCCTTTATTATTAGGTACCTCGTAATTTAAAAAGACAAAAACCGAACAAAATCAACATGTTAAACAATTGTTAACGCACCGAAATAGTGATATGGTGCAACATACTGGTGCAACAAATCATGTAAAACAGCATCAAACCGACAAAGTTTTAAAGCAAAGAAGCTAAATGTTGGACAGAGAGAAATAGTAAGATATATGACACGGAGAAGTCACCAATACTGCAAACCATCGGTTTTGACCCACCAATCCATTGTAAATATTCTTTTATTACTCAATTTTTTTTGAATCTGGCTTATAAATTGCAAACCCATAAAGTTGTAAGCGATAGATAATAAAAGGATAAATTTGGTTAGTTACTAAATTAAGCCTTAAGGAGAGAGGAATGATCACCGCGCAAGCCCACATTAACCTAGATGCAATTCGTCATAATTATCAAGTGTTAAAAAAACTGTGTGGCCATCAAAAACTCGTAGCGGTTATAAAAGGTAATGCCTATGGGCACAATGCTATTGCAGTTGCAAAATCACTACCTAATGCAGACCTGTTCGCTGTAGCTAGAATAGAAGAAGCTGTTGAACTGAGAGATGCAGGAATAAAACAGCCTATCCTATTATTAGAAGGCTGTTTTTGTAGTAACGACCTAAAGCAAGCGTTTGAATTAGATTTAGATATTGTTATTCACAGTGAACAGCAGCTAAAAGACCTGGAACAAGCATCACTAGCTAACGTAATTAACGTTTGGATAAAAGTTGACTCAGGCATGCATCGATTAGGTATTCAGCCACAGGAAATCAGCGACTATATCACCCGACTAAAACGACTAGATACAGTTTCAGAGCCGATTAGTTTTCTTAGTCACTTTAGTTGTGCTGATGATACACAGTGCACTACAACTCAAGAGCAAATTACGGTATTTTCTAACGCGGTTAAAGATAAGCAAGGAATGAAAAGTATCGCCAATTCAGCCGGTATTTTATTATGGCCGAATTCAAAGTTTGATGTAGCAAGAGCTGGTATTGCTTTGTATGGCATATCCCCTCAAAGTGACAGCGTAGGTAAAGATTTTGGCCTAATTCCTGCGATGACATTTTCAACACGCCTTATCTCAGTGCGTCATCATGATAAAGGGCAACCTGTTGGATACGGGGGATCTTGGATTTCTGACAAAGAAACAACTTTAGGTGTTATTGCTGTAGGTTATGGTGATGGTTACCCAAGAGCTGCTTCAAACCATGCTTCCGTATTTATTAATGGCCGAAGTGTACCAATCGTAGGGCGCGTATCAATGGACATGATAGTGGTCAATTTAGGCAAAGACGCACAAGATAAATGTGGGGATAGCGTTGAACTATGGGGAGAAAACTTACCTATAGAATCTGTAGCACACTCTGCTAGCACCATACCCTACGAGCTAACGATTCAACTTACGTCAAGGGTCCATAAGAAATTGGTATAACAATTATTTTTACATAAAGGGTATTACATCCCTATACATTTAACACGTACAGTCATACTTTTTACAAAAAGTAATTAATTAGAGGTTTACTCATAATGACAAACGAAATTAACAAATCTGCTGCTTTTTTTAATGGCACATATACAACAATGGACCAAGTCCGTATTTCACCGTTTGACCGCGGTTTCCTACTTGGTGACAGTATCTATGAAGCCGTGCCTGCCTATGACGGAAAGATGCTAGATTATAAAAGACATGGTCAACGACTATTGAACGGTTTAAATACCGTTGGCATTGAGTCTCCTTATACGCTTGATGGTTGGAAAGAGATTATCGAGCCACTTATCGACCCAAGTGAACCTGCTCAACTTTTATATATCCAAGTATCTCGCGGTGATGAACAAGTTCGTAAACATCGTTTCCCTGTTAACGCTGAGCCGACGGTTCTAATTTTCTCTATCCCCTTTGCACTGCCAATCGACGAAAATTACCCAGGTTGTGCAGGTCACTTGCAAGAAGATTTACGTTGGAAGCGATGTAATGTTAAGTCTACAAGCTTGATGGGAAATGTACTCGCTTATCATGAACTTTACACTAACGGCGTTGCGTTGGATGAAGCATTACTAGTACGTGATGGTTATGTTGTTGAAGCACCCAGCAGTAACTTATTCATGGTAAAAGATGGCGTTATCTTTACACCACCTGTCGATAATATTTTACCGGGTGTAACACGTGACGTAACGATTGATATTGCTAACCAGCAAGGCATCACCGTTCATGAAGAAGCACCAACGGTTGAAATGCTAAAAGATGCCGATGAAGTTTGGGTGACTAACTCAATGGAAGAGCTTAAGCCTGTAATTACTATTGATGGTCAAGCTGTTGGTGATGGCAAACCTGGCGCTATATGGCTACAACTATTTAAAGGCTTTCAAGCACTTAAATAGTATTTAAAAAAACGCCAAGTAACAATTATTAAAAAATCGAAGAGTAACAATTATTAGAAAAAGTAAATTTTAGAAAACCACTATCGTATAATTTAAATGGAGTTAATTATGAGTAACAGTGTTTTTAAACGAATCATTCTACCAGGCTTGGTATTACAGTCTGTATTAATTGGAGGTGGATACGCAACCGGTCGAGAACTTATTGAGTTCTTCTTTTCCTCTGGACCACTTGGTGGGTTACTAGGAATGTTAGTTGCGACCGCAGCTATTAGCTTAATCTCTATGTTTAGCTTTGAACTTTCAAGGATGAGCCAAAGCTATACATACCGTAGTTTCATTAAGCAGTTACTTGGTAAGTTTTGGTTTCTCTACGAGCTATGTTATTTCGGGTTAGGAATTTTGGTGCTTGCCGTCGTTGGCTCAGCAGCAGGTCAAATTGTAACGACTCACTTAAGCATCGATGCCAATATTGGTACCATTGCCCTGATGGCATTGGTTTGTGCTTTAGTCGCTTGGGGCTCAAAACTAATGGAAGCCGTTCTTTCTGGATGGTCATTCTTGCTCTACGGAACCTACGCGGTTTTTGTATATTTATATCTTGGTGAATATGGTGAAAACTTAGACGTTAAGGTATTGCAAGGTGCTATCGAAGATACTTGGTTTATGAATGCGATAAAATATGTGGGTTATAACATCGCAACACTGCCACTGATACTATTTGTTGTAGCGCATATGACCTCTAGAAAAGATGCATTAACGGCCGGCGCCTTTGCGGGTCCGTTAGCAATGGCACCTGCTCTGCTATTTTATTTTGCAATGGTTGCAACACCTGGTGATATATTAAATGCAGCCGTGCCTTCTGACTTTATGATGTCGCAATTAGATGCACCTTGGTTACAAACTATTTTTTATGTCGTGCTTTTTGGTACTTTTGTAGAAACTTGTGCAGCCTTTATTCACGCGCTCAATGAGCGTGTTGCTGAAGTATATACAGAAAAGAAGAATGCTGAGATTCCTAAAGTATTACGTATAGCTATTGCCGCTGTTATCTTAATGGGCACGATTTACCTGTCAGGTCGTGTGGGTCTGATTGGCCTAATCGCAGGTGGTTACGGGACATTAACGTGGGGCTTTGTTGTTTTATTTATTCTCCCAATACTTGGCTGGGGAATTTACAATATTTTCTACAAAGGCATTAAGTCTGCTGCCTCAGACGAATCAACTAACTCAGCCGTGCCATCGTAATAGCATTCGCTAAAAAAAGGTTCATCGCGGCTTTCCG
>NZ_JBFRMS010000059.1:0-19919 GCF_041470505.1 Vibrio sp. 10N.261.55.C5
TGTCGGAAGACAATAAAGTTTGATCAGTTACAATAAAGTCTGATCATACATAATAAAGATTGATCGTTTTTTGACCTCCTGCTAAGTTTGGCTTAGTCGGAGGTTTTTTATGTCAGATGCAGATAAGCCACTCAATAAGAAAGACCAAAAGCGTTTAGAAGAAAAACGAGGCGAAGGGACGGGAAAGGACTATGTTCCTTTCATTAAAGTCGGAGAGTTCAGCGGTTCTGGCGAAAGCGTTCGTGTTAAAAGTGCCACTGTTGGTCGAGTTCATCACTTTTTTTCTGGAAATGAGCTTGCCGCATTTCTGGTGTTCGATTGGTGTGAAGAGGTTATCGACATTCGAGAGCAGTTTCCTATCCCTCTTGCTGATTCTTTGATTATTTGTCGCCAACTAGGTATTCGTCATCCTCAAGAAAAGGGCGAGCTTAAAATAGTTACTACGGACTTAATCATCGATTTTGCTGATGGCTCCCAGTTAGCAATCCCCGTAAAGCCAGCTCTAAAGCTTGATGACAAGCGCATTGTCGAAAAGCTTCAAATAGAGAAAGCGTACTGGGAAGCAATAAAAGTACCCTGTCCCATTTTTACCGATCAAGAAGTATCCAACGAACTCAAAATGAACCTGAAGTGGATAAAACCACTTATCGATATAGATACTGAAGTTGAATATCCATTCTCCAAGCAAGATGTCATTGATCTTGCTGCTAGATTAGCGAAGAAACCCAAAGCTTATGTAGCCCGACATTGTGCAAAATTGGATGATCAATACCAACTAGAGGAAGGCACGCATATCGGAATATTTCGCTATGGTATCGCCAATCAATATTTTAAAGCATCACTTGAAACACCGTTTACTGAGTGGAAATGCGAAGATATCGAACTCTTAATTAGTGGTAATAGAGATTTGGAGGTCGGCAATGCTTCTTAATCAAGTCTATCAATACGCAGATTCAAACGAGCGAATACGTGTGGTGTACGAAACGTTAGAGTTCATCTGGCTGATCAGTCTCGATGATGAATCGGCTTGGCCTATACTTATGCCAACCTCTGAGTTACATGAACTGATCGCAGTACAAACGATAGAGTGCATCAGTGAACCTTTTACTTTCTCTCATGTTGAGCTCGACGGTGCACAAGCTCTCAAGCGAGATGAAGCCTATACGCTGCTTAAAATTCTACTAAAAGACCACTGTGAATTATTTGATAAGGCGTCGCGCAATCGTCTAATTAGAAACGCGGTTGAAGTGACCGGAAAACCTCGTATTTACTTCATTCGTCAACTTCGTCGCTATTGGCAAAGAGGGATGACACCCAATGCATTGCTGTCTGATTATCATAAGTCAGGTGGGAAAGGTAAATCTAGGCGTGACGTGGGCAATAAGCTCGGGCGTAAGCGAACAACTGCCGAGGGCGTAGGTGCCATCATTACCGATGATGTCGCAGAAATTTTCAGTCTAGCAATTGATGGCTTCTTTCTTCAAAACGATAAGTTCTCTATCAAAGACGCCAAAGATAAAGCAATTGGCTTGTATAAATCCAGATATCCCGACTCTGATAAGACCTCCATACCGACTCTTCGCCAATTCCGCTATTTCTATGAATCTAACTACAAGGAACATGATGTAGTAAGACGAAGAACACCATCCAAAACATACGACAAGGATATTAGAGCGCTAACAAGCACATCAGCCTTTATGAATATCGGACCAGGAGGGCGGTATGAGATTGATGCAACGATTGCGGATCTCTATTTAGTTTCAGAGAAAGACCCGAATAAAATCATCGGTAGGCCAGTGGTTTACGTGGTTAAAGATGTCTTTAGTCGCATGGTAACAGGGCTTTACGTCGGTTTGGAAAACCCATCATGGGTTGCGGCAATGATGGCCATGTCTAACGCCTTTCTTGATAAAACAGAGTATTGTCGGAGCTACGGAATAGAAATCGAGCCTAGCATGTGGCCTTCTGTTGGTATTCCTGCGTCTATCATGGCGGATAAAGGCGAGCTTTTGCATAGGCAGGCTGACATTCTCGTCAATGCATTTAACATCCAATTGAGTAACTCGCGCTCCTACCGAGGGGATGATAAAGGCGGCGTGGAACGCTATTTCAATACTCTTCAAACAAAATTCAGGCCCTATGTCGGTGGTATTGTCGAGCCAGTCAACGGCAAGAAGCGCTTGGGACGCCGATATGAGCTAGACGCAGAATTAACCTTGCATGCATTCACTGAGACAGTGATTCACATCATTATCAACTACAACACTAGGCATGTAGTTAAAGATTATGATTTTGCCGAAGATATGTCTAATGACTTGCCCGCAGTCCCCATTCAGCTTTGGAACTGGGGAATCAAAAATCGCACCGGTAAGTTAAGACCATGCAGTAAAGAGATGGTTGAAGTGAACTTGTTACCCACTGAAAAAGGGACAGTGTCTGAGGTCGGTATTGGTTTCAAAGGACTGAAATACACTTGCCGTGAAGCAATGGCTGAAGGTTGGTTTGACCGATTTAAGCATACAAGACCGAATACAGTTGAGGTGGCTTTTGACCCGCGTCGAACCGATGTCGTTTACCTGAGGCCTGATAACAGCTATCAATCCTATTGGATATGTGAGCTTTCAGATCGTAGCCGTCGATATAAAGGAATGAGTTTTGTGGATGCTGCGGGTATTCTCAAGTCTTCTAAAGTTGCAGAGGCTTCAGCGAATCAATATAAGGATTTTGAGGCTCCTGACCTACAGGAAGCGATTGAGAGTATCGCTAAACGAGAGCGGAACAAAAAGGCAAATGCGCTTAAATTAACGGACTCACAAAGATTGGCCGGTATTAAGGATAATCGAGATGAAGAGAGGGAATTTGAGCGAGACAATACCTCAGTCAATCTCAAGCCTGAGTCAAAACAAAGTAGTGCTAAAGTCATTGATATTCAAACGGGGCACAATTCGGATAGCATTGAATATCCGTCACTGGATGATTTTTTAGGAGATGACGATGATTAAAATTCACCATGCGGAATACGCTGCTCCAGAAATAGAAGATTATCGAGATCAGCCTTTGATCAATGCACTACCTTTATTGAACTCGCCGCAAAATACGGCCAAAGAGTTAAACCGCTACCCTAAGGTGAGAGATTCTGAAAAGACCTTGCCTGGGTACATCCGTCGTCATGCGATGATGCGAATACTTGATGGGTTTCTATACCCGACAAAAGCTCACCTTCAACTAGAACAGATGATTTCAGGGATGATTCGTCGAGGATATTTAGGGCGAAACATTTCATCGATTGACTATCAGCGAAATCTTTTAGACGTCGATAATGTTGATTTTTCAACTGCATCAATAAATGCGGGTAGCGCAGCGTTGGCAACGACTGTCATTGGTTGCTCTGGAACAGGTAAAACTACCGCGGTACAAGCGATATTAGATTCATACAAGCATCAGGCTATCTATCATCCCGAGTATCAGCATACACAGTTGGTATGGCTAAAGATTGACTGCCCTCATGATGGTTCGGCAAAGAGTCTATGCATCCACTTTTTTCGTGCGGTAGACGATGCGATTGGAAGCGACTACGAAATGCTCTACGTTAAGTCGAGATCATCAGCAGAGTCTATGTTGGGTGACATAGCTAGAGTATGCGCCCTTCATTCTATTGGTATCTTGGTCATAGATGAAATCCAGCACCTTAATGCCGCGCGCTCCGGCGGTGCGACTAAACTACTTAATTTCTTCGTTACTCTTACCAACGTAATCAAAGTGCCAGTGTTGTTCATTGGCACTCCAAAAGCTCTTGAGCTTTTTTCTCCTACACTGAGGTCTGCTCGCCGAGCTGCACAGTTTGGTAGTTTGAATTGGAATCGATTTGAGCACCTATCAAATAGAGCTGACGAAAGCGAATGGGATCGCTTTTTCAACAGAATGTGGAAATTGCAGTGGTTTCAATCACCGACACCGATTACGAAACCAATGAAAGATTTGTTTTGGGAGTTAACTCAAGGTGTTGCACATGTGGCCGTTTCATTGTTTTATCTTTGCCAAGCAAGGGCGGTAGTTGCAGGAAAAGAAGTGATTACCCTCAAGTTAGTCGAAGATGTGTTCAACGAAGAGTTGTCGATCATTCATCCTATGATTCGAGCGCTCCAAAGCGGTCGAAAAGAAGAAATCGTTAAGTATGCGGACTTAGACTTACCTGCCGATTCAGTTCGTATTATTGGGCAAGCTGGCGATAGCGATGTGGATGCGCCTGAAGTTACTATTGAGGAAACTGATGACAAATTGATGCAACTCACTGATATGTTGATTCGCATGGGACTCGGTGAGGATGTGGCTAAACTAGCGGCGAGACAAGCCATCGATGAAAAGCCTAACGAGGATCTGTTTGGATTAGTTGCTCATATAAAGTCGCTAGAGGACAAGCCTGCAACACAAAGTAAGCCTAAAAAATCAAAAGTAACCAAGCTAGAACCTCGTTATGTGGATAACGACCTTCGGCTACTGAGAAGTGACAAACCAATGTCCACCTACAATAACCTAAAACGTGAAGGCATGATTCTTGACATCACGCCATACCTCTAGGTATGAAGCAGCCAACTATACTCAAAGAAGTGAAACGAGTTGTTTGGTAGTTAAAGATGTTGACCCACTTTCCAGCCGCTCAGAAAGATGAGTTGCTCACTAGTATTATTGCTCGGTTTATCCAGCAAATGGGAATTAAAGATGACAAGATTGCATTAGACATCCTATTTGGCAATAGAATGATGGTTCCTTCGCCTTTTTTACAAGGCCATATTGCGTATCTTTTGGAGCATGTAGGCCACGTATGGGGAGTGCACCCTAAGCAAATCGTGGAGCGTCATACGTCCCTTCCGTTGTTCAAACCCTTCGTTGAATCACACCGCTATATAGCGCTGCAAGCTAATTTAATTCATAGTCGAGTAAACCCAAGCATGTCTCGTGCTGGCATTCCAGCTTCGGTTATCAAGTGGCCAACGACATATAAGATCTGCCCTCAATGTTGGCAAGAGCAAAGCGATGCTCTTGGTTTCACCTACTGGCAGCGATTGTTTCAAGCCCCTGGTGTCAACGTGTGCCCACAACATAAGTGTATTTTGATAGGTACACATATACCAATTCAATCCCCACATAGGCACCAGTTTGTTGGTGCGAGTGGCTATCAATGCCAAACACGTTTTTCTGAGGCCGCTAACCCTTGTGAGATAAAATTATCCCAAATGGTAGAGATGTTACTTAACTCGAAGTTGAGAGCGGTTTCACTAGCTCAGTGGACGCTTTACTATCAAAAGCTAGCGAGAGATGCAGGAATGATGATTGGTTCAAGAATAGACCATAAAGCAATTTCGGATTCTGTGCGGAGATATTGGTCAGATGAATGGTTGAACACACAAGGCTTAGCATTTTGTGGGACAAATACATGGTTAGTCGCAATGTTCAGGAAACATCGTAGAGTATTCAGTTACCTGCAACACTTCATTGTTTGGTTGTCACTTCGAGATAGTAACGTTGATTTATTGCTAGAGTTAAATCTCGCTAGTACGTTTCCTAAAATTGAAAGGAGAGCACAACCAATGAGAGCGACAATAAACATAGTAAAGCGTGATACAAACAGAAACCAATGGCTTGGTATTGTAGAGTCTTCACAAGCTGAATCACTTAAAAAGATCAGAGCCACATCTCTTGGTGCAAGGCTATATTCTTGGCTTTATCGATATGATCGTAAGTGGCTCAATGCTCACAAACCTAATCATGTATCAAATTACCAGAATTATCGTGTTGACTGGCAGGTTCGAGATCTGCTGCTAGTTAAAAAACTCATTAAACTTAAAAATAGGGCCGATAATAGGATAAAAGACCCTCGCCACTCTAAGTCGTGGTTTGCATCCAGCATCAAGCAGAAGAGTCTCATTGAGAAAAAACTGTATAAGTTACCGCTTTGCAGTCTGTTTTTTGATCGATATAGCGAATCTATAGAAGAGTACCAAATTAGGAGGTTAAGCCGTGTTATGGTTCAACTCATTGAGTGTAAATATTTTTTAAGGCCTGTATGTGAGATTGAACGACTTGCTGGACTCAGCCGTGCGCGTAGCAGGAAACCTGCACGGGAAATTCTCCGATTGGACATCCCAGCCTGGCAGAGAGCTGCGGTACTTTCCTGAAAACGTACCGTTAATCAACATTGGAAGTATTCACACCAAGCGCGTCCTCAATAATAAGGTCCGGCCTTATATCAACGTTCAATTTTCAGGTTTCCCAAAAAGTCGTGTTCCGGCGGAACTGATACCAATGTTGGTTGTTAATTCTCATTATTCGAACAAAGAACGCACGGTTCCACATAAGCGCGAAATCATCGAGATAAAAATATCAGATAACTTTCAAAGAGCTTTTTCAAACAAATCACATTCAATCATTTTAAGGGAGGGCAACTTAAAGGCTGTTGTCACTTGTATAGAGCTCGCTCGAGCACTCTTTTTACACAATGTACATCTAACACGTACAGCCTTAAGGCCCAATGGGTTGCATGGGATGGCTGTTGTGGATGATGCTGGGGAAGAGTGCATTATTCGTTTCAATAGGTCATCGGATTACCCTCTAAAAAACTTGAACTCTAAAGATGCATGTAAACATCTTAGCTGGTTATTGCTAAATCCTGAGGCAACAAAAAGTTTTAATAGTGTTTATAGTAAACTACAGCAAGATGAAAGTACGGAGTGGAACTTTAACTTTGAGCCGCCACCATTAAAAAAATGGAGATTAGAGATAGCAGGTGAGTACGACAGAGACGACCCGATGCTGTTTTATGTAGAAGAAATCATAACTGTTTACCCATCGAGTTTTAAGTGTGACAAAAAGGTCTCGATTTACCACCCCAAAAAAGTGGATGTTATCCCTGTTGGGCCGAGCGATGGAAAGCGTCCCGAAATTAATCGAACTGATCCAGACCCGCAGTTGGATTTTCAAGCTACACCCGGAAACTATAGAAAAAGGGATGTCGTGAGTGAAAAGGGATTCCGGTTTATTTGTGACTTAGAAGATGATGTAAAAGTAATGCCAGGAAAAGCGCTATCGAGAGTAGTACCTAATGTTAATGCCACAGAAGAACCAAAACCTGACGTTTCAGCGGTTGGCCATGGAACAGCAACAGGGTCAGCGCAAGAATTAGACTGGGCGATTAATCGAAGTGATTGTGATGATACGACTCTTCCTGAGGCTCCAAAAGAGGTAGCTCCGACTGGTAACTTTCAGCTCTTTGAAAAGGTTATTCAGAAATTAATGATGCTTCCAGATTATCAATTCCAATGGACACGATGTTTGGCGATGCCAAAGCCGGACAACGCTTCCCTGATATACAAGAATAAGCTCACACAGGAGGCTCGAACCTTTCATTGTGCCTATTTCTATTACCGGCAAACCCCGCTTGTCATCATTGAGGTGGATATTAGCGATATTAACGACAAGCACAGTTTAGGTTCAAGGCTATTTGGTTTTTCTGAAAATGGTAAAGATGGACTAGCTCAAGTAATGAAAGCATGTTCCGAGAAAGGCGTTCGATGGGATGCTAAAGCAAACCAAGAACACTGTTCAGTAGTGGTTGAAATTAAGCACCCTTCTAGAACCAAAAAAGTGGAAGGTGAAAGTGTCCTCAGAACAGAAATTGAGTATGAAACCGCATGGATAGAAACTATTGATAAAGCTGTTAAGCGAGCAGTGACACAAGAGCCAAGGAAAGTAAGTGTTTAGGTAACCCAGCTTCAGTTATCTAGGCGAATGGCATTGAGTTGAGAATTATATGTAGAAGTTAAATTTGCATGATGACACAAATACGGCGAATCCAATATAACCCAACTAAAGTTAGGCTCAGCAAAGAGACAAACAGGAAGTGAGTTGAGTTTCGTCTAGCACCACTATTGAAATTGCGTAATAAACTAAAACTTAGAAGAGAAACCCAGATAGCTGTGACAATACCTAGCGCAGTGAACAAATTAAAAGTATCTACTACTAACCCTCTAGCCACTAGTACTATATTCACAATCAATAGCAACAATGTTCGAATCCAAGCTAGTACAGTTCTTTCTAATTGCAGGCCAGAATCAAGCATAATTGTTCATACTAATAGAAAAACAATAACAAGCAACGTGATGAGACCTATAAACACGCTTGTGACCTTTAACAGCGAGGTATAGGGAAAAGGCAACTCTTGACGCATCGCTTTCTCATGCTTTGACCAACGCAAATAACCTAAAATAGCAATGGCTATTGAAAACAAGGCCAATACCATTGATATGATTAGTTTTAGCTGCGGATGTGCAAGTTGGGTTGCCATTTGGTCTAGAGCTATGGATCCAGCAAGCAAGGCGAGGGCTGTTCGAATCCAAGCTAAATACGTTCTTTCATTGGCTAAAGAGAAGCGATAATCTGGCTCCACTCCTGTTTTCCGCCAGTTGGCATTATATTTCACTTTGCGCATTTTTGCTCCAATAGCCAATGTAAAACCTCGTGGAAGCGGTGAGTCGTAATCCACCGATCTATGTTCTGAAAATCGTTAACTTTTTGAAATTTTATTTTTAATCATAATCTTAGATGACTTTACATTAGGAAATCTTTTTTTTAGCATTTCGGTATAGAGAATGTCAACGATGAACATTTGAGATACACGAGTACCGATAGAGTCACCTTGATACAACTCCCCCTGGCTACAATTATCAAGCGTTAAGTCGCATAGAGAAGCTAGTTCTGAGTTCCTGTTGTTTGTTATGGCAATACAAAATGTGCTATTGCTTTTTGCGGTCTTTACAGTTTCTATGATCTCGTGTTTTTCTCCTGAGTGAGATATCGCCACTAAGATATCTCGGTCGTTAGTGTATTGTATTTTGTATGCCATTGAGTGATTTTCAAAAAATCCCGTCGCATCAAGGCCTATACGAGAAAACTTATATTGGGCTTCTAGCGCGGTTAAACCTGAGCCGCCGACGCCGACGAAGAACAATCGCTGAGCATTGTCAATAAGCTTAATTGCCAACTCTAAATCGTCCACCGATAGCTTGCTTTTAGTATCGTTTACAGAAACAGTCACGATCTCTGAAATTTTGTCAATGGTTTCTAGTAGTGAGTCCTCTATGTAAATATCTGCACTTAAAGGTGGAATAACGGCTGCTGAACTAACAATAAGTTCTTGATTGAGTAGCTCTTTCATTTCTGAATAGCCAGTGAACCCATATTTTTGGCAAAAGCGAATCACTGAAGCATCACTCACATTAGCTAGTTTCGAGAAGTCTCGAGCTGATGAACGAATAACGAATGCTGGATTTTGAAGGAGCAAGTCAACAATTTTTAGTTCAGACTTTGTCATATTGCTGCGAGCTTGCTTCAATTGTTGATAAATGGGTATTGAACTCACGTGTTTACCTTTTTATAACTATTCAAATTGGTAATGTAAACGCTATAACCCGGAAGCTCAATACCGTAGGTTGTTAGACAAGGGATAACTGGTAGTAAGTGCCGAATTTATTACCACTTTCAAGGTGGATAATACCTCGTTTATCACTCAGTTGGTTTACTGTATCTGTCGGATCTGCTGTGATCCCATGCCATGGCTCTAAACACACGAAGTCAGCGTCAGGAACTTTCCATAAAGTAAAGTAAGGTGTACAAGGTATATTTATGCACCTGGTTCCGTATTTGTTATCATGTATTTTGATACACTGACGCTTGAGGTTTTTGAAGTAAAGGGGACCTTTATTAAAGTCCCATTCCTCCAATTTAACCGAGTTGTTCCTTACTGACAGCGGAGCGTGTTCCTTGAGCTCGGTAAAGCCTTCTTTTCCTATAAACGGTTGAGCTACGTCTTCAAATTCGATTACGGTATCCGAACTTGAATTGAAGCCAGGGTGTGAGCCAATAGAGAACCACATTGAGCTTTCAGATGTATTCTCCACGTTGTATTCAACGGTGAGCCCTTTCGGGTTAACGAAAAAATCAACGGTAAGCGTGAAGGTAAACGGATAGTTTTCAAAAGTACTAGCGTTAGATGTTAACTGAAGTTTGAGAAAGTCATCGCCTTTGGCGACGACTTTAAATAAACTTTGTCTAGCGAATCCATGCCGCGGTAACGAGTACTCGCTATTATCGTGCACAAATTTACCATTATTTAAATTGCCGACAATAGGGAACAGTATAGGCGCGGTATGCGCCCATTGTTCACCGTTCCATAACCAGTTACTTTTATCTTTGCCAGCAGAAAATTCTTTTAGCTCTGCGCCAAGTGTGTTTATTGTAGCCTCAAACTGACCTGTCGCGATGGTAATAAGCTCACTAGATTTCATTAGTAATATCTCATCGCCATGTTCAGTTGGTAGATGGCTTTTTTAAGTTGCTCACCTTTAAAAATAGACTCAGCAATGTCAAAAACATCTCGCGGTGATACTGGTTGATCAATTTTATTGATAATGCTTAAAACGGTCGAAAGCGTGCTTTCTCTATCGTCGCCAACGTTAACCACAATTTCTAAACCTTCAGCCACAGAGTGATGGAGTAAGTCCACGTTGGCAAACAGACTTGTTTGATACGCAACAAAGGAATCGTGTTCACGTTTGATTGATGCTAAATCAAACTCATCGAGCGTATAGCGAGCATAAAGCTCTTTAGGAGCCTCATTCCGTATAAGTTCTTTCTTTATTGCGTCGCAAAATTCTAGCGCTTTTGGGTGATCTGCGATTGCTGTTTCTTGCGTGGGATCTGCCTCTAGATCAAATAGCTTGTCACCGAAACGAAATGCATTTGTGTAGTTGATCGAGGTTGGAACTTTTAGCAATTTTGCGCCCAAAGTAAAGTCAAACCCATCGTGCAATTCAGCTTGTGATAACTGTTTGATACCAAATCGGCTATCTATATGTGTAGGCATTAACGTGTATTCGTTAAGCGTGTTATTTCGATCTCTTGGCGCTCTCATATACACGTATTGGCCATCGGTGATATTGATATGAGCCCCGAAGTAACCAAACAAAGCATAGTCACGGATTTTATCGCCTGAGGCTAGATGTTGACTAATGGAACGTCCTTCCATTTGCTTCGGTATTTCAAAATCAAAGTACTCGAGAACTGTTGCAGCGATATCAATTGTTTGCGCGAGGGCATTGGATTGCTCACCTCTCTTCCCAACTCTAGGATCCCAGAGATAAAATGGCGTATTAGCGATCTCATTGTAGACGGGCATAATGTTCTTACCCCACCAATCATGCTCTCCCAACAAGAAACCATGATCAGTACATACCATGAGCATAGTGTCAGACCAAAGATCATGTTCGTCAAAGCTATCAAGAACTTTTCCTAAGTACTCATCGCACATTGTGATGAGTGCTTGGTAGAACTTACGTATTAATGTTTGTTTTTCGGGAGAATCCGTGTTGGCGTTATAATACATCCAACCATCAAAATCCTTTTGACAGCAGCCATACATTTCTAAGTATTTATCAGGCACAAAAAACGGTTCGTGAGGGTCGAAACATTCCAATTGCAAAAACCAATTATCCTGTTCAGAGTTTTTGGAAATAAACTCCAGTCCCTTTTCAACGGTTCTCGTCAACGTATGTTCTTCTTCGGTCTTCATATAGTCTCGGTTTATGAAGTCCTGAGTCATTCTTTTTACTCGTCGGTTAATGACAGCTTGCTCTTCTTTACCATCGTAATTAACCGTCGGCTTGGCAACATGACCTTTCCAGTTATCACCTTCTTGCCCTCGAATAAACTCGAATGTTGAATAGCGAGGGTGATAAGTCGCTCCGCCATCACGCCAGTAATGTTTATGGTCGGTGACGAGGTGCGTATGGATCTTGTTTTTTGAAAGGTGTTCTGGCATCGAGAAATCGAAGGGTTCTAATGGTCCCCAACTTCTATGTAAAAAGTTATATCGACCAGTATGCATTTCTCTTCGTGCCGGCATACATGGCATGCTACCGACATAAAAGTTATTAAATTGAACACTATGTTTTGCAAGGCGCTCAAAATTAGGTGTAATGGCACTTCCACCATAAGTAGATATATGATGTTTGGTTAATGTATCAAACATTAAAACGACAGCTTTCATAAAAACTCCAAAAAGAGGGAAGTTAAAATATCGCTTCCCTCAAAATAATACTATTGACTACGCTAGTTTTAGATAATCATCTAGTTGATTTTTAATAACAGAAACTTGTGGGCCAAACACAACCTGAATACCCGTACCTTTAACAACAGTACCAACAGCCCCAAATTTCTTAAAGGCATCCTTTTGTACTAGTTGAGTATCTAATACAGTCACTCTTAATCTTGTTGCGCAGCAATCTAATATTGAGATGTTACCTTTCCCACCAAATGCTTCGATAATGCCGGCTAGCTTTTCTTCACCTTCTACGATTTCTAATCCGTCGTCATTATCTTCACGCCCTGGAGTTTTTAAGTTCTTCCACGTGATAATAAATCTGAAGCTAAAGTAGTAGTAGCAGAATAGGGCGGCACCAATCGGTAACACATTAATCCAGTTGGTCTTATCGTTTCCTTGTAGTACACCGAACAAGATAAAATCTATGACACCACCTGAGAACGTTTGCCCTACAGTGACTTCGAACATATGGCTAAGCATAAAGGCTAAACCTACTCCGATAACATGCACGACATAAAGTAGTGGTGCAGCAAACAAGAAAATGAATTCTAGTGGTTCGGTAATACCGGTTACAAAGGCAGTCAGCGCACCAGACAAAAGAATTCCGGCAACTTTGTTGCGATTTTCAACTTTTGCACAGTGGTAGATGGCAAGAGCTGCACCAGGCAAACCAAACATGAAGTCTGCAAAGCGACCAGCCATAAAGCGAGAGACACCCTCATAGTATTGCGTTGTGTTTGGATCGGCTAACTGGGCAAAGAAAATTGGTTGAGTACCTTGAACTAGCTCGCCATTGATGACCATTTCGCCACCGACACTAGTAAACCAAAACGGCATATAGAATAGATGGTGTAAACCAAGAGGTAACAACGCTTTTAAAGATGCTCCAAAGAAAAAAGTGCCCAAATATCCAGTTTCATCAACTAGCGATCCCAGACCATTTATACCACTTTGAAAGTAAGGCCAGATATAGAAAAGAGCGATACCTAGGAAGATTGAAAAGAACGAGGTCACGATAGGAATGAACCTTGAGCCACTGAAAAAGGAGAGCAGCATAGGTAGGTCGACTTTGTTGTACTTTCCGTGAGCGTATGCGGTTAGCAAGCCACAAAGCACCCCACCAAGCACTCCCGTTTGAAGAGTTGTGATACCAAGCACAGAAGCTTGACCATGCACCGCTAGATCAGTAACCGCTATACTCCCAGATATAGTGAGTAGAGCCTTAACAGTTACATTCATTATTAGAAATGACAGTACAGCAGCTAAGCCAGCGGTGCCTTTGTCGTTTTTTGCTAGACCTACAGCTATCCCTACTGCAAATAGTAGTGGAAGGTTGGCGAAAACGATCTCTCCAGCCATTCTCATCATAATGAAAATAGCCTGTAAAAATGTGTTGTCGAGAATTGGGTATGTTTGAACTGTAACCGGATTTGAGAAAACTCCACCGATACCCAGTAACAATCCCGCAGCGGGTAATACCGCAATAGGCAGCATAAAAGACTTGCCTAAATTTTGAGCCTTAGAAAAGAGCTGATTTTTCATGAAACGAACCTTAAAACACGTTAGGAGTAACTATAGTAAACTCTGATGTAGCGAATGCTACATTTATTTGCCCGAGTTTGACGCGGTTAACATGTTGGGTGGGTGAAATAGAGTGAAATGAGAGATAAATCAACATTTATGAGTTAGGTTATATTGCTAGTGTAGGTTTTTTAAGCTTTAAATGCCAAATATGTTTGTAGCGTTTGCTACTTTGTGTTTTAATTTATCCGGAATTAAGTGGTTTGGGGTAATTATGGACTGGATAATGTTAATACTAAACCTAGATAGCTTGTTAAAGCTTGCTCTGGGTGGGGTTATCGGTTTCTGTTTAGGTATGACAGGCGTTGGAGGCGGGGTCTTAATAATACCGATCCTTCAAGTAGTATTTGGCATGGGCACGGTCCTGGCAGTAGGGACTGCCAGTCTTATTTCTGCCTTAGTTAAAGTAGGTGCTGGAATATCACACATAAGTGCAGGGAACGTAGCCTGGCGTCCAGTAGCCTTCATGTTGCTTGGAGCTGTTCCGAGTACTTTACTTATTACAGAATTAATTCTTAGAATTAATTCTGACGAAGCGCATTCAGTGATGCTTCATCAAGTGATTGACTGGATGATTATTGGTGTGATGCTTTTTTCATTGCTGTCTCTCTATCTTGGTAAAAGAAAAAACTCGGAGGCTATAGCAAGCGACATAAAGAAACGAAAAGCGGTGTGTACTGGGGCGGGTTGTGGTGCTGTATTAGGTTCAACAGGCGTTGGGGGGGGAGTCATGCTGTTACCTGCGTTCAACTCGTTTCTTGGTGTTGATATTAAGAAGTCAATTGGTTCATCAGTTGTTATGGCGTTGGCATTGTCTTCAATTACTGCACTCAATTACAGCAAGGGTGGGCAGGCTGATTGGACCACTGCAGGCCTAATGACATTCGGAGCACTATTGGGGGTGCCACTGGCTGTGAGAATAGTGAAAAAAATTGAAGAGAAGTATCTCTACACGCTGACATTAGGTGTTATCTTGTTTGCTCTAGCTTTGACCTTATTGTTCTGAGTAATTGATGTATAACTTGTCCAAAACACAACACTTGTAAACGTAGGTAGCGAATTATGAATGGTAATAGAGGCTGCCATGTGATGGCTAAACCAACAGGATCTGTATGCAATATTGATTGCACATATTGCTTCTATCTTGAAAAAGAAGCGTTATACCCTGACAGAGCAAACAATTGGAAAATGTCGGACGCTACGTTGGAAGAGTTTGTTAAGCAACATATCGAGGCACAACCTGGGCTGGATGTCGATTTTGCTTGGCAGGGCGGAGAACCGACGCTAATGGGTATAGAGTTCTTTGAAAAGGCGGTATCACTTTGCAGCAAGCACTCTAGCGGAAAGCGAATCCACCATAGCTTACAGACAAATGGAATTTTATTAAATGACAAGTGGGGGGCTTTCCTATCTCAGCATAATTTTTTGGTCGGTATCTCTATTGACGGGCCTGAGCATATTCATGACCAACACCGTGTAAATAGAGCTAAAAAGGGAACTCACAAACAAGTCATGCAAGGCATTGCTATCTTGCAAAAACATAATGTTGAATTCAACACATTGACGGTAGTAGGTAAGCACAATGTTGAATACGCAACAGAAGTCTATCAGTTTCTACTTTCGATAGGATCTCGGCATATACAGTTTATTCCGCTAATCGAACGAGAATCTACGACAACAGCAAATGACGGACTTCGCTTGGTTTTACCTGGAGAAAGCACCGCTAGGTTGACTAAATGGTCTGTTCCATCGTGGCAGTTTGGTGAATTCCTAAATATTATTTTCGATACTTGGGTCCAAAGGGATATTGAGCATGTTTATGTACAAATGTTTGATACGGCGCTGAGAGCATGGTGCAACCAGCCTGCAAGTATGTGTGTATTCTCTCCTACATGTGGGCATGCTTTTGCTTTGGAATCCAATGGCGACCTATACAACTGTGACCACTATGTTTACCCGGAACATAAGCTCGGCAATATTCATACTGAATCGATACTAGACCTAAATCGAACTGAGCAAGCGGTCCAGTTTGGATTAGATAAGCAAACAACATTGACACGCGAATGTCAAAAGTGCGAGTTCCGATTTGCTTGTAATGGGGGGTGTCCAAAACATAGGTTCTCACTGTCGTCCGATAATCAAATGGGCCACAATTATCTGTGTGCTGGATACAAGCATTTTTTTAACCACGCTAAACCTTATCTAGACCAAATTCGAGAACAAGTTATCTTTGGGGTCGAGCCTGCTAATACTATAGAGAGTGATGGGGTAAAAATAATTAATCAAGATAAGCAGGAAAGAAATTCTCGATGTAATTGCGGGAGTGGTAAAAAGTACAAGCGATGTTGCGGAAAATAAATCACAAAATACAAGAACAATTATCTATTTATTTTAGAACATTGTTCAACAATATACGTTGTGCAAGCAATCTTTACAGTCGCCCCCTTCTATTGACTGAGCGCCCATATATGGGCGTTTTTTTCATATCTTTCAAATTTCGATGAATCTATTATGAACCAAACAAGAGATGCATATATGAATGTTGGTGGATTTTATAAATTAAGTAATATTGTTCAAGATTATCCATGGGGAAGTCGGACATCAATCCCTGAGCTATTTGGTATCGAAAATCAGAATAACCAGCCAATGGCTGAAATTTGGATGGGAGCACATCCTAAAGCAAGCTCGTCTATCACATTCAACGGTGAGTCTAGGTCGTTAAATGTGTTGATTGAGATCTACGCAGAGGCCATGCTTGGATCCAAAACGTATCAAGAATATGCTGAGCTACCATACCTGTTGAAAGTACTAGCAGCTGAAAAAGCGCTTTCAATTCAAGTTCATCCGACAAAAGAAGAAGCAAGCGCCGGCTTTGAGATGGAGAACAAGAAAGGTATTGATATTAATGCATTTGATCGCAATTATAAGGATGCTAACCATAAACCAGAATTAGTTTATGCTCTCACGCCTTTCCTTGCTATGAATGGCTTTCGCCCATACGATCAGATTGTGGATTTGTTTACGGCCATTCGGTGCCCTGTTTTACAACAGCAAATTGATAGTTTTTCTGGAGATCGAACTGAGAGTGGCTTAAGCCAGCTTTTCTCGGGTATCCTGCATTTGAATAACCAAGTCAAAGACGATGTTCTGTTGGCACTTTTAGCATGGGCACGTGAGTCAGATGATTCTTTGGCTGCATTGGTCTTAGAATTAAATGAGCTTTACCCGAATGACATCGGCTTGCTTGCACCATTGATGTTAAATGTTATACAGCTTAGCCCGGGACAAGCAATGTTCTTGCATGCAGGAACTCCTCATGCATACCTAAAAGGGACAGCGATAGAAATCATGGCCAATTCAGACAATGTGCTGCGTGCTGGCCTAACACCGAAATATATTGACGTACCTGAGTTAGTCAATCGTTGCAACTTTAAGGCAATGAATCCAGAGAAAATTTTTACAGCGCCAATCATTAGAGGATCTGAGCAACAGTTTCCTGTTCCTGTTGGTGATTTTTCATTTTCTGTTTATTCAGAACCAAGCCAAAGCTTTGTTGAAGTCACTCGTGCTGAGATTTGGTTCGCCATTGATAGTGATGTAAGGTTCGAAGACCGCAATGGAAATTGTCTTGTTATTAATAAGGGAGAGTCTGTATTTATTCCATATGCGACTCAGTCATTTTCTGTCACAAGCTTAGGAAGGGTAGCTCGTGCATTCTAATAGCCTGCTCGCTCATGACATTTCAGAACATTTCCATCGGATTTAAGTTCGGGCGGTAGTAGGAAGTTTGCCACCTACTCTTGCGGAGGAGGTGGTTTGCTCTTCAGCCTCAGAAAAACGTACATAATTTCGCTAATGACAATCTTACTTGTATCAGTGACTGTTGCGTCAATGTAACCGAGTGGTAAGGACCCTGTCGCTTCCGCATAGGTATAGTTGGATGCGCCCGAACTCCTGGGCATGTCGGACTTCACCGGTGCAATGGCAGATAATGGTAACCGTCTGGCCGTAGTAGTCGATAAAGCACTTTTCCCCCCGGCCTTATGCAGCTGTCTCATGGAGCGTCTTTGCTGCTTATTACAGTGAAGGTAACGGTCACAGAACTGCGAGTAGCTGTAGCTGGGGTATTGCTGGGTATATTCTTCCCACAGCAGTTGCTTGGTGATCCCCTTGCGTTTCAGCTCTTGATGGACAGCTGCCCAGTCGGGAACCTGATATCGGCTCGAGGTCCGCGTATCGGATCCGGGGTAGAACAGTTGGGCCAGTTGATCATCTGTCAGTGAATCAGGAGCGGCCAAGTCAGATTCAGTGTTGTGCTTTCTGGAGCAGCTTCTGGATAGCACCAACGCTGAGTTTTGTGCTCGCGCTGATTTGCCGAATTGACAACCTGGTATCCAGTTTCAGCCTGAGTACATCTCGAATTTTACGCATTGCAAGTCTCTTTGCTGGCATAGTCCTGCTCTAAATAGGAAACAGATTACCAAATAAGTTGAAGATCAATACGTTGAAAGGGGTTCCGGCGGAACGTGAACAGTGATTTCGAAAATGTGGGCAAAAGTGTTCACAGTGAGTCCAGAATAGGTGTTCACATTGAACCGGAATGAGTGTTCAGCATGGGTCGGAGTATGCACTTGCGGCATATTCTTTGACGGGTAATTCCGCTTCTGCTTCCTTGAAAATGCCAATGATCTGCTGTTCGTTGAATTGCTTCTTCATATTCACCTTCCTCCTGATAGATGAACATTACTAAGTTTTGGGTGGATTAGAAAGCGGGGAGCTGGTCAATTTACCCCGATGCTTAAGAATCCCCTCATAATTTCCATATAAAACAATGAGTAGACGCACATCGCTCATTCTGATCTAATGAATTTCGCCAAAAACACACTTGATTAAATGGATTTAATAGGAATTCCTAACGATGCGCGATGTTCAAATTCTACAGCAAACTATCGAAAACCAGTGCCCAAACATTCACAAAAAACGACTTAGATATCTGATGCTTGCAACTAAAACGGTACTCGATGGTTCGGACCTTACATTAACTAAAATTGGACGAGCACTTGAGACGAAGACCACCGTAAAACACGCTATAAAACGCATTGACCGACTTCTGGGGAACCGAAACCTGCACAGAGAAAAAGATGCGATTTATAAATGGCATGCGTCGTTCATTACCCGAGCAAATCCCTTTCCTGTGGTTCTCGTCGATTGGTCTGATGTGAGAGAGCAACTCAGATATATGACATTGCGTGCTTCTGTTACCGTTAAGGGGCGAGCAATCACCCTTTATGAACAGGCATTTGAGTATAAAAACTACAACTCACCCAAGAGCCATCAACTCTTCCTCGATAAGTTAGAAACACTGCTCCCAAATGGCTGTACGCCTATTGTTGTCTCTGATGCGGGCTTTAGGAATACATGGTTTCGTCAAGTTGCCAATAAGGGTTGGTTTTGGCTTGGGCGTGTACGCGGTGAGGTCTCAATAAAGTGTGGTGAAGCGCCTTGGCAGTGGAACAAAACTTTCTACCCTCAAGCGACGAACAAGGTCCAGTTTTTAGGTGCAAGCCAGTTAGCAAGACGCTCGCCACTCTTGTGCTTTGCCTACTTATACAAAAGCATTCCCAAAGGTAGAAAAGCACATCGACATAGCCGAACCTGTCAAAAGCACTCTGCGGGGAAAGTGTTCCACAAGGGCGCAAAAGAGCCTTGGCTTCTGGTTACCAACATCCCCAACGATGTACTAAATGGCGTAAAAATAACGCATTTATACGCCAAAAGGATGCAAATTGAAGAGTCGTTTCGAGATTTGAAAAGCCCTGCTTACGGGTTAGCCCTTCGTCACAATCGGACACGTTGTACTAATCGAATCGACATATTGCTACTTATGGCGTTAATGGCAGAAATTATTATGTGGTGGACTGGGAGAATTATGAGGGGATCCGCCAGAACCCGATGTCCAAAACTGCTGGAGCTGATCACACGTATCACAAGTGCAAGTACTTTGAGCCGGACTACCCAGATTTTCAATACCTGTAGTTATTCATAAATTGATCAATCTTTATTGTCATCTCATAAAGTCTTGTTGCTAGCAACGCGCCTCAAAATGATCAAACTTTAGTGGTCATACCGTTATAGGGAGCTCGAAAGAGGCACATTTCAGAGCAAACTATATTGTCCTCCGACA
>NZ_JBFRMS010000060.1:0-36997 GCF_041470505.1 Vibrio sp. 10N.261.55.C5
TCAATCTTAATTAGATCACACTTTTACTTTAATTGGTATAACTTCCTTTTAAAATGGTCCCGAATGAAACTGAAGTACTGCAGTTTTAGGCTGGTGAAGTACTTTGATACAATGGAATGATTAACTCATTTATGTTGATGCAGGGCCTGAACTGCTTGATTGTTTTCGTTGGCAACCGCTGCTTAAGGCGTACCGCCATACTCGATTGCGTTTGGCAACTGCGTCCTCGGTTTGATGCTCCTAGCTATGCCGAGCGATTAGAAAGCTTTGAATGGTGGCATTGGGATGATGAAACACTAGCAGAAATATTGCCACCATTCCAAAAAGATTGCGGTGAGTTTTTGGCTTACTTTGAGCAAGTCTAACCCCAATATATTTTAAGTCTGAAACTAAAAAAGCAGCCTAAGTGGCTGCTTTTTCGTTTAATAACTTTATAGCGGTTTAGCTGGCAAGCCGTTTAGTTCGCTAACTGATTAATTAGAAAGCTTAGCCTCGACTTGCCCAAGTGCGCGTTGGTACATAAACCAAGCACATGTACCGGCAAGCACATTACCCACCATGGCACCCCAGAACAGGCCTTCAATACCAGCAAGCTGCGAACCAATCCACAAGCAAGGCAAGAAGAAGGCGAACAGGCGCAGTGCTGATATCGTTAAGGCAGTATAAGACTTACCAAGCGCATTCGAGATAGAAACCATCAGCATACAGATACCCAACGGCCCTAAACTGATAGGAACGATAAGTAAGTGGTAGTTCAAAATGGTCGAGACTTCGTCTTCGCTGGTCATGAGATTTGCCAGCCCGCCAGAGAACATCCAAGTTACCAGTGCGATCACCAATTGGAATCCTAATACAAACATCACGGCAATCTTCACAAGACTACGTATGTTCCCTAGGTTCTTTTCTCCCAACATTCGGCCAATCATAGGTGGCATCGACATAGTCAGAGCAAGCACTGCAACAATCGAAAAGAACTCAAAACGTGAACCTAGCGCCCAAGCTGCAACGGCTGCTGTGCCGTAGCCTGCAAGCAGTTTGGTGGCGAGCATCGAAGAGACTGGTGGCAGTAGCTGACTGATCATCGCAGGCCCCATGATGTTTCCTATAGAACGAATACTCTTGCCGATATCAAGATCGTGCCAGTCGAATGTCATCCAATGCTTCTTAGTTACCTTAGGAGCAACGATAAAGATACCCGCACCGAACGCCAAGATGGTCGCAATCGCGGCTCCGTTGATACCCATGTCGAGCGTGAATATGAAAATCGGGTCCAATATCAAGTTGATGATGCTGGTCGCGATCATCATCGAACCGGGCAGCATGGTATTACCATTGGCACGACACACACTGTAGAAAAAGTAGAGCAGTGCGCCTGTCCAAGAGCTTACCAGCCAATAGATCCAGTAATAATCAATGATCGGCAGTACCGTCGGTGGTGCATCGAGGAGTTGTAAAATAGGACCACGCAACAGATAGATGATGACCGAGAACAGCGCGACACTCACACTGCCCATCGCAACGACTAATCCGCCGAGCTGTTTGGCATAGCGTATCTCGTTAGCCCCAATAGCTCTCGCGATCACAGCCGTTGTCGCGATGCCTAGTCCGACTTGAATCCCGATAATGATCATCTGAATTGGTAGCGTGAAGCCTTGAACCGCGAGCGGCAGTACGCCTAACTGGCCAATAAAAGCACTGTCTACAAGTTGGAAGCTCATCAGGGAGAGCACCCCAAACAGCATTGGCCATGTCATTGTATAGAGTTGTCGGCCAAGAGAAGGCGAGGGAGTTGCGGTCGTAGAATTCATAACACTCTTATCAGTCTTGAAGGTAGGTTTGTCGTAGTGACAATCCACTCAATGAAGAATTGCGTAAAGGATAACGTAACGTTAGCTCGATACCAATAAATGTCATTAAATCTATCGATATTACCTTTGCACAGTTTCATCGGTATGTGAGCATTGTACAATGTAACTTTATGCGTTCGCTTATTGAAATTTAAGGTGTCGTATCTTGTTTCTGAGTTTTATATTAGCGGATTGGGTCTAAAGGTTTTCCATTCGACTATTTCTAATGTTTCGCTTTATCCCGATAACTTGGTGGCGTGACTCCAACCCAACCTTTGAATGCACGATTGAAATTACTCAAGTCGCTGTAACCCACTTGCCAACTGATGTCTTGAACAGAAAGGTTGGTCTCTTCAAGTAGCTGTTTTGCTTTAGCTTCCCGAACTTGTTCTTTGGCTTGTTTAAAGAGAATATTTTTGCTCTTCAGGTTTCTCTGCAGCGTTCGTTTTGTCATGCCGAGCATGGTCGCAAACCACTCAATATTGAACCAAGGTAGAGTCGCATAGGTGTCTATTAATATCTCGACAGCGTGATGCCAATCTTGGGTACTATTTCGTTCTGAAATGGCACGATAATCATCGGGCAGCGGAATCGAGAACGCACCGTATTGCTCTTCAAACTGAATATCAGAATCAAAGAAATGCTTAGGTAATTTACGTGCGCTGTTGTGCTTAGAGACCAACTTGGCGTGTGATGGTTGCCAGTGACTGTCAATGAACTTACGGCATAGGCTAATCACGGTCAGGGCGCGAAACCATTCTGCTTGTTCAAAACCTGAGGTCGATGGGTGATAGCAACTTCGATGACACAGCCACCACAATCCATCGCTTTTTTCCGTCCATATGGTGACGTGATTACTTAAGGTCGATATTTCAGTAATCAAGCAGCGTACCGCTTGCTCGAGAGAAGTGCATTGTTCAATTTTTCGGTCTAGCTCAGGTGACAATTGCTCTAGAGAGGCCTTACGTCCAACCTCAATCCCTATCGAATAGCCAAACTTACGCTCAAGGCCATGAATGAAGCGAATCACGTCTTGTGTAGGAAGCCATTGATTGGATTGTGTCAGTTCAATGGGTAGACCGCACGCAACGGCGACGGTGCGCCAATCCAGTCTATGTTTGTCACAATACTGAATATATGGAGCAATGTTACTGGTCGAAGTGAGCAGTATGCTGGTGGTGTTCGATGATGCTTTCATTGTTTTGTGCCTACCATTAAATGTCATCAAGTGACCTAATTAAGTGTAGCGCATCTCCCTATACTTTCCCTAACCCAAACAGGAGAACAATTATGAAACTTAAACACATTGCCGTTCTAGTATCGTTAGCGACCCCATCATCATTTGCTCTTGCAGCAAACCCAGTTGAAGAAGCTCTGAAAGTTGAAGGTGCTCAAGTTACCTTGACCGTGAAAGAGGCGAGCACAGCATTTACCCCAAGTTTTACTGACTCAGCTCGTGAGTTATTCAATAACTTTCATTGGCAGATGGGCGGCGACCACAGCGTTTACTACAACATGCACATGAGTGAGTTTCTACCAACGGCACTGGCGGCTCCAAACGAAGAGTACAAGCCTTTAGTCAAAAATATCGACCCACGACTCGCTGCACTGAAAGTTGATACTGAAAGCAAAGGTCAGTTGACAATGGATGAGTACTTGGCGGATGAACAGTTCCGTACCCAAGGCTTTATGTTGATTCACAAAGGGGAGATCGTTTACGAAGCTTACCCAGGTATGAAGCCGACAGATACGCACGTTTGGGCATCTACAGCAAAAACGACGGTTGGCACAGTGATCGCAATGTTAGTGGAAGAGGGCAAAGTCGACCCTGAAAAAGAGATCGCTGAGTATGTTTCTGAATTGAAAGGAACGAACTGGGATGGCATCACAGTACACCAAGTTCTGAACATGTCGACCGCGCTAGACAATGAAGAGACATTAGAGTCTATCTTGAACCCAGACTCTGATGTGGTGCGTTTCTTTGCGGCATCGTTTAACTCACCTCGTGCAAAAACGGGTGAAATGGAAACTTGGATGGAAGTGGCTCAAGGTGCACAGAAACTGGAAGGTGAAAAAGCCGGTGACCATTTCCGTTACGCATCTATCAACACCATGGTGCTGACTAAGTTAGTTGAAAACGTTGAGAACAAAACTTGGACTCAAGTATTCGAAGATCGTGTTTGGTCAAAAGTGCACGCACGTCAACCAATGCAATTCAACTTGACGCCAGATGGCATGGCGATCGCGGTTGGCTTGGTTTCATCAACGGTAGAAGACATGGCTCGCTGGGGAACACTATTTACACCTAGCTGGAAAGCGGTGGCTGATGAGCCAGTGGTGTCACAAGCTGTGATTGATCGTATCCGCAACGGCGGTGATCCAAAAGCATTCGTAGGTACTAGCAAAGAGAGCAGTTCACTGCACGCATACAACGAAAAAGCAGACTACAACGCATACCAATTTGATTTCATTTTCAATGACGGTGCAATGTCGAAAAGTGGCAACCTAGGCCAATTTATTTACATCGATCCTGCACGTGACTTTGTGGGTGTGATGTTCTCAACCAACCCATACCACTCAGGTTTTGGTGAGAATAAAGGCCCTGCACTAATGCGTTCGGCAGCAAAACTACTTGCTGACAAGTAATCTATTTATTACCTAACAGGATGTTCCAGGCTTCAAGGAGGAAGCAAACGACTTTCGAGAGATATAATGAAAAATTTTGCTCTATTAATCCCGTTGAGTTTAGGTCTAGCCCTTCCTGCACATGCTGATTCAGATTCCGAACGTGTTATCGATCCTGCTGATGTCACTAAAGTTTATACTCAAGCTGCATTGATGCTGAATGGTAGTTCAGATATCCAATTTCAAGGGCAAGTTTCTGGCGGTTTAGAAAACGGTCAGCAGTTTGCCCTACTGGCCGAAGGGACGTTTGTCGATGAAAGCAACACAGCGCTTCGCGATCCAGACAAATTCGGTACAGAGTACAGCAACTCTAGAATTCAGTACTTCCACGTCTTTGAAACGGGGACGAAAGCTACGCCTAAAGTGGGTCTTTCATTAGATTATATTAATACGCGCAACAGTATTAAAAATGACTTATTGTCGGTTGGCGGTGTTGTTGCGATTAATCCAGCTTATACCGGTGGATTCCTGGTATTTCCAAGAGCAGGACTGATGACTGGTAGTATGGAGATCCCTGGCGTCACTTCATCTAAAGATGATTTAACGGGATACTCGCTTGGTTTGATTACCGCGAAGCATCTCGGTGACTCTGGCGCTTATGTGTCTTTGGTTCCTGAGTGGCAAGATCTTTCTGGTGATGATATCGACATGCAAAACTTCTCATTTAAAACATCGTTAAATGTGCCGATGAACACTGCAAGAACTTGGTGGTTGAATACGCGCTATGACATTACCAAAGCGGATGTTGATGTGAAAGGTGTGCCAATGCCGAATGGTTGGCAAACCGAAGCTTGGGTTGGTGTGAGATACTACTTCTAGCGCTCTAGCCAGCTAATTTGGAAAGAACCTAAAAAAGCCAGTCAACGTGACTGGCTTTTGTCGTTAAGGTACCGCGTGAAGCGTTACTTATTTACTTATTTATTAGCAACGTTACCTAGCTTCAACCACGTATCGATAACCGTATCCGGGTTTAGTGAAACAGAGCTGATGCCTTGCTCCATTAACCACTCTGCTAGGTCGTCATGGTCAGATGGGCCTTGGCCACAAATGCCCACGTATTTACCCGCTTTGGTTGCTGCATCGATCGCCATTTTCAGCATTGCTTTCACGGCTGGGTTACGCTCATCGAATAGGTGTGCCACGTCACCTGAATCTCGGTCTAGGCCAAGCGTCAGCTGTGTCATGTCGTTTGAACCGATAGAGAAGCCATCGAAGTACTTCAAGAACTCATCAGCCAAAATTGCGTTCGATGGTAGCTCACACATCATGATGACTTTCAGACCTTGGTCGCCACGGCGTAGGTCGAACTTAGCCAGAATGTCGATAACCGATGCCGCTTCGCTTGGAGTACGAACGAATGGGATCATGATTTCAACGTTCTTAAGGCCCATTTCGTTGCGAACGCGTTTGATCGCTTGAGTTTCTAGCTCGAAACAGTCTTCGAATACTGGTGAGATGTAACGAGATGCACCACGGAAGCCCAGCATTGGGTTCTCTTCATGCGGTTCAAACGTTTTACCGCCGACTAGGTTGCTGTACTCGTTCGACTTAAAGTCAGACATACGTACGATCACACGCTTAGGCCAGAATGCAGAAGCGATAGTCGCGATGCCTTCTGTTAATTTGCTTACGTAGAAATCGATAGGATCTTTGTAGCCACGAATACGTTCGTTGATTTCCGCTTTTAGCTCATCCGTTTGTGCATCGAAGTTAAGCAGCGCTTTAGGGTGAATACCGATCATCTTGTTGATGATGAATTCTAGACGAGCAAGGCCAACACCTTCGTTCGGGATTTGTGCAAAGTCGAAGGCACGATCTGGGTTACCCACGTTCATCATTACTTTGGTTGGTAGCATTGGTAGCTCATCAACCTCAGAACGTTTGATTTCAAAATCGAGTTCGCCGTTGTAAACGTAGCCTGTTTCGCCTTCTGAACATGACACTGTCACGGTATCGCCATCGTTTAGGCTGCTTGTTGCTGTACCACAACCAACAATCGCTGGGATACCAAGCTCGCGAGCAATGATCGCAGCGTGACAAGTACGGCCACCACGGTTAGTCACAATCGCAGACGCTTTCTTCATCACAGGTTCCCAGTCTGGGTCTGTCATGTCAGTTACCAGCACGTCGCCTTCTTGAACCAGTGACATTTGGTCTAGAGAATCAACCAAGCGAACAGGGCCAGAGCCGATACGCTGACCGATAGCGCGGCCTTCAACCAAGACATCCGCCTTATTGTTTAGCTCGTAACGCTCGATAACGTTTTGATCGCTTTGAGAACATACGGTTTCTGGGCGAGCTTGAACAATGTATAGCTTGCCGTCGATACCATCTTTCGCCCACTCGATGTCCATCGGACGTTGGTAGTGCTTCTCGATGATCATCGCTTGTTTTGCTAACTCTTTGATCTCTTCATCGTTCAGTGAGAACTGGTTACGCTCTTGCTCGTCAGTATCAATGATGTCGACTTGCTTACCGATCTCTTGATTGGTCGAGTAGATCATCTTGATCAACTTAGAACCAAACGTCTTTTTAACGATTGGGTAGTGACCCGCTTCTAACATTGGCTTGTGCACGTAGAACTCGTCTGGGTTCACTGCGCCCTGTACAACCATTTCACCCAAGCCCCAAGAAGAGGTGATGAACACGACTTGGTCGAAGCCTGACTCAGTATCAAGCGTAAACATCACACCTGAAGAGGCTTTGTCTGAGCGAACCATGCGTTGAATACCCGCAGACAATGAAATGCCACGGTGGTCAAAGCCTTGGTGTACACGGTAAGAGATAGCGCGGTCGTTAAACAGTGACGCGTAAACGTGCTTGGTTGCTTCGAGTACCGCGTCGATGCCTTTCACGTTAAGGAAGGTTTCTTGCTGGCCTGCGAATGAAGCATCTGGAAGGTCTTCTGCGGTTGCAGATGAACGCACAGCTACAGACAATTCTTCGTTGTCTTCGATTAGCTCGCGGTAGTTATCACGGATGTCTTGCTCTAGTGATTCTGGGAAGGGTGCGTCTAGAACCCATTGTCGAATCGTTGCACCTGTCTTACGCAGTGCGTCAACGTCTTCAACATCAAGTTCATCAAGTAGTTGGTGGATGCGCTCATCAAGACCTTTGTAGTCAAGAAAGTCGTTAAACGCATAAGAGGTGGTAGCAAAACCATTAGGTACAGAAACACCAGCATTGGACAGGTTAGAAACCATCTCGCCCAGTGAGGCGTTCTTACCGCCGACTTTGTCGACATCTTCCATGGATAGGCCATTGAACCATAGGGTATTATTTTGCATTTATTTCTCCAGAAACATAGCAAGCATTGTAGGGATTTAAAGGCAAACGATTACGTGTCAGTTTAAAAAAATGTAAATTATTTTCTAAAGCTGTGGGGGACGTAATAGTCAGCAGGGTTTTATTATCTATATTATGGTTACCATCCTACTCAAAATAATTTTAAACATTAAATAAAAAATGCAAATTGATATTCAAAGTCGTGATGTATTCTATGTTTCTGATGGAACGGCCATAACATGTGAGACTTTAGGGCATGTTGTTCTAGGTCAATTCCCTTTTAAAGCCAATGAAAAAACCTTTCCGTTTGTGGAAAGTGAGGACAAACTTTCTGATTTATTAAAAGAGATTGAAATTTCGTATCGTGATACCGGATTAGAACCGCTAGTGTTCTTTTCGATTGTGATACCTGATATCAAAACCAAATTGCTAGAAGCGCCCGCGCACTGTTATGACGTGTTAGAGAGCATCGTGCAGAAAGTACAGGATGACATTCAGATGGCGCCTGTTCCTAAGTTGCAGCGCTCACGCAGTGTAAACAAGGACTCGGTGAAGTATTTCGACCGTATTGCTGCGATTGAGTACACGCTCGCGCATGATGATGGCATCACGCTAAAAGGGCTGGAAGAAGCCGACATCATCTTGTTGGGTGTTTCTCGAAGTGGCAAAACACCAACAAGTTTGTATATGGCGATGCAGTTTGGCTTACGCGTAGCAAACTACCCATTTATCCACGATGACTTGGCACGCTTAAAGCTGTTGCCAGAGTTTGAGATTTACCGACATAAGCTGTTTGGTTTGACCATTGATGCAGAAAGGCTCACTGAAATTCGTGAGAACCGCTTAGCAGGCAGCGAATACGCCAGTGACTCACAATGTTTGTATGAATTGCAAACGGTAGAGGCGATGTTCCGTCGAGAAGCGATACCTTACATCAACACCTCTTCACTATCGGTTGAAGAAATTTCGACACGAATCTTGGAGCGAACGGGTTTGAGAAGGCGTCTGCTGTAAGACAAAGCCTTAGAGAAATAGAATGGCCAGATAAAAGAAAATCGAAGCTCGCAGTTTACACCTGAGAGCTTCGATTTTTTGTTTGTGCTCGTTGTAGTCGCTTGCGAGTCAGAGCTTGTTTTCTTAATCGAGATAGCTTTCTAGCGAAGTAAATACAGCTTTAGCGTTTCACTTTTCTTTTCTAACCAGCGTTCAAGTGCTGGTGGCCATGTGATGCTTGGTTCTACGCAAAAGCCACGAAGCATCGAGAAATACACCGCTTGATCGACTAGAGGCAGTGATGACTCACCATTCTCTAGATCCAGTAAGAGTTCGGCATCTTTCAGTAATGGGTTAATCAGTTGAACGAACTGAGGCGTCTTTTCTAACAGTTCTTCAAAGTTAAAACCTTCGGTCTCTTTACTGGCACGCCAAGCTTCTTTGGCTCCAGCAGAGCGATATTCAGCCAAGTCGAGGTTCCACCAACGTGGGCGTCCAATCTGTTGAGTAAGAGGGAATGCGCGAGTTTGGAACACAGTCACTTGCTCAGATGGCACACGCTGCTCATCGCTTGATTTCAAGTCCATGAAGTACGCGATGATATCTAGGCTCTCTGCCATGATAGAGCCATCGTCTTTTTGTAAGACGGGTACCATCTTTTTACCGATCAGATCGATAAGGGTTTGGGCATCATCATAATCGACAGAAACAAGCTCAATGTTCAAGCCTAGCGATTGAGCAATGTAGGAGACTCTTGCACAGAAAGGGCAGTGATCGTAAATGTAAAGCTTCATAGCTTCCCTCATTCGGGTCTTTCTTAGTATAAGATGATGCTAATGTACCAGAAACTTTCGCAGACAATAAGCCTTTGTTAACAAGAACTATTCACTGCGATTAAGTGCATGGGAATATCAAGAGAACGATGAGAATAAGCACCTAGTGTAGAAACTCGTTGCCTAATTCTATTGTCAGTTGAGTGCGGTTTTATTGTAACGAGTAAGCTAATGAGAAAGCTGGTGGGTAAATGACGGGCATAAAAAAGGCTCTGGCTGCTTACTCTAATGCAGAAGAGTGAAGTCAGCCAAAGCCTCAATTTTGTTACCTTTAGTAGAGTGACTACTAAAAGGGCAGAGTGGTTAAACTATGCTTTTTTAAGATCTTGCGCTGGGTAAGTAAGCGTCATTGCGCCTTCTACCGTTGTAACGTGAACGTAGCCGCCACCAGCACTTAGGCCAGTTACTACCATTTCACCTAGTTCAACACCTTTTGTTGCTACAACGCGATCATCAACTGAAAACACTTTACACACCTTCAATAAATTAAATAAATACGATAGATATCGAACGCGGATTTAAACAGATGGGACCTCAATCAACTAATCCGGTTATTTGTCGTAAAGATTAAATTCAGTTATGTATAAATAATTATGTATTAAAAATTAGTTTGTTAACTTACGCTGTGACGTTATTTATCCGCTGGATACACGACACCAACTTGTTGGCGCATCTCTGTAATTAACTTCGCAACCGTTAAAGCGCGCAGTTGGGCCTGCGCTTGTGTTGCGTTGTCGCCAGCAATGCAGCTAGCAAAGGCCTGCGCTTCGTAACTCATGGAGTTTTCGCTTTGTGCTTGAGTAAGGTTTTCTACCGTGCCATCGCGGTAGCGGATCTTAACGTCAGTACATTCAGCGATGTGATCGATGATGATCGCCCCTAATTCACCTTGGATCTCGCTTGGCGCATAAGAGTCGCTGACTTTGGAGTGCGCAAGGGTCACATCAAACTCAGGGTATTGGAAGATCGCACAGCCATGAGCATCGACACCTGAATCAAGTAGCTTTGCAGAAGCCTGTGCGTTTTCAGGTTTGCCAAATAGCGCGACTGTCGCGGCAACACAGTAAAAGCCAATATCGACCAATGAGCCGTTAGAAAAAGCTGGGTTGAAGGTATTTGGGTTCTCGCCGTTTAGGTATTTTTGGTAGCGCGATGAATACTGGCAGTAGTTGATGTGTGCTTTATGTACCTTGCCAATCTTTTCTAACCCAAGTTGAACTTGCTTAAAGTTCGGTAGGAATTGAGATTTATACGCCTCAAACAGCACCACACCGTTTTTCTCAGCGACTTCGAACATGCGTGTTGCTTCATCAATATTTGATGCAACCGGCTTTTCACAGATAACATGCTTGCCGTGTTCCATCATGAAGATAGATTGCTCGCAATGCAGTGAGTTAGGGGAAGCGATGTACACGGCTTCTACAGTGTTGTCATTGGCCAATGCGTCGAGTGAGTCATACGTGGTTTCAACGTCAAATTCTTGGGCGAACTGTGCCGCGCTGTCTAGATTTCGAGAGTAAACCGCAGCAAGTTGCATCGATTGAGATTCGTGTGCAGCTTGAACAAACTTTTGTGTAATCCAATTGGTTCCAATTACAGCAAACTTAATCATATAGGTATCCAGTCGTTAGTCGTCGTTAGTCGTCGTTAGTATATTGATTCTGCAGAGATAGTAGCACTCAACGGCTGGCAATGTGCCTGAGATTTACGGAACAATTTCCCTAAACATAGTGCCTAATATTAATGTTCAGCCTTCACAGAGCGTCTGAGTTGACCAGTGTAACGGTGCACAACTAAGCCATTTTTGCTAAGGTGTTATTGAATTCAAACAAGGTGATGATATGCAAATCCGGACGGCCAAGGTAACTGATATTAACGCGATCTTAGCGCTCTCTGAGCAGATAAACCGTCAACATCATCTTGGTGCGCCTATGGTATTTGCACCAGCGTCACAAGGCTTGGCCGACAGTGAAGAGTATTGGTTAGGTTTGATGCTTGACCCACTTGGCGCTTTCTTGGTTGCAGTAGACGACAAGCAAGTCGTTGGCTTTTTAGCGGGTAAGGTAACGCAGAACAAAGGCGTCAGTTTTATTCAGCCGCACAAGGTGGCAAGGGTCAATACGATTGTGGTGAACGATCAGGTTCAGAGCAAAGGTGCTGGTCGAGCGTTAATGAAGTCTTTTAATCAATGGGCGCAGGCGAGAGGAGCGATAGAACTTAGGTTGGAGGTAATGGAGTTTAACCAACAAGCTCAGGGTTTCTATGAGTCGTTAGGAATGGAAACTCAGTCACGAACCATGTCCATGCGTTTTGAGGAGATCTAAAGGTGCGTCTGTTTCTGCCTTTATCACTGTGTTTACTGTTTGTGGCTTCGAACGCGAATGCTGAGCAAGTCGTGGTCGAGAAAATAGTCTCTGACGCGACCGCTATCGAAACCATCGTATTCGAGTCTGCCCCGGCTCATTCTCAACGTGTCTCAACGTCTTCATCTAATTCAACCTCTTCCACCAGCTCAAACTCCGAGCATGTGATTATTGTGGATGATGTTCTTAACAGTAGCCCTGATGAAAAGGTAGCTCAGCTTTCTCAAGGGTCATCAAAACGTCCACCTCAAAGTTCCTCTCGACAGTTTTACAACGTACCGGATAGCGCATCTGAGATAGATTCGCTGTCGCAAGTGGTTACGTTAGTTAAAGTCGATAAATCGAAACGTAGGATGTATCTGCTAAAAGGTGAAGAGGTGATTCAGGAGTTTCGTATTGCGCTAGGCAAACAACCGAAAGGGCATAAACGCTTTGAAGGGGACAACCGAACGCCGGAAGGGGAATACCAGCTCGATTATGTGATGGAAGAGTCGGACTTTTATCGCTCAGTACATATTAACTATCCGCAACCTTCGGATATGCAATGGGCAGAGCAAAATGATGTAGATCCTGGAGGAAACATCAAAATCCATGGCATCAAAAACGGCGAGCGTCGTTCGCCGAGCTTTATTCAAAGTTTTGATTGGACGGATGGCTGTATCGCGTTAACCAATCAAGATATGGATGAGTTTCTCCAACTTGTAAAAATGGGTACCCCTATCCATATCGAATGGTAGTCATTGGTACCCAGTTTTCTTAATCACTTTCCGCAGTCAATTAGCGCAATCAATTCGCGAAACCAATTCGTAAAAGCAACGTCCAAACTTAACCGCTAAAGCCAGTTACAGTATGACTCGACCTGCACTGAATATTGCAATCACAATCAGCAATGCAATGGTGACTGGCTTGAACTTCGCTCCACCAAATCTCTCGAACAGTTTAGAACCCACATAACCGCCAAACATGCTGCTTGGTAGAAGCGCGAGAGTCAGCCAAACTACATCGCGGTCGACTAACCCAGCGATAGATGCCGAAACAAATGCAGTGGAATCCGCCAAGACAAAGAAGGCTATCAGTCCGGCTCTAGCAATGTGCGGAGCGACTGGGCTTGCCAATGCATGAGTGCCAATTGGAGGTCCTGACATCGAAGCCGCGCCGTTCATTACACCTGCAAGGCTGCCTAGAATATAGGGAGCAAATCTAGGTTCGCTTTTGTACTGGAAGCCTTTATAGATCATAAGCGCAGACGCAAAAATGAAGGCACTGATGATCAAGATGATCGTGTCTTGGCTAACGGATTTAAGCAGAAGTAGGCCGACTGGTGTGAAGGCAAAACAAGGGATAAACACCTTTAAAACCCAGCGCCAGTTAACGTGCTTTCGAACTTTAGGCAGTAATTGAACATTGCCTAGGAGATCGATCAACATGAAGACGGGAACCAGTTCGATAACAGGCGCGAATAACGCACTTAATGGCAATGCCACTAAGGTGAAACCGAAACCTGAGAAGCCACGAACAATAGCGGCGAAAATGAAGATTGCACCCAAAATTGGGAAGGTTGGACTAAAAATGAGATCCATAAATTAAGTAACCAATGAAGCTGTCTAAATAGAGCGAGCTAATGAAACCAAGTGAGTAGCGGAATGTACTCATACTCACTTGTGTTTGCTACCTAATTTTAAGGTTTCCCGAGAGTTAATTTTAAAGTCTCTCGGGGTTGTTTTTGCAGTATTCGCTTGGTCAATTTATAGAGGTAAATTGATTCGGAAGATCAGTGAATACGGCATCTACTTTTGAGATGAATTGGAAGTGAGAGGGATCGTTTACTGTGTAGCACCAAGTTTGAATATTTGCTTCACTGAGTGTATCAAGATCGCTCTGATTCACATGCTCGTAGTTCATGTGACAGCTGAACGCTTTAACCTCGTCAATCAACATCAAGTCGGCTTGAGTCAGTTGCTCGGTGATCAGACCTACGCGGTATCTCGGCAGGTGACGAGCCATTTCAGAAACGACTTGATGGCTGAAACTTGAAAGCAGCACTCTGTCGGTGTCTAGATTTGAACGAATCAACTCGGTATGCAGCAAATCAACGACATGAGGCGCTTGATGTCGACTGTCGACTTTGATCTCTAAGTTCACGCTGAGATCATGCTGTTCAGCAAGCGCGAGCAACTCTTCCAACGTCAATATTCTTTCACCAGCGAACTGCTCAGACTTCCAACTGCCAAAATCGAGCTGACGCAGTTCTGCAAGGGTGTGTTCGTCGACACGACCCTTGCCATCGCTGCAGCGCTCAAGGGTGTGGTCGTGACAAACCACAAGTTGATCATCCTGAGTTGGCTGAATATCTACTTCAATCCATTTCAAGCCGAGTTTAGCGGCTTGTTCAATGCTTGCTTTGGTATTTTCTGGGTGAGTACCTGCAACACCCCGATGACCTACGATGATAGACGACATAATTAATCCTTCTTGAATGCGCATCGTAAATATTTATTAAATATCAGTTTTCCCGAATACGCCAGAGTAATTGCTGGGCAAGAGTCTCTACACAGGATTCGGCTCATAAAAGTGATATTTTCCTCTTAGTACTTTCCTAGCAGTACTAAGAGGAAAAGCCTCTCGAGTGGAGAGGCTTTGGATGAGATGAGGCTTTGACCCGAACCTCGCTTTAGTGTGCGATATCGAGTTGGTTGTCTTTCACGCCGTTAATACGGAACCAACCTGCAATACTGAATCGCTCTGTGTTTGTCGGCAGTACCTCGTGTGGGAACTGTTCAGATAAGAATACAAATAAGCGGCCTGACTTTGGTGGAATGGTCGTGATGTGGTTGTCTTTTAGGTCGTAAACCACAAGTTCACCAGCGTCTTCTTCTGTCCACTCATCATTCATATAGAACACAGTGGTCAGGCGGCGGTTTTCATTGCCCTTGAAACAGTCTAAGTGCTTCTGGTAGAAGTCGCCTTTTTCGTATTTAGCAAAGTGCGCTTCGTACTCGAACAGACCCAAAAAGAACGCTTGGTTTGCCGCTAAACGAATTTGTTCCATTTTGTCTAGGAACAGAGATGCTGGCTGACCCATATCGCGGCGCACCCATTGAATCTTGTCACTACGAATGGTCGACTCTCGCGTTACTTCATCGTTACGGCCAATCCTAGCCTTTTTCCAGTTCTCTGGAATGCAATCCCTCAATGCCACCACTTCTTCTTGAGTTAAGAAGTCATCCCAAACGAAATAACCTTGGTAGAAAGAGCATCGATTAGTTGGTTCATGTATAGCACTCAGACAATAAATTAGAGGCGCATATATAGTCCTAATAACTTAGGTCAACAAATCACGTATTTTGTCGTCACGATAAAAGAGCGGAAGAGCATGGTACTTTGATGTGATTTTATAGTTAACAAATTTGTTACAAATAAATGTGAGTTTGCTATGGTGTAGGTCTGACCAGTTGAATTATCACAAGGAGTGGGTTTGCAGCTGCATACCATTAGAGGTTACATCCAAGACATGTACTTGGTGGAGTATCCGGACAAATTACTGTTGCTCGATGGCGCATGTCGAGCCGATATTCCGCATTTGAAGGCTTTTATTGAAACCGAACTTATGCGTGATTTTTCTGATCTCCACACGGTTGTGGTGACACACATGCATCCTGACCATGCAGGGGCAGCGCACAAGCTCAGAAAGCTCACGAGCTGTAACTTGGTGGCAGCAAACCGAGACAAAGATTGGTATCACGGCATCGATGGCATTTTGATGCACCTGACCGACTTAGCGCTTGCTAGGTGGATGGCGAACCGCTTAGGCAAGCCTAAAGCAAACCTATGGTATTCAAGAAAGTTAAAGCCGGACTACAAGCTGTCTGATGGGGATAGTATTCCAGGGTTTGATGATTGGTTGGTTCTTGAAACATCGGGCCATACCGACCGTGATCTCTCGGTCTATTGCCCATCACACAGCGTGGCTTATGTGGCCGATTTAATGGTCGAGGTTAAGAAGAAGCTGATTCCGCCATTTCCTATCTTTCACCCTAATAAGTATCGAGCGTCTGTATCGCGCATTTATGACATGCAGCTCGATACCTTGCTGGTGGCGCATGGTGGGCAAGTCGATTTCAGTCAGAAGGCTTTTGAACACCTGTTGATGAGTGCCCCAAGAAGGCCTGTTACACATTGGCGAGTGACGAAAATCAAAAGCAAGAAATTACTTTTATCGATTGGGCGATTTGGTTTTCAATCTCATGGTAAATCGAAGAAATAGATCAGAAGCTTGAATGCAAAGTCGTGTATTCAGAGCTGAAAGTAGAAATAGAAAAATAGATAGCAATAAGGCCAGTCATGAGACTGGCCTTATATCGTTGTGAGTAGCTTTAGTTATAACCTGTGGAGCGGTTACGATGACTCGGATTAGTGAGTCAGCAGGAATTCACCCGCTGGGTCAACAATCACTTTGTCACTCATGCCTTGGCGACCAAGCAACATCATGTAAGTCATGTCTTGACGGTTGCTTAGCGTGATATCGATAGGCCATTGTTGGCCACCGATTCTCAGCATGGTCTCAATCACACAACGGTGTTCAACTTCGCCGTTAGATGATTTGATTTTCTTACTTGTTTTCAGTTTCGCTTTGCAGCGCACTGTCTCTTCTAGGTGATAAACGTCTGGGTGAAGATCAAACTCAACGAAGTTCTCACCGTCTGTTTTTACACATAGTAGATTGTCTACGTGTAGAGAAGAGGTTTTAGCCCCTGTATCAACACGTGTATGTAGTCCAGTTATCCCTAACTCTGGCAAGCAAAGTGCTTCGGTATTCCCTATGATCATTTTATTGTTCATTTTCTTTCCAATCATGAGTTAACGGTATTCAATCAGCCCTTGCCACGAGTACGGTTAGCGTTTGGCTTTGCATTTTTTTCGATGAACTCGAAAATCATGTCTGCTACATCTTTACCCGTTGCTTTCTCGATGCCTTCTAGGCCTGGAGAAGAGTTTACTTCCATTACCACTGGGCCGTTCTTAGATTGTAGAATATCTACACCACATAGGTTTAGTCCCATGATTTTTGCTGCATTGATTGCTGTTGCGCGCTCTTCTTTGGTTAGTTTAACCAGCTGAGCAGTGCCGCCACGGTGCAGGTTAGAGCGGAATTCACCTTCACCAGCTTGACGCTTCATTGCAGCAATTACTTTGTTGCCAACAACAAAACAACGGATGTCTGCGCCATTTGCTTCTTCAATGAACTCTTGAACCAAGATGTTCGCTTTTAGGCCCATGAACGCTTCGATAACGCTTTCTGCTGCTTTGTTTGTTTCTGCTAGTACAACGCCGATACCTTGAGTGCCTTCAAGAAGCTTGATCACAAGTGGCGCGCCGCCTACGTTTTTGATCAGGTCTTGAATCTTGTCTGGGCGGCTAGCGAAACCTGTTTTTGGTAAGCCAATACCTTTACGAGACAACAGTTGTAGTGAGCGCAGTTTGTCGCGAGAGCGACTGATTGCTACTGACTCATTGATACAAAAAGTGCCCATCATTTCAAATTGGCGAACAACCGCAGTTCCGTAAAAGGTAATGGAAGCGCCAATACGTGGAATAACAGCATCGTATTGAGGTAGCTCTTCACCCATGTAGCGAATCTTCGGATTGTTACTCGCGATATCTATATCACAGTGCAACGTGTCGATAACATCGACCTGATGACCACGTGCTTCTCCAGCCTGCTTTAGACGAGCGGTAGAGTATAGATTTTCGTTGCGAGAAAGAATTGCGATACGCATGGCGTTTCCTTAGTTAATACCTGATTGGTAACTGCAAATAAATTAGTTGTTAGCTGAGCTTTCAGTTTTTTCTGAGGCTCCTTGCTTGCTTCGGGGCGAACCTTAAGGCTTTTCGTTCAACTAAGAAAACGAATTAAATTTGTCGAGTCGACAACGGAAATTTATCGATTGTGTGAGCTATTGGTACAGCAGGCTTGAGAGGGGAATTGGAATGGAAAAGCGAGTTGAGACCTAACTCATATTGGGGGTAGGAGCATATTAGGTTGTACCCAACTCGCGTTTACTCGGTGCTAAAAAGTGTACTAATAACGCCAGTTACATAGATCTATAAGTGTTCGTAGTGCTTCTCTTTCGAGCTTACTGCAGGTGCTTTTTAGCTTGTTAAGATAGTATTTTCTCATGGTCATTACTCTCTCTGGTTAGGCTTTATTTACAACCTATGGTTTGTTGCTGACCCGTTCATTATGGATAATTAAGAGGAACTAAAAAACAGATGTTATTTTTATTGGTTGTTCCTGTTTTGGTCGCATTACACTACTTTTTGATGAATGTGTTTTATAATGGGCTTAATTAGGAAGAGCTATCTTTAAAAGGTTCATTATTTGTCTGATCTAAACATGATGCGTTACTACACGCGGCTAGAGTCGTTCGAGCCAAACATTTCTCATTCAGTCACCCTAGCCGAAGTAGCGAATATGCTGTTTACAAGCTTGCGTCACGCTCGAACCTTACTTGGTAAGATGCATCAAGCTGAATGGGTGGTGTGGGAGCCAAAAGTTGGCAGGAATCAACGCTCTAACTTAACACTGCTTTTTAGCAATTCAGAGTTGGCGCAGCATGTTGCAAGTAAACTGATAGAGCAGGGCAAGTACGAAAAAGCACTTTCCATATTGGATAATGACCGCGCTGTGTTTGGTTCTTTACTGCAAGAAACTTCCGGCGCGACCATGCGTGAAGGGCTGCTGCACGTTCAATTAACCTATAAGCGTAAGTTTGAGGATTTGTTTCCGCACCATATACACCGCAGTAGCGAACGATTTTTGATAAGACAGGTTTTTAGCTGCCTAGTGACGTGTAATGGTAAAGGTGAGTTAAAGCCTGAATTAGCTCACCATTGGGAATATGACACAGAGCAACTGGTTTGGACTTTCTATCTGCGCCCCGGTCTGACTTTTCATGATGGGCAACCTGTGGATGCTAAGCAATTAGTTTCGATGTTTTCTGCGTTGCAAACCTTACCTTTCTATCAGACAGAGCTAGCCCATGTCGCTTCAGTTTACAGTGAGCAGCCATTGAGGATCAGCTTTCAACTCACCAAAGCAGATACCGGCTTTGCTGGTTTACTTGCTGGCGTTAAATATTCGATTCAACCCGCAGCGCAAGTCACCCGTGAACCGTCGCCATTAAGTACCGTGTCCCATGCTGTTATTGGAACCGGCCCATTTAAAGTGGTTGATGCCAACAACGAACGAATCAAGCTCGCCGCATTTGAGCATTATTATGGTTGTCGCTCGTTAACCGATGAGGTGACCATCTGGCAGTTTGAGGAATCAATGACGGGCACTGCTCGTTTCGATGATAGCCAAATGCACGTATCGCCTTATGAAGATTCTTCTTGCTTCCATCAATTAGGGAAAAGCGATGCGGACCTTGTTTCAACAGACACAGACGGCCTTCGTAGCCGAGTCGAGGATGGATGCTTGTTTATCCTGTTCAATCAGAACTCAGCGGCTAGCCCACTAAATAATGAGCAGCGCAAATACCTTTCACAACTGACCAACCCACAAGCGATTTTGTCTCAGCTGGAACACAACAAGGGTTTGTTTAGTGTCTCTTTAGCTCAAAATATACTGCCAAGTTGGCAGAAATTGTATCGAACGCCTTCGAAAGAGGCACAACTGCCGGAAAAGATGAGTATTGCGGTTTACGACTATTATGCGTTGTATCGATGTGCGATTTGCGTATCCGATATACTCAAACGATATGGTGTGGAAGTTGAGGTGAACACCTACAGTTTTCGAGAGTTGGCGCAGCTCTCTCAGAGTGGCGAGTTAAAGGAGGACTTGGTGCTGTGTAACTTGAACCTCGATGACAATGCCCCGTCTTCGCTGTTCTCGTGGATGATGAACGACCCTGTTTTGCACTCTGCTTTGGGAGAGATGAACAGCGATTGGCTCAAGCAGCGCTTGGATAGTCATAAAGCATCCGTGGAACTGCCTAATTACTTGGCAGAGCTAGAACCTATCGCGTCTACTCTGATCTCAGATTATTGGTTAGTGCCTATGTTCCATCACTTACAGACCGTTCGTTTCCAAGGGATTCTTAAAAACGTAGCCATCACCAACTGGGGATGGCCAGATTTCAAGAATGTATGGTCTGCTGATTAACCTTTCTGACTAGCTAAATAACTAAGTTAACTCGTTGCCAAAGTTGGTTTTTCCAAAATCGACTTTGACACGCTTACGTCTAGATAAATTAAAAATTACACTCTGTGGTTTACTTTTTGGTTTTGGTATGTAAACTAGTCAGTGTAGTTTTTGAGTTGGGTCTTTCCCAACGGTTGAAGAGATACCAATGAAAAAATATCTATTACCGATTTTAGGAGTACTTGCCGTGGTCGCTATCGTAAGCACAGGTTCACAAGCAAATGACAATCTAGATAAGCTTCCAAAGAAGTTTGCTAACAGTGAGTTAGAGTACAAATCGGGCATGTCTGATATTTTTTCAATCTTGAAAGCGTATGTAACCGTGGAAAGAAATGAGCCAGTGCCACGTGCTGCATTGCCTTTGATTCCGATGACAGCCGAGCAATTGATCGAAGAGACAGAAGACGTTGCGTACCGCTTAGGTCACTCAAGTGTGATGATGAAGCTGGATGGCAAGCTAGTGATGACTGACCCTGTGTTCAGTGATCGAGCATCACCAGTGCAATGGATGGGGCCAAAGCGCTTTCACCCAACCCCAATCTCACTGCAAGATCTACCTGACATCGATGTGGTAGTGATCAGCCATGATCACTACGACCATTTAGACAAAGGTGCCGTGAAGGTATTAGCCGACAAAGTAGGGACGTTCTTAGTGCCATTAAGAGTGGGCGCACTGTTGGAAAAGTGGGGCGTGGATAAAGAGAAGATCATCGAATTGAACTGGTGGGAATCGGCAACGGCCTCAGACATTGAGTTCACGTTGACACCGACACAGCATTTCTCTGGTCGTGGCTTGCTTGATCGTGACCAAACACTGTGGGGCAGTTGGGTTATTAACGCTTCAGACAAGAAAGTCTTCTTTAGCGGTGATTCTGGTTACTTCAATGGCTTTAAAGAGATTGGCGACCGTTTTGGGCCGTTTGATTTAACCATGGTTGAAACGGGTGCGTATAACTCACTTTGGGCGGATATTCATATGTTCCCAGAACAGAGTGTTCAGGCACACATTGATCTGCAAGGTAAGGTGATGATGCCAATCCACAACAGTACCTTCGACCTTTCTATGCATGATTGGCAAGACCCAATGGAACAAGCACTGGCGATAAGCAAAGAGCGAGATGTACAAATGGTAAGCCCGGTGATGGGTGAACGTTTGGTGATCTCAGAGCCTGTACCTGTTCAGGCATGGTGGAAACTAGCATCGAATTAGAGCTGTCATCCAAATAGACATAGCTAAACCACTAAGCTGTACAACCCAACTTCTACACGAAACGCCACCGATCTTACGATTCGGTGGCGTTTTTTCGTTTTATTTTTAAGATCAGCTTTCTAAGTTCTGCGCCATTTTCTTCGCAATTTTTCTGAATTGTTCTAACTCGTCTTCGGCCATGCCTTTGGTCATTCTCTTCAGCATGTCTCGATCGATATCCGAGACCTTACTCATGATCTCTTGACCCTTATCAGTCAGAACCAATAACTGGCTGCGCTTGTCTTCCGGGTTCGGAGACTTCTTCACAAGTTCCTGATTGATCAAGGCATTAATGAGCCGAGTGACCTGTGCTTTATCACGATCTAGGAAGTGTGCGATATCGATAGCGGTACATGGAGACTTCTTAGTAATGATCTTCATGACACGAATGTTCATAGGGGCGATCTCTGAGTCTAAGCTCTCAATCTGTTCGCTCATTTGACGTTTCAAAGAGTGCACTAGACGAAAGATTGATTCTAGCGATGTGTTATCAGACATAAACTATCCTTAGAAATATAGTTGACATTATCAACTACTGTATTTATAGTTGACATTATCAACTTAATTGTTCGTAAATTCAAGACAGGAAATAGATATGACGATTCAAGCAACTCTAACGCCAACTCTTCCTGAGCAAAAAGGCACACCGGTTTTATACAAAGTTTTGGTCATGATGAGCTTAATGCTGACGATTGGCGGCAGTTTAACGGCTGTGATGACTTACATGAATGTCGGATTCGGCGAGGAATTTATTGGCAACTGGCTTTCTTCGTTAGCCCTTGTTGTCGTGATCATGATGCCAATGGGCACGGTGATGATGGCTTTAGTCACCAAAGCCGTTGCTAGAGTGTTCACAACTTATAGCGAGAAAGTTCGCAACCTGATCGTAGGACTGATCATGGCATTCATAATGGAGTCCATGATGGCATTTGTAACAGCGGCAAATAACATTGGATTTTCGGATACATCGGCGTTTACCAGTGGATGGTTTAATGGATTTATTGCCGCACTTCCCATTGGCCTTGCGATCATGGTCGTGATGTCGATGACGGTTAAACCTAAGCTCGAACGATTCATGAAGAGCTAACCAAAACACTTTTTAAGCATTTTAGGAGGTCCACATGAAAGCATTCACAGGCAAACACAATAACTACCGTATCACTATCGAAGAAGTGAACATCAAAGAAGATCGTGAACTTCAAACCATGCAGTTTGAAATTGAAGACAGAGAAGATATGTTCGCGATTGTTGAGAAGATCAAACATGACAGCGGCTTAGACGAGCAATCAGCAGCGCGACTAGGAGTGAGCATTCGCTTGTTAGGCCCATTGATGATGCAAGATAGAAAACACCCTCTGTTTGTTGATTTCATGCCTCACTTCAGAAACTTCATGCAGAATTTGAAGAAGACGTTGAAAGGGCAGTAAAGCCTGAACATCAGTAATACATCGAAAAGTCAGTAATCAAATTACTGGCTTTTTTACATTTAAATCAAAATAGTTTCAGTTGTTTGCGTCTAGAATATGCGAAAATTGATGGCTGAATTTTCGGTGTAGCACCGTTGTTGAATTGTCTATTCAAGCTTTAAGAAATCCGATATTATACTGGTCATAAAACTAAAGGTGGTATTATATGACAAATGTATTTAAACAAGCAGCTGAAGAACTGTTGAGTCGTCGTGTTGCTGGCACCAAAGCACCAAGATTGGACGAACAGTACCGTCCGAATAACTTGGAAGATGCGCTAAAGATCCAATCTTCAATGATCGATTTGAAAAGCGATAAAGTCGGCGGTTGGAAGTGCTTACTTCCTCTGGCTGAAGACAAGTTTGTTGTTGCGCCAATCTTCTCGGGCAGCGTTCAACAAGGCGAAGTTTGTGAACTGTTTGCTGACAACGGCGTAGTACGCGTTGAGCCTGAAATTGCATTTACTCTTGCTAAGAGTCTGCCTGCAAACCAAGAAGGCTACAGCGAAGAGCAAATCAACGAAGCGATTGGTTCTTGTCACATGGCACTTGAGTTAATGCAATCTCGTTTTGCGGATGACAGCGGCGCTGAGTTCTATGAAAAACTGGCCGATGGCCTAGTAAACCAAGGCTTATTCATTGGCCCTGAGATTGATCGCGAAAAAGCGTTCACTTCTGCAGAGATCAGTATTGAAGTGACTCAAGGCGAGCAAGTTCAAGCATTCGACGGTAAGCACCCGAATACACTGCCACCAAGCCCAATTTACTGGCTGATTAACTACATGACACGTCGTGGTGTTGATTTCCAAGCGGGTGAAGCCATTATCACGGGCTCTTACTGCGGTATCGTGGAAATGGAATTCGATAAACCAACGACCTTCCACTACGAAGGCATTGGTGAATACCAAGTAACGTTCAAGCAGAAACGCTAACTTCTAGCGGCGCACTATCTGTTATCGAAAGGCTGTTTACTGATGAGTAAATAGCCTTTTTTATTACGTGATGCTCAATAGGGTTCTTATTACTTTGCATTAAATTAGGCGTTTAGACGTCTAGACGTTGACAAGTTCTAAGTGTGACATTAGTCTGCTCACCTTCCTGTTCTATTGTGTTGTCGTTCCATGTCCAATTCAAAAAATTCTAACGCGGTAATTGCCCCTTCTGCAGTGGCGCTTATCCCTCTGATCGTTTTCCTTGCGCTGTTTATTGGCGTGGGTACATACCTGTCGCTACAAGGCGTCGATTTTGCTTTCTATCAACTTCCAGCTCCGATTGCGGCTCTGCCTGCTGTGATGTTAGCGTTGCTATTGAGCAAAGATAAATTGAACCGTGCGATTGAGCAGTTCTTAGGTGGCGTGGGTCACAAAGACATTATCGCAATGTGTATGATCTACCTATTGGCGGGTGCTTTTGCTGCTGTGGCTAAAGCTTCTGGTGGCGTGGACGCGACGGTAAACCTTGGTCTATCGGCTATCCCAACGAGCATGATCCTACCGGGCATCTTCCTTATTTCGGCGTTCATTGCGACAGCAATGGGCACCTCTATGGGTACTATCGCTGCGGTTGCTCCTGTTGCACTAGGCATTGCTGACTCAGCTGGCATGAGTATTCCTCTAACCGCTGGCGTGGTGCTAAGTGGCGCTATGTTTGGTGACAACCTTTCTATCATCTCAGATACCACGATTGCTGCGACTCGCTCGCAAGGCTGTGAGATGAGAGACAAGTTTAAAGAGAACATCCGTATAGCACTTCCTGCTGCACTTATCGCGATTGTTATCTTTGCTTTCAACAGCACAGCAACTCAAGTTCCTGAAACAGGCCCAATTGAATGGCTGAAAGTCCTTCCGTACATCACTATTTTGATTCTTGCTGTATCGGGTATGAATGTATTCGTTGTGCTGACTATTGGTATCTTGCTGGCGGGTGGCGTGAGCCTAGGTTCTGTTGAGAACTACGGTATGACGGATTACGCTCAAGATATCTACGCAGGCTTCGGCAACATGCAGGAGATCTTCTTACTGTCGATGCTGATTGGTGGTTTGAGTGAGCTAATGCGTCGCCAAGGTGGATTGGCGTTCCTGACTAGCTTGGTAAGTGGTGTGATTCGTGCGTTTGGCTCTTCACACTCTAAGCAAGCGAATGGCCGTGCGAGTGAGTTGGGTATTGCGGGCTTGGTATCAATGGTGAACCTATGTACTGCAAACAACACGGTAGCGATTATTGTGTCTGGTAGTGTGGCTCGCCAATTAGCTGAAGAAAATAACGTTTCTCCACGTCGCTCTGCCAGCTTATTGGATATCTTCTCTTGTGTGATTCAAGGCGTATTGCCTTACGGTGCACAGGTATTGCTATTAGGTTCGGTATTTAACTTATCGCCTTTGGATATCGTGGCTAATTCTTACTACTGTTTCGCGCTTGCAGTCGTTGCTGTGGTAGCTGTGTTTATTAAACACCCAGCACGTCAAGTGGCTCAAGCTTAGTAATAATTAACCAAACTGAGTGCTCACTGGCTCTGATAAGAAGGCTCCTTAATAGGAGCTTTTTTGTGCGTGAAACTCATGGCTTGAAAATTCAATGTACGTCTTCAAATACAAGAAAACCGCCTATGTAGACGGTTTCTAATTTCGTTATAGCGGTTTTCAAGTTTATTGTAGTGTGAATGACAATTAGGCTTGAGAGCTTTAATTCAGCTTATTAGTCACGAACTCTTTGTTTCTGACCATTAGCCACATCAGGCCGCCTAGCGTACCGATGGATAATTGGATAAAGCCTAGGTTTTCAATCAGTGACTCTGGGCGGATTGAAACTAATACCATGCCAAGCGAGCCACAAATCATGCTGAAGAACTGTATCAGTGCGACGGCAGAGCCCGTGTCATGATCTTGTTGATTCAACATCAAGTTGGTCCCCGGTACTCGCATGATGATCGCCATTAATGTCGCTGGTGCAGCGATGAACATGAAGAACCAAGGGGACAGGTCGCCAATGGTTAGGGTGAAGATTCCCGCAAGCGCTAATAAAGCAAAACATCCTGAGATGACCTTTTGAACCGGCATTCGGTAGGACAACTTCATGTAAATTGTTGGACCAAATGAGGCGCACAATGCATTGAATGCGAATGCGTAACTAAACTGTTGTTCGGTCAATCCAAAGTGATCGATGTAGATATAAGAACCCGCCGCAAGAAAGCCCATCAACGCCATCGGTATGATAGAGAAAATGACCAGTAGCTTGAGGAACGAGCTGTTTTTCATGACCACGCCCATTCTTCCCCATGAGCGGAACATAGAACCTTGGTATTTGGTTTCGAGCGTTTCTCGATAGCAGCAAGCTAATACTGACGCAAATGCACCAAAAATGGCGAGGGTGACGAACATCATTCGCCAAGACGCAATTTTCAGTAGAAAGGCACCAAATACAGGCGCAACCATTGGCGCGATGATCACCAGTGACATGATAGTCGCCATGATCTTTTCACGTTCTCGGCCATCATAAAGATCTTTGACAATGGCGGTAGCGATAACGGTGATAGCACTACCAGCAAAGGCTTGGCATACACGAGCACCAATTAACTGTTCGATGCTATTGGTCATCGCGCACAATATGCTCGCGACCATATAACCCGCTAATCCAATTAATAGGATCGGCTTACGACCGAATTTTTCGCTGAGCGGCCCCCAGAACAAAAGACCGATGGCGTAAGTAACGAAGTAGCTGCTCAGGGTTAGGTTGACCATGGATCGGTCAGTATTAAACACCTCGACCATCTGCGGAAGCGCAGGTAGGTAAAGGTCGATGGTCAATGGAGGGAAAGCACTTATTATGACGAGAAAAAATAGCATACCGGTCTTTCCCAGTACTGGTTGTGGTCTCTTCAAGGTGGCTCTCCGTTGTCCAAAATAGGTTTTTAATTGGTGTGATATTGCTATACAGAAGGCTAAGGCACGTCAGACAAGAAGGATAGAGTCGTTCAAGAATATGGTGAAAGTAACGATGAACTTATCTCTAATGAGTTCGAATCTACGAAGTCGGTCTTTGCACTGAATTGTATTACAAAACATTATTGCTTTTATAGCTAACGAGTTCAATCAGTTAGTAGCAGTGTAGCTTGTAATCGCCAACGACACATTGTAGTGGTTATCGGCTTGGCTTGTTATCTTTTCTTTGGGCGCTTTTCGACTAAACCATTACGCTCTAAACCGCGTCTAACGCTACTGCATAGCTTACCAAAACGGCGCAGTTCTTCGAAGTTGGGGCCTTGGCCAATTGAAATACTGTGCTCCCAGTACATCAACTCACTGTCGACCATTTCTAGTAGCTTTTTAGAGCAACCCGAACAGTTTCCTTTTGGCCCACAGATAAACGTCTCTGATTCGTAAAGTGGGAGTTCGTTTTTAACTTCTTCAATTAGGCTCAGCATTGCTGAATTTAGGTCTGGCTTTTTGTCTGTGAGTGGTTTCAAGCTTAGTGCTTGCGAAGTGATCACGGAAGACGTAGTTGTGTTGGGTTGTATATTCAAAGCAGCTGATGACATATCAAAGGCCTCAAGGAGAGAAGAAGGAGGGCATGCTACTCTTCACAACAAAGTGAATCTTGATGTAGTGCAATAAGCGTGGAGATATACCCAAAAGAGGTAGGAGCCACAAGCGGTGTGACTCCTTGTCAAAGCTCGGTACTAATGAGAGATTTTAGAATTCAGCGTCGAACTGGAATTCCATCCACTCTTTGGTGACTGGGTGGTGCAGCGCAAGTCTTTCTGCGTGTAAGTGCAATCGGTCGGCTTTATTGCCATACAAGCCGTCACCGACGATAGGCATGTTAAGGCCTTCTTGGTGTGAACAGTGAACACGCAACTGGTGTGTACGCCCTGTTTTAGGATGCAGGTAAACCTTAGTGGTTTGCCCGTTTCGCTCAATCACTTCCCATTTGGTTTCTGCTGGCTTGCCGTGTTCGAAGCAGACAATTTGACGAGGGCGGTCATACAAATCACCACGTAATGGTAGTCGAACATAGCCTTCATTTTCTGTTAGAACGCCTTCAATCATTGCCACGTAACGCTTTTCGACTTCACGAGTAATGAACTGCTTCTGTAAGCTCTTGTTCGCACGTCGTGTGAGAGCGAAGATTAGAATGCCAGAGGTCGCCATGTCTAAGCGATGAATCACAAATGGGCCTTCAACATCGGGATGCATTTCTTGAACACGTGTGTAGGCGGAATCTTTGATGGTTTTACCCGGCACAGATAGAAAACCTGCTGGCTTGTGTACTACCACGATGTGCTCATCTTGGAACAGAATATCCAGCTCTTTGCCTTCTGCTGGGTTCTCTAGCAATGGGTTTGGATCGACTTCTAGGCCTTTCATCATATGGCCTAAAATCGGCACACATTTACTCTGACAAGAAGCGTAGTATTTCTTGTGCTTGCGGATTTCCGACTTTGGAGAGCGGCCCCACCAAAATTCAGCCAATGCCAGTGGCGTGTAACCATGTAAGTACGCGTATTGCAGCAATTTAGGCGCAGCGCATTCACCAGAGCCAGCTGGTGGTATCTTGTTTGGCGTGTTTTCAAAGATCTGGTTAAGGTCTTCAACGTTTCCTTCCGCATTTTGGAAAGCGTATTGTGAAAACAACTTGTGTTGAAGCTGATGAGAAATGTGTGCTCTTTGCTCTTTGAGTTCAGCTAATTGATTAGTGAACACATCAACTTTGATTTGTAACTCGTTTAGGATCTGTTCCCAGTTGAGCTTTAGGTACTTCTGCTGGTTCTTGTCAGCAACACTGGCCTTGTTAAGCTCATTATTCAGTTGTTCGAAGGCTTGTTCATCAAGGTTTTTTTTACCTTGTTCGCGTTGTTCTTTACGTGTTTTTCGGCCTTCTATAATCAACAAACGTTGCGCTTCGATCTCCTGTTCTGCCTGTGTTTTCTGTTGTGCTAACTGTTCACACAATTCAAGGTATTCAGCGTTTGCTTGCAGCGCTTTAAATTTCGCATTTACAGCCATCATGTCGGCTGTGTCTTGATGGAAAAAGCTATCGCTGCTCAACATGTCGAATACGGGCGGCACAAAGTGAGGCAGTAGGTTTTGGTCTGCGATTTTTCCAGAGAAAGCAGAGAAGTAACCCAATTCACCTTCTGGGCTTTTCACCAGTAACACACCAAACATTTTGCCGCGACCAGCGTCAGAATCCAGTCCGAAGTCATGCTGCCAGTCGGTTTGTGTTTCTAGATATTGTTGAAGCTGATGAGAGGCTATTTCACACAGTGGGTGCGGTTCGTAGTAGAACGGGAATGTGAAACGCTCAGGCAACGAATATGACTCGATCGGCTGTTGAAAACGAGTGAAGCAATGCTCAGGAGTATGGCTGTTTTCTGAGTCGTGCGTTGGTTTTGATGAGTGCATAGTCGTATTAATACTTATATCGTGGTGATAAATGGTTGTGAGTCTACTGTGTATGTTTAGAGACGTTAAACACAGTACAAGGCGGCGATTCTACTCTTTATCGAAAAGCGCCTCAAATAAGAAATAGTTCTATTACTGGATAGCCAAGCGACGAGCCTATGAGTTATGGCTTGAACGCCATTAATTGATGAGTAACTTCTCGTTTTTAATCATAGAAGACAATTTAACAAACCAAGGGTGGTAGCCTTGCCGCCCTCTTATTAAAACTAAGGTAACGTTATGATTCCACTCAATACTTCGATTGTTTCCGGTGTCGCTATTTCAGAGAGCGACGGACAAATGAAAATGCTATTAATGAAGCGTGTTAAAGGTGAGTTTTGGTGTCACGTCGCAGGCTCGATTGAAGCGGGTGAAACAGGCTGGCAGGCTATCGTGCGCGAGTTTGAAGAAGAGACCCAAATTAAAGTGGAAGCTTTGTATAACGCGCAGTTTCTGGAGCAGTTTTATGAGGCGCACGTGAATGTGATTCAGCTAATCCCTGTGTTTGCGGTGCTATGCCCCCCCAACCAAGCGATTGAACTGAATGACGAACACACCGAGTACCGCTGGTGTAATTTAGAAGAAGCAAAAGCGTTAGCGCCGTTCCCCAACCAACATGCCGTCTACGATCATATTTGGTCGTATTTTGTCGATAAGCCAGTCAATCCGCTTTATCGAGTGAAATTGAACTAATACTGGCTGTTTAAGATCTAGGACTTACCAAGGTAAGGGGCTAAAAAGGTGCTCACTTGCGCTTGGCATAACCCCACATCTACCTTCACACCGTGCGATTCAAGGATGGCAACTCCACGACCATTATTACGAGGGTCTGGGTCTAGCATCGCCACGACTACGTGTTTTACACCTGCTTTAACCAATGTATTGGCGCAAGCGGGTGTTCTGCCGACAAACGAACATGGCTCTAAAGTTACGTAAGCGGTAACCCCTTCCATTGTTCCGTTCGTTTTGTCGTTATAGTTATTGAGTGCTTCAACCTCGGCGTGGTTTCCGCCGACTTTTTGCGTGTATCCAACAGACACCACCTTATCGTCTTTCACCAAAACACACCCTACTGGCGGGTTTGGTTGGCAATCAGGTAAGGCTTGGCGCGAAGCTTCGAGTGCTTGCAGCATGTATTGTTGGTTCATGGTCGTTACTCAGTATGACGAGAGAGCGTAGCAGCTAGTCGCCACGCGTGGTTGATGAGTTGGTTAATTACTAACTTAATAAGCTAGTAAGTGGGGCATGTTCGATCTGATTGGACTTTTAGTCAATGGTTTTAGCGTTTGAATTCGACTGCTAGTTAACTGTGACTCATCGTTAACTTGGGCCACTGGGTTAGCCAACCTTTGGATTGCACTCTTTGATCAAAGATATCTCGGCTACGCTTTGGATTGGGTGTGATTTGCAAATCAAACAAACTCTCTAAGCCAAAGGCAGAAATACACTCGATGTTTCCATGGAGGCTTTGTTTCACGGCGACGGCGGTTTCTTTCTCTGGCCAATAACTCATCGCATCCAATGAGCCTTGGTAACGTTCATCCCCATTTCTAGTGTGCATGTAGGCTTGATTGCGAACTTGCCAATTCAGTTCGGGTAACCGTTGTTTAAGCTGAGCCTCGTATCTAAGATCCGATTCGTAAGAGATATCAATGGGATCAAAGTAGATCACATCAATATCATTGAATGGAGTCGGGGAGGCATAACCATGCTGGTGATCCCAAACGAGGTTTCTCACAAAGCCCGCAGCGACATAACACTGCGGCAAATCCAACTGAGCGACACAGTCTAAAACCTTCATTCGTAAGGGATCTTGTTTGATCAACGTGACGATGCGTTTGGCTAGCGGATGTATCATTATGATGTCGGAACATCAGTGACTTGGTAATGACGTGTCACGTTCTGGGAGATTTCACCCCATTCAGAGGCTTTTACTCGCTGTTGGTGCATTTCGAATGCTTCTCGGCTAGTGAATTCTTCATACACTTCAAAGCGATTAGGTTGAAGCGTGCTTTGACTGACTCGAAACACAATACAACCAGGTTCTTCTAGTGTCAGTTCTTTGTGCACAACCAAGGCATGTGTCACTGCTTCTAGGTCGTTGTCTGGCACTAGAATATGCCCTTGCAGAATTACTTTACTCATAATTACGTCCATTTAATTACGTCTATTTAATTTGGTCCATTACGGCTTTTTTCTATCAAAAGCTCTATCCGTTACAAACATAATCCCATTTTGATGTTGTAACGTATAGGCTAATGTGGCGATTATTAGTTCACATTGAATGTATTTTTTAGTTACACCGTAACTTTAAAGGTGATGTAATCAACAAATGATAAGACACTGGAACTAAATCAGCGTTGGTCCGGTCTATTAAATTAGTATCATTAAACTGTATTGATACTGAAATGAATTTGTCATCTGAGAGAACTAACCTTAATTTTGAACAGCGGCTCATAGGATTGAATTGAGCCATAGTTGATATCTAGGTCATACTTTGATGTAAATGGTACTCAAAACTCTATATATTTTGTGATTTGTATCATTGATCTGGGCATCAAACACCGTTAGATTCGAATAGTTGGCAATAAAAATAGCTCATGAAGAGCAGTTAAAGAAAAGGAAATATCCCTTATGAAAAAAATGAGAAGAGCACAGCTTCATCGCGTTCGTATCCAATACTGGAAAGACACGTCAAAAGAAGCATCAAAGAAATAAGCTTTAAATCGTAAAGCTTTTTTATAAAGCTGAAAAGCTTAATCAAATGTAAAACGCAACAAACCGATTTCATTAGCACTCTCAAGGACCTTCATCTGGTCGGCGACTAAAGAAATCATCCCCAAAGAGCTGGCAGGCATTAACAACAATGCAATTCAATGTCAGCTCATTATACCTCCGCTTAGATTCTCTTGTTGCTTCACTCTGTTACTCCTAACTAAAACCCCTTTGCACCTTTGCACCTTTGCACCTTTGTTCTTGTTACCCATATCTGTATTCGCAAAGTCGTGATCAAAAAAAGCTTCCGATTTCTCAGAAGCTTTGATTTAGATTTTGATATCTGGTGTGGTTACCTGCTCGGGAGAGATAACACCAACGTCAGGAGCGAATGCGTTAACGTTGGAACAGCGTCTTTAAGCTCACATCGTCCGTTCTATTTAGCTTTAGGCTCAGTAGATAGCCACCAACACCGATCAGTGCGTAAATACCTAAAGATAAAATCGGCGCTTCTGCAATCGCACTTAATGGGTTGCTTGCTATGAGTACATTCATTGGTAATGACGCGATGAGAGATAGGAAGTCATTGATGCCATAGAACCCAAACACTGCGACAGAGAGGAACTTAATCGCATAGCTTGAGATGAAAATGACAAGCAATGGAGAGTTTACCAGCTGCGAAATCGCTAGAGTGACGGTTGCCAGTGGCAATAAAACCAGTGCAACTAACATCATTCGTCCAAAAAACACGACCCAGTTGCTCAGCACATAAAACAGAGATTGTTGTTCAACCAATAGCGCCAGTTGTTGTTCACTTGAGACGTTCAATATCCAGAATAGAAAATCTGCGAACAGTACTAACAATGCACAGATAGCCGGAATCACCACTAAACCGAAGCCGAGTTTCACACCGTGAGTCATTGCGTTAGATACCGGCATACTTCTCCAAAACATCGAACTGCCTTCTTGGCGCTCTTTACGCAGCGTTTTAGGGATGTAAAGCGTTGATAGGATCAGTGAAATAAGGCCCGCGCCAAAGTAGATCACTGAGTTGAGGTCTTGTGCGAACTCTCTGTGGATGTCGCTCACGTCACCGTTCACTTGCATTTCGAAGAAAAACTCATGCTGCGCTGCGCCATTGAAGAACAGACTAACGAACAGTAAGAAACCACATAACGCGACAAACAGAGGCAATCGAGTGTTAATTTTGTGCTCGATGAGTTCTTTTTCTAGCATGTAAAAACTTGGATGCATTATGCCTTCTCCGTCTGTGTTGCAAGGAATAGATCTGCGAGACCAACGTTATAGATGTTACCCAGTGATTCAACCTGCGCTTTGTATTGACCTTCCAATAACCACTTAGTGGTGCCCAGGCCTGATTGCGAGGTCAGTGGGTTGAGTTTCTGTATCTCGCTTGAATGGTTATTTGCGACTTCGATAATGAAATAGTCATTTTCGATGTCTTCCATGCTCTTTTGCAGCACACAATGGCCTTGTTTTAAAATCAGAACATCCGTTAATAAATGTTCAATCTCTGAAACCTCATGGCTTGCAATGATCATGGCGCGTTCGCCGTCGTGGAACCACTCAAGTAGATGGCGATAAAAAGTATCGCGGTACAGTAAATCTAGGCCAATTGTAGGCTCATCTAAGATCAACACTTGGGTGTCAGTCGCGATGATGATCGCAAGGTGAAGTTGTACCTTCATTCCCTTAGAAAGCTGCTTGATAGTCGAAGAGAGCTTGATGTTGGTGCTGCTTAGCGTCTGTTCTGCTTTTTGCTTGTTGAAGCTAGGGTGTACACCTTGGGTGTATCTAAGCAGTTGCTTAACGGTCATCCACTCGGGTAACACGTTAACATCTGAAATGTACGACAAGTGCAGCATGAGTTCTGCATGCTGGTGGATAGGGTGGTAGCCATTAACCTCTATCTCACCTTGATAGCTGTGTCCACCAAGCAGTGATTTGATCAGTGTCGATTTCCCTGCGCCATTATGGCCCAGCAGTCCAAGCACTTGCCCCGGTTTTAACTCAAAGCTGATGTTCTCGACACCCACTTGATTTGAATAGGTTTTGGTTACGTTTTTCACGGAAAGTAACGTACTCATGACTTGTCCTTTATATGTTGTGCTAGCTGTTTCACGAGTTCTTCGACACTCATATCAATGATGCTTAGCGTCTCAGCGATGGCTGGGATCTGTGTGTTGATGAATGATTGGTGTGCGGACTCTTTCAATTTTTGAAGTGCCCCTTCGGCCACATACATGCCTTGGCCGCGTTTTTTCTCTACCAAGCCTTCATCCACCAGTAACTGGTAGCTTTTCATGACAGTAAGGTGGTTGATCTTGAGATCGGCGGCAACCGCACGCACAGAGGGCAATGCTTGTAGTTCTAGCCAAACACCCTGAAGAATTTGGTCACTGATCTTGGCGGCAAGCTGCCTAAAGATCGGCTGGTCGTCTTTCCATTCGGTCATAATTAAAACTGCATGGTGATATACATGTGTATAACACTAACCTATTTATTCGAGTTGGCAAGGATTTTATGAAAGTGCATCGGGTATTTTTATATTTAGATAAAGCACGTTTGGTGGGGAGGGCACTTGAAGCCTACATCCTTGTGGGCTCTCAAGCAGCTGTATAAGCGATGATTATTTGAATAGGGAATGGTTGCTGATCAAGATTTCTATTAGGCTGGGCCTATTGCTCCTTTGAGTCATTAGGCCGGCTATATAGGTAACCTTGATGTAAGTTGTAGCCTAACTGACACAAGATATATTGCTGCCTACGCGTCTCGACACCTTCATAAATCATTGTGATATTTGATAGGCGTCCAATCTCCGAGATATTGAGCAATACACCCTGATGATGCTCTCCTGACTCGATATCCTTAACAAAGCAACGATCCAGTTTTAGATAGGCCGGAGAGATAACATTGATGATTTCGATGTTGTTATTGCCCGTACCAAAGTCATCCAGAGCGATAGTGATACCAAGCTTTTTGATATCCTTAATGTTATCGATAACCTCACACCCATAGCCAATGTTCGAATATTCAGTAATCTCTACGACAAACTCATTCGCTTCCATCGCGGCTAAATGCTCTCTGAGCCTTGCGAAGTTCGACCCTACCAAAGCACTCGGACACACGTTGACACCATAGATCTCATGGCTGTTGTTTAACTTCGCTTTTCTGACTGTCTCGATGAGTAAAATAGTATGAAAGGTGAGTAAATTGGTGCGTCTCATGGTGTTGATGAAGCTTAAAACGCCAACGTTACGCACACGAGATAACAACTCGTAGTAGAGAACGCAGTTGTCTTCGGTGTTGATGATCGGCTCTTCTTCAAAGGAGATGTGTTTCCAACGAAACAGGTAGATCACGAAACCCAGAATATAGGAGCGATAAAGCAGGGTGGCGAGTATCAGAGAAAGCGCAATCCATAGTGCAACAATGTCGTCACTGTAGAAGGTGATGGTTGCACCCGTTGGTAGGGAGGTTTGATAGATAGATTTACTCTCTTCGCCAAGGTTTAAGATGTGGTAACCATTCTTCTGGATGGAAATCGAATCGACTAATAGAGGCAATAGTGAGTTCTTGTATCGAGCTTCGATAGATCGTTTAGATATTCGAGCAACCATCTCAATGTCGTGCTCGGTATCCATGAAGCGTGAATAGGCAAAGTCAGCACTATCGTAGAAGTCGTCTAATTGATTGAGCTCTATCATCTTAGAACGTGTTTTAGAGATATAGCAGGAGTCATAAGGTGTGGTCATGACGACAGAATCAAGGTTGAGCGAGTGCCTTAGCGAGTGCACAGCCCCGTGGCTATCGCAACCGTAGTCCATGACTTCTGCGGCAATGTGTTTGGTGTTCTCACTGTATTCATTCGCAATCTTCGTCGTATAAAGGATTTGGGAAAAGTAGACAATGAATAGGAAAAAGGAAGAGATGGTGAACACGGCTATCAGAGCCTTAATCAGCTCTCGATGATAGGTGTTGAACATCAGTTTCAACATCTCGAACTGGTTGGGCTTGAACTGGTTGATGTCGTACTTAGGTGCGATACGGTTGGTTGAGCTTTTATCGAGATCGATAAAGTAACCTACCTTATAAAGGTTAGAGATAAGTTCGCTATTATTATCTACCTTCGCTTTCTTACATAAGCTTCGATATTTCTTTCTTATAGAAGCAATAATATTTTTTAACGCGTATAAGCTAAACTCTTCGTCAAAGTGTAATTTAAAAGATTCTTCAACATCTCGTGCTGATTGAGGGTTTGATATTGACGAGTGTTCAATAAGGTATTTGAAAACAAAACTCTCTTTACTATTAAGAGTTTCCTCTGATATCTTATTACTGTCTCTTTTTATGTATATTTTTTCTTCATTGTAGATTAGTTGCAAGCTCTCATTATTGTTATTTATATTGAAAGAACAGTGCATAGCTTAACTCCTAAGCGATAGTTATTATATTTGTGTGATGGATATGTGATGGCTGGGATTTTCATTCAACACAAGAGTTCGATCTAAATAATATAACCAAAATGTCACCATTTTATCTCAAGATGTTGATACTAATCGCAGAATTTGGGCTTTAATGAAAGGTTATGGAGATGTTCACCCAAAAGTTGAATTTATAAATGAAAGCCAATGATTTACAAGGGGTAAGGGGGATTTATCCATTTGTTTTGGTATTTATCCATTTCACAGCTTCTACGCGGTAGGTTTAGCGACTGGATTTAGAGGTTTCTAATGTAGCTTCTGATGGTATTCATTCGGTTTATCGATGCGTGAGATTTATCAGAATTTTTCATGATAAAATTAAATTATGTCATTTTATGTGATATTAATATAATTTATGTGGCGTATTGTTTTGGTGATTTAATTAAAGTAATCAATGATAGAATTAATTATATT
>NZ_JBFRMS010000061.1:0-77740 GCF_041470505.1 Vibrio sp. 10N.261.55.C5
TGAATTACGCAACAAAGCCATTACGCGAGACAAACCAGCCTAACCAAATTAGAAAACATACGTACACGCCGAAGCCTGTAAGAAAAAGTGTGCTGTTCATTTGACACCTCTCAGTGAAATATTAAGCTCATTCCTGAACTTTTATTTATGATTCATTCATTTTATATTTCATATCATTACTTTATTTATTTTGTATATTTTAATTAAAGTAATTTTTATAAATGTAGGGTGAGAGTATTAAGGAATAATAACAGGGATAACTACGCCCTAATACTCTCTAAGTAGGTTATTGTGATTAGGTTATTACTATACGCGGTCAGCGCGGTAGCAAGTCACATCTACTTCAACTTTCACGTCTACGACTAGGTCACAAACCATGCAGATACGTGCCGGTGGGTTAGCACCAAAGAACTCTTTGAATACCTTATTAAAAGATTGGAAGTAACGAGAGTCCGTTAGTACAACCTTTACGTGTACTACGTCTTCTAGGCCGTAGCCGGCTTCAGTCATGATATCGACACAGTTTTGGATCGCTAGGCGAGATTGATCAACAATACCACCCTCAACCACTTCACCATCTGTCATCGGTGTCTGGCCAGAAACGTATAGGAAACCACCCGCTTCAGTTGCGCGTGCAAATGGTAAATGTTGTCCGCCTGTACCTGTACCGCCTTCAACACCGTAACGTTTAATAGTCATTTTTTAACTCCACTTCTTTATAGATAATATTGGTTCTGTTCCAATATATTTAAATTAATTCATCGTTTTCTTATTACTGTATATTTAATAAAATAATTAAATTCTAATTGCGGTAAATAAAAACGCCTGAACGATTATTTTTCACTTTTCCTTTTTGGTAAGTTAACTCACCATTTACAAATACACTTTCTATTCCCTCAGCAACTGAAATAGGATTTTCAAATGTTGCTGTGTCTTTAATATTCTTTGGATCAAATAAAACTAAATCGGCAAATGCACCTTGGCGAATTTCACCTCGACCCGCTAAGTTGTAGCGCTCTGCTGACATACCAGTCATTTTGTGAATCGCTTCAGGCAATGCGAACAGTTTTTCATCTCGGCAGTAATGGCCTAACACTTTCGGGAAGGTGCCCCACAATCTTGGGTGCGGGTGCGGGTCATTCGGCAACCCATCGGAACCAACCATGGTCAACTTGTATTTCAAAACGCGCTTTACGTCGTTCTCATCCATACAGTGATAAACCGCACCCGCTGGTTGAAGCGCTTTTGCTGCCTCCATCAGGGGTAAGTTCATCTCATCAGCAATCTGCTTTAGTGTTTTGCCTGCATGTTCTGGTTTTGCTTCAGACCAAGTAATGAAGATATCGAAATCGTCCGTCACCTGTTTCAAGTCTAATGTCGAAGAGCTCGCTGAATATGGGTAACAGTCGCAAGACACATCTTGGTGCTCTGAAACCTTATCCATCAAATCAAGTACTTCAACAGTTCTGCCCCAGTTGCCTGCACCTGCACATTTAAGGTGAGAGATAACAACCGGTACTTTCGCGTATTGGCCTGTCTCAAACGCCTCTTCCATCGCGCTTAAGATCTCTTCGAATTCAGTACGCATATGCGTGGTATAGATACCGCCATGACTAGACAGCACTTTCGCTAACTGCATCACTTCATTGGCGTTGGCTTGTTTCGCGCTTGCGTAAGCCAAACCTGAACTCAAACCCAGTGCACCCTGCTCCATCGCTAAATCAAGGTTGCTTTGCATTGCCGCGATTTCTTCTTCGCTTGCGGTGCGTTGCAGGTCGTCCATCACTTGGTTACGCAGTGTAGTGTGGCCAACTAATGCTGCTACGTTCACCGCTGGTTGCGCTTGCTCTACCGCTTGTGCATACGCCGCAAAAGTTGGGTATTTAAAATCAGCCTGCGCACCTAAAAGATTCATTGGGTCAGGTGGATCGCCAGCCAAAACCGTTGGCGATGCGCTGATGCCACAGTTGCCAACAATCACGGTTGTCACACCTTGGCTGATCTTAGGTAGGCAGTCTGGATAACGAATTACGTTGGTATCGTCATGTGTATGTACATCGATAAATCCAGGAGCCAATGCTAAGCCTGCTCCCTCAACCAACTGGCCACAATCTTCGTGATCGATTTGACCAATTTCGGCGATTTTTCCATCAAGGATTGCTACATCGGCACAAAACGATTGTTCGCCGGTGCCGTCAAACACCTCTACATTTTTGATTATCGTATCGAACAACATTTTTCACTCTCTCAATCCACTCTGTTGATGGAGCTATATTAGAAATCCAGCCGATTATTTTCAGTGACAAAACACACATAATATTTTAATTTGTGTGATAGTTTCTATCACAAAACACATTATAGACATATTTAAATATTAAATAACAGCCACTTAAATCATGTTAGGAATCAGCAATGAAACATAACCCTGCACAAAAAGATGTTATAAAGTATCAAAAAGATAGTTTCATCTTGACTGAAAAAGGCCAAAAAGGGAGAGCAGTATCACAATCTGAGAACGGTGTTTATCGACTGGTTGATGAAGACATTTCGCTTCCGGTAGCAATTATCAAACAATCAGCGTTGACCAATAACCTGAATTGGATGCAATCATTCGCCGATCATCATCAGGTTAAATTGTCGCCACATGGCAAAACATCGATGACGCCTGATTTCTTCCGTCAACAGCTAGAAAATGGCGCTTGGGGAATTACCGTTGCGACACCTGCACAAGCAGAAATTGCAGCAATGGCAGGCGCAAAAAGAATCATCATCGCTAACCAATTGGTAGGTAAAACCAACATGGCGATCATCGAACAGCTTATTAGTGAGTTCGACGTTGATTTCTATTGCTGTGTGGATTCATCGGTAAACGTGCAGCAACTCAACCAATACTTCGCCAACAAAAAGCAGACGCTAAAAGCTCTAATCGAGTTTGGTGTTCCGGGTGGCCGTTGTGGTTGTCGTTCACCTCAAGAAGTTTTAGAACTGGCTCAAACCATTCAAGATACGCCTGCACTTTCGCTAGCGGGTATTGAGGTGTATGAGGGCGTGATTCATGGCGACAATGCCGAGCAAGACATTCGTACCTTCTTAAACCAAGCGCTGACCTCGGTCGAAAGCCTCGCATCAGATGGCCTAATTGCAGGGCAACCTATCATCACTGGTGCAGGTTCGGCTTGGTATGACGTGGTTGCAGAATGTTTAGCGAACCTAACCGATTACTTGGCGATCATCCGCCCGGGCTGTTACGCGATTCACGACACAGGTATCTACCTAGACGCTCAAAGCAAGGTGTTGCAGCGTGCCCAAGTAAACCAAGGTTACGCGTGCGAATTGGGTGGAGATCTCGAATCGGCACTTGAGGTATGGGCGTATGTAATCTCTCGCCCAGAACCGACCAAACTAGTTGTTGGGCTAGGCAAGCGTGATGTGGCCTTTGATGCGGGGTTACCTATTGCCGAACGCGGCTATCGCAATGGCGAAGCTATCTCTGTGAAAGGGCTGACTGCGACCGCCGTGATGGATCAGCATACCTTTGTTGAAACGGACGGCTCTTCTGAAATTGAAGTGGGCGACATGATTGCATTCTCAACCTCACACCCGTGTTTAACCTTCGATAAGTGGCGCTACATTGCCATCAGCGATGACGACCATCAGGTAACAAACTGGGTGGAAACCTGCTTCTAGTTCGATTTTTCAATAAGCTAGAATCAGCGAAGCAATAAGATATACTAACGGGGCTAAGGCTTAGTTTTTAATGGATTAGTGCTCATAAAAAGCTAAAGAGCTTGCTTCTTACGAGCTAGATTCTTAATAACTAGGTAATAACGATTAGCCCCATCAACAAAGGATCAGGATTCTTGAGTTTAGAAGTAGATATCATTTCACAGATAACGGAGCGTTTTCCCGCTCTTCGTGATGCAGAGAAAAAAGTCGCTAAGCTGATCATGGACGACATTGATTTTGCTGCCAATGCCAGCATCACAGAGCTTGCTGAAAGCGCTCAAGTGAGTGAAGCCACCATTACACGTTTTGCTAAAGCGATCGGTTGCAGCAACGTACGTGATATGAAGATTAAGTTGGCTCAGACGCTAACCGTTGGCCAGCGCTTTATCCTCGAACCGGTTGACCAAACGGGTTATCAAGGTATCTACGAATCGATCAAGCAAAGCCTAGACATCAACCGCACCTTGTTCAAAGAGCAAGACGTTGAAACCGCAGTCAGCTGGCTGCATAACGCCAGACAGATCATTGCTATTGGTATGGGTGGTGGTTCAACCATTGCTTCTCAAGAGCTGCAACATCGACTGTTTCGTTTAGGCTACCCAGTGGTGTCGTACAACGATGGCTTGATGTCACGTATGGTTGCTGCCACGGCAGATGCTAATGACGTAATGGTGATGATCTCTGCGACTGGCTTTACACCAGTGATCACAGAAACGGCAGAGCTGGCTAAGCAGTACGGACTTAAGATCATTGCGATTACCCCACAAGATACACCGCTAGCAAAAATTGCCGATATCTTGTTACCCATCAAGCATATGGAAACCGACTTCATCTACAAGCCGTCGGCTTCTCGCTACGCTATGTTGGCGTTAGTGGATGTGCTTTCTATGGGAATCGCAGTCAATCACAAGAACCGCTCGCGCGACAAACTGCGTCGCTTGAAAGTTGCGCTCGATTCTTACCGAGGCGGTGGCGATAGACAGCCTCTCGGTGATTAACGAATCAAGGATAGAATGAGCTTAAATTCACGCGCGCGGCAGTCTTTCACAAGCTCGTATAAGCTCATTTCTAATCCTGTGATTTGGATACCAGCATCCATTAGTCGACGGATTGCCAGATCTTTGTTGAGTGCCGTTCGTGAGCTAACACAGTCGCCAACTACCTGAACCTTGTACCCAAGTTCCAACAACCCCATTGCGGTTTGATAAACACAAATATGAGCCTCAATACCACACACTAACCAAGTCTCTACATCCTTGGCTTGAACCGCCTCAACAAACTTGGGCTCATCACACGCGTTGAAAGTGAATTTAGGTATCGGCTTTGCATCATTCAGCAAGTCATTAAGTTCGTCGACTGTAGCACCTAGCTTCTCTGGGTTCTGCTCCAAACGAATAATTGACAGCCCCAAAACCTGCGCTCCTTGAGCTAACTTCCCGCAATTAGCAATCAGCGTATCGCTCTCATCAACAAGGCGTGCGAGCTTGCCTTGTACGTCCACAACCACCAAACCTGTGTTTTGTTTCGTTAGCATGTTTATTCCTTGTTTTAAACAGCCTGACTCACTAAGCAACCTGATGTGTATTTTTTCTACTATGTAACGATTCAGCTTACAAAGCCATACAGTAATACATACAAGACTACGGAATAATACTCACCAACGGTCGAAAGGTCGCAAAATAAAAATTATTGATACTGGCATGACATTTAAGAGTGAGTAACAAAGATGAACAAGATAACGAAATCAGCATTAGCACTGGGTTTAATCAGCGCAGTTTCTCTTCCAGCTTTAGCAGCAGGTACTGACGGCGGTGCGTACATTGGTGGCGGACTTAGTGTCTACCAAGATTCTGACACAGACGGTCACGGTAGCTTAGATTCAGATGGCATGGGCTACAACCTATACGGCGGCTACCAATTCAACCGTATCGTAGGTGTTGAACTTGGCTACACAGATTACGCAAACTACAAAAATAGCGCTGAAAAGCTGTCTCCGACGTCTGTTTCTTTGTCAGCAAATCTTGGTTACACATTCGACAACACAATCCGCCCATTCGTATTGGCTGGTTTAAGCTCTGTTGACCTAAACGCAAATAAGAGTGCTGGTTACGCTGATGACAGCGGTACGGGTTTCCACTTTGGTGTAGGTGTTGAATACACGCCAATCGAACACCTAACGCTACGCTTAATCTCGCAAGCGGATGCAGTAAGCGTAGACGACACGGTCCAATTTAAGAACTCTCAGATATCAGCTGGTGACCACACGCTTGCCTTCAAAAGCATTAGCTTCGGTGGTTCATACAACTTCTAATGTGATTGAACCACATAGAATAAGCTGAACATACTAATTCACTTTGCTGTTCCACCTTGTCATGAAGGTCACTCAGTAAAGTAAATTTTTTGTATCTACACACCTTAGCGTCATTTCACTTTAGCCAGTTTATCGCTCAGCGCCTTCTATTTGAGCTTTATGCATTGATATTAGAGCTTTCTTGGTAGCGAGACTAAAATAAAGGGATAAGTGACACAGGAAGACAAGACCTATGAATCTACCACGCTTAAACATGTCGATAAACAAACTCCCTTTCGTTTTGGCAGTGTATTACCTGCTTGTCATTAACTTGCCTATCTCACGCGAACTGTTCAATATTCTTAGTGCCTCACAAGCCGAAAGCATTGGGTTTATCATCTCGATCCCATTTTTCTTTCTCGCCGCATTCAACTTTATCTTTCAAGTATTCAACTGGCCGATATTCGCCAAAGCTTTTTTTATCTTGTTACTACTTACTTCCTCTTTAGTCAGCTACAGCATGTTCAACTACGGCATTTTTGTAGACTATGGAATGATAGAAAACGTCTTCGAAACCAACAGCGGAGAGGCTGCTAGCTACCTAAGCAGCTATTCTATTTTATGGTTTGTTCTGATGGGAGGAGTCCCGTCACTGCTGCTTTTATTTACGGATCTTGAAAGAGAATCTTGGAAAGATTTTGCTATTGGGAAGGCGATTGGATTGCTCTCTTCGTTGATCGTCATTGCCATCATTGCCGGGTTGTTTTACAAAGATTATGTGTCGATTGGTCGTAATAACTCTCATCTTAAAAAGATGATCATTCCGACCGAATACGTCGCTTCAACCGCAAAATACATCAACAATACTTACATCAAAGAACCGATTCCTTACCAAGAAATCGGCTTAGATGCGCAGCTAAAACCAGAAGCTAAACAAGCTGAAAAACCAACCTTATTGGTGTTTGTTCTTGGTGAAACAGCACGTGTATATAACTACCAATATTATGGCTATGAGAAAGAAACCAATGCTCATACCAAACCCTATAATCCGATTTTTTTCTCTGATGTTCAGTCATGCGGAACAGCCACTGCGGTTTCTGTGCCGTGTATGTTTTCTAACATGAACCGAAGCAACTACGATCGCGACAAAGCCTACAACCAAGATAACGTGGTCGACATTATGAACCGCGCGGGCATTCACTCTATCTGGCGAGAGCACGATGGTGGAGACAAGGCGGTCGCACATCGAATCAAAGAGATGACTCTCGTCGCCAAAGACAGCGACCCGCTGTGTAATAACGATGTGTGCTATGACACAGCCATGCTAGAGAACTTCGAACAAGATACTCAAGTTCTTAAACAAGATAGCATCATTTTCTATCATATCTCCGGATCTCACGGCCCAACTTACTTTGAGCGATACCCAGAAGATCATAAGAAGTTTGTGCCAGACTGCCCACGTTCTGATATCGAAAACTGCACCAAAGAGCAAGTGGTCAACACCTACGACAACACCATCTTGTACACAGATTTCTTTCTATCACAGGCTATTCAGAAGCTAGAGAAACTCACCGATAAGTACAATGTTGCGCTGATGTACATTTCCGATCACGGAGAATCATTGGGAGAAAATGGCGTCTACTTACACGGCATGCCTTATTCATTGGCACCGAAAGAGCAAACCCATGTGCCTATGATAATGTGGATGTCTGATGGTTTCGCCGAGCAGAAAGGGATAAACCAGACCTGCTTAAGAAAGGCAGGCAAAGAACAGAGCTTCTCCCAAGATAATCTGTTCGACTCTTTACTCGGCCTAATGGATGTACAAACCAAAGAATATCGAGAGAACCAAGACATTTTTTCTGCGTGTCGGTAGTGCTTTTGCTTATGTAAACCATCGGAAAACTCGAGTTGCCTGAACAAGCTCTCCTCAACTTCTCCTAAAAAGAAAAGACCTCGGTCTTTTCTTTTTTTTCGTCGCTAACATGGAGCCAGAGTGCTAATTTATAACGATGAAACAATGAGCTACATTTAATAGAGACAATAATGGAAGAGTACGTCGTGCTCCAAAGACCAACCTGTCTTATTAGACTTTATCTCACTCACATCGATCATTGAACTTACCAAGATTAAGCTCAGTTCAATACCGCGCCTGAATGGCGCATAATATCAATGTTTACGTCATATCATTAAGGACAAATGAATGGACGCTTTCATAATTTCAAGCTGGCAATTTTCTGAGGGGGTGGCACATGAACACACCACCAGCCCAGCCTCATTCGAGCAATCAACTTGGTATCACTGCCAAAGAGATGCTGACGGTTTGAGAGAATGGCTCCACAGTAATACGGTTCCAAATGCCATCATCGATTCATTACTCACCGATGACACCCGCCCTCGGTTCGAACAATTTGGCCACGACTGTTTTTTGATGATTCTGCGAGGCATTAATCTAAACGAAGGTGCTAACCCTGACGACATGCTTAGCCTACGCATCTTATGGTACAAAGGCACTTTAATATCAACACGTAAAGTTCCTTCAAAAGCGGTCAGTAATCTGATATCTGATCTCAAACAAAACCAAGGCCCTACATCATTACCTGATGTGTTGTTGGGCATGATCCGTGGAATCAACCACAGTATTTCAACCTTCCTAGCACCCGTCGAACTATTAATTGACGAGTTAGAATCTACATCCAATATCGACATAAGATCCATTAACGCTCTACATTCAAGGCTACTCAGACTAAGGCGTTATTTGAAGCCACAGAAATACGTTTTTGAAGATTTAATGAGTGACCTACCTGCGCCATTGAGTAAGCACAACAGTCATATAAAGAACAGCCTTGATACCATCCTGAGAATTAACGAGTCTGTTGAGTTTTACATCGAACAAATTAATGTATTTTTAGCGAGCCTAAGTCAGCAACAAGCTGAAAAAATGAATAGAAATACGTACCTATTTTCTATCATTGCAGGTATTTTCCTCCCTGCTGGGTTTTTCACCGGTTTACTGGGTGTCAATATCGCTGGGATACCCGGAACAGATAACCCGATAGCATTTCCACTATTTTGCGTTGGGCTGCTCGTGGTCATAGCGGCAGAGGTCGTTATTTTGAAAAAATTGAGGTTTATTTAATGGTTGAGTTTTTGCAATCCAATATGTGGCTTAGACAAGTAGTTTTAGGTTTACTTCTTATCACTGTGTATTGGGTGATCAAACGCTTAGGTAAGAACTGGATAGAAACATTAGCGGAAAATAAACGTGTCGAATTGAAGCGAAAGCAGTTCGTGATTAAGTGTTTCAATATTGTTCTGTTTCTACTCTTCATCGCTGTGTTTACGATTGTTCTTAACTTGGGTTTTGGTGATATTTCTCTGTTCTTGTCTTCGATATTTGCGGTGCTGGGTGTCGCTTTATTCGCGCAATGGTCGATTCTAAGTAACCTCACAGCCAGCGTACTAATATTTTTCGTCTTCCCTTATCGCATTGGCGACAGAGTAAGAGTCGCGGAGAAAGACGAAGACATCAGCGGTGTGATCATCGATATCACCATGTTCCATGTTATTCTTCGACACAGTTCGGGCAACATTATCACCTACCCTAATAACCTGATCCTACAAAAAGGCGTAATCAAAGTTTTGGTTGAACCGGAAGCAAAAAGTGAAGCAGGTGATACTGAGCTAACCAAAACTGAAAATTCAGAATCATAAGATCTACTGGTGCCTTAGATATCGGCAAGTCAAACAGATAGACACAGCGAACTGATTCGTAAGATATTAAAAGAGCTTAGTTCGACATGGATTGCAAAACTTGGCGATAAAGGACATTAGAGAGAAGCTTCAATAAGGTAAAAAGTCTAACACCCAATACTTACGCCAAACAAGGCGGATTAACCATAGATGTGTATGGTGGAGTGAGATCTGACTAACCCACCTTTTCTCTATGACGAACGCACTGTTTATAACGTACACCTCTGTCTTTTGTGCCCCATTCGTAGCAAGTTTTATTGAGTTTAGATTTGCGACTCCATATACTGGAAATACCATCAGACGGAGGGCAATAATGAATAATAAAAACAAACACATAGTTTTAATTCATGGTCTGTATATGCCTGCGTTGATCATGCTATATCTGGATAGAAACTTCAAAAAACGCGGCTTTACAACGCACAAGTTTGCCTACAACTCGCTGCGTTTCCCTTCTGCAGCCAAACGCCTAAATCGCTTCGTAAATGCTCGCTTTAATGAGTACGATGAGGTCTATTTCTTTGGTCACTCACTCGGTGGCTTGCTGATTCGCCACTACTTTAAGTTCTACCAACCCGACTTTGCAGACACCTGCATCATTACCGCGGGGACTCCACACAACGGCGCAACTATCGCTAAAACGTTGTCGAATCATGGTCTTGGCTTTATCTTTGGCTCGAGCAAGATGATCTTAAGTGATGGCTTGGGTGACTACGATATTGATGTGCCGATTGGCGTGATTACAGGCACCTACGACGCCGGAATTGGACGTATTGTACTGGGGAAAAACCCGGGCGATGGCACAGTCACACTCGAAGACGCCAACCTGAGAGGAGCAACGGATACTTACGCCCTCAAACTCAACCACACGGCGCTTGTCTACTCCAAAGAAGTCGTAACACTGTCGGCTCAGTTCATCGAACACAGAGCTTTTAAGGACGCTTCATAGCTTATTTCCATTAGCTTTTGCGCGTTGACTCCTGTATCGAGCTCTGTTCTCTTATATGTGAAAGACAAAAACAAAAATACCACTCTGCGATAAGAGTGGTATTCAAAGATTCATTACTGAAAGTGAGTGCTTGTTATACTTTCTATACTTGTTACAAGCGATTAACTCGTGTTGGTAGGAACACCTCACCCAACATGCATCGCACCGAACCACCACCAATGTCTTCAATCGTTTTCACGTTAAATGGTAGCAGCTTGCCGTGTGTCGAAAGCTGAGCTAGTTGGGCTGGAGAAAACGCATCGTAAGCCGATTGAGACATCGCGATCACCTTGTCGCCATTCACGGTTTCAAGCTGCAGGATGTTGCCACAGAAACGGTTCATCTGATCAATTGAGATAGAGATAACCTGCTTATCTTTAGCAAGCGACTTCACCACAAAGCGGCGTTCAAACTCAGGAATCACTTCATCACAGATCACGCAGAAGTTATCGCCAATCGCCATCATCACATTGGTATGGTAAATCGGTTGGCCAGACGGTAATGCCGTTTGGAACGAGACCACGCGAGAATAACCAATGCGCTTCGCATAATCTTCTAACACTTCGCGGTCACAACGCTGAGAAAGCGCAGCGTAGATGGTCTTGTTGATATGGTCGATAACCATCACGCCCGTGCTCTCTAGATAAGAACCTTGCGCGATGTAAGACTCTAGAGACTCGCTATGGTTAACAATGCGACCCGACGCTTCTAACGCTTCAATAAGAGCATTTGGCTTAACTTCATTCTGACGGTTTTCACACGCCATAGGGAACGTGAATAAGCTTCCATCACTACAGGTACTGAACCAGTTGTTTGGGAAAACAGCATCCGGAGTTTCAACGCCCAATTCTGGGTAATCAAACTCTACAACTTGCACACCTTCTTTACGCAACGAAGCGACCATAGCTTTAAATTCGGCCATCGTTTCTACTTTCACCTCAGCTTCGGTCAGATTAACTCTGTGCTGAAATTCGTTATCACGTGCTGTTTCTTCGTTAAATTTAAACTCTTTTGGTGGCACCATAACAACGCAATTGGCGTTTTGAACATTAGTGATATGAAGTGATTTTTTGTGTAGGTTTAACATTTCAACCGTCCCTATCTTTTATTTACTTCAGAATTGTAAACAACTTGTTACGACAAGATTCACTGAAAATAATAATGATTTGAATATTTATCCCAAACAATCACTGCAGATCTTAGATTAATCGGTAATTTTTACTGCAAGATAACAGCACATCAGAAAGAACCAACTGTATGCATATTCGTTAAGTCACTTTATGGATAAATATTCCGATTTCATTTTCTCGCTCACCACGAGTTTTGGTTACAATTCAATCCATTTAACGTTAGGATTATCATCGTTGCATAACCATCAATTACGTTTGAAATAAGCTTAACTTTTCCTGTCTAATTCAATCTAAAATAAGCGTCATGAAAGACACTCTTTGGATCTTTCCTTCGTCACTTAAACTAAGTAATTAACTTTAAAACTAAGCATTTAACGTTAAAACCAAGTGATTAAAGCTAAGTAATTAAAGCTAAGCGCTTAAACCAAGTACTTAGATAAGAGCTAGAACAACACCCATCGAATGACTCAATGCTTATAAGAACCCATGGGCGCTTATATAATTTCAAACTAAGACGGTAAAATTTCAAATCAAGACTATAAAAACAAAGCTGCACCAACGATGCAGTCGCTTATAGATGCACTAGTTTATAAAGGGAAATCTATGTACAAGAAATTTGAAGGCTTTACTGAAGCCTTTCCAAAGGGAGAGCCGATACAACCTCCTACTGGAATACTGGCATTCTGCCGCCATTACACTCGAGGTTTCGAAAAACCATTGATTTTGCTCGGGTTGATGAGCATGACCATCGCGATCATCGAAGTCGCGCTGTTCGGTTACATGGGGCAATTGGTCGACTGGCTATCAACAAGCAACCCAGACACTTTCTTAGCAGACAACGAATCGACATTGATGGGGCTCGGTATTCTGCTGTTGGTTGTGATGCCAATCTTGATCAGTGTTTACTCACTATTGCTTCACCAAACTTTGCTGGGCAACTACCCAATGTCGATTCGTTGGTTAGCACACCGCTACCTTTTGAAGCAAAGCCTGTCCTTCTATCAAGATGACTTCGCCGGACGTGTCGCGACCAAAGTGATGCAAACCTCGCTTGCAGTGCGCGAAACTGTGACCAAGATGGTCGATGTGTTTGTCTACGTGACGGTTTACTTCACGGCGATGCTGTTCATGCTTGCTGAATCAGATTGGCGCTTGATGGCTCCGATGCTGATTTGGCTATTCATTTACATCGGTATTCAACTGCACTTCGTGCCAAAGCTAAAAGACGTGTCTTCAGAGCAAGCGGATGCTCGTTCACTGATGACAGGTCGTATTGTTGATAGCTACACCAACATCGCGACGGTGAAATTGTTCTCACACAGTAAAAGAGAAACCGAATACGCCGAAGAAGGCATGGAAGGCTTCCTAGATACTGTGCACCGCCAAATGCGCTTGGTAACCGGCTTCAACATCTGCGTGGAATTCGCTAACTATCTATTGGTGTTCAGCATTGCGGGTATCTCTATCTACCTATGGCTAGATAGCGCAATCACCGTGGGTGCAATCGCGATTGCGGTCAGCTTGGCTCTGCGTATTAACGGCATGTCGAAATGGATCATGTGGGAAATTGGTGGTCTGTTTGAGAACCTTGGTACCGTGATTGACGGCATTAAAACTCTGTCTAAGCCTATTGCTATTGAAGACAAGAAAGACGCGAAGCCTCTGGAGGTTCCACAAGGCGGTATCAACTTCGACAATGTAAGCTTTAACTACGGTGAGAATAAGGGGGTGATCAACAACCTAAACCTCAACATCAAACCGGGTGAAAAAGTGGGTTTGGTTGGCCGTTCAGGTGCAGGTAAATCGACCCTAGTTAACTTACTACTGCGTTTCCACGATGTAGAAAGTGGTCGCATCCTGATTGATGACCAAGAGATCTCGAGCGTTACTCAAGATTCTCTGCGTAGCAACATAGGTATGGTGACCCAAGATACCTCACTGCTGCACCGTTCGATCAAAGACAACATTCTTTACGGTCGACCAGAGGCATCAGACGAAGAAGTATACGCGGCAACTAAACAAGCACACGCGCATGAGTTTATCGAAACGCTAACCGACCCGTTTGGCAACATTGGTTACGATGCTCAAGTAGGTGAACGTGGCGTTAAGCTTTCTGGTGGTCAGCGTCAACGTGTCGCTATCTCACGTGTTCTTTTGAAAAATGCACCACTATTGGTTCTCGATGAAGCAACTTCTGCACTCGATTCTGAGGTAGAAGCGGCCATCCAAGAGAGCTTAATTGAGCTAATGGAAGGCAAAACGGTTATTGCGATTGCACACCGCCTGTCGACCATTGCTGCGATGGATCGCCTGATCGTACTCGACCAAGGCAATATCGTTGAAGAAGGCACTCACCAAGAGCTAATTACACAAAATGGCATCTATGCTCAATTGTGGAATCATCAAACGGGTGGCTTCATCGCAGATGATCTTGAGCAAGCGACCAACGTTTAATTTATGTGCTACTTTAAAAGTGCGGCGTGTTTCACACCAATTTGTCAATTACTGGTAAATTACACATAGCAGAATGTTATGTCGTAATTATATAATGACATTAACGGGACAAGACGCTTCGCTTGCGCGTTCTGGAATAAGGCTAGACTTCGGGGGGAGGCTAGCCTTTTTTATACCTGTTCAGCTTCGGCCCTTTCTCATCTATTCTGTCTGCACGATAAACTTCGTCGATCCTTTTGTTTTTTTCTTGGCGTTTTTTTCTTAAAATGCGCGCAATACGCAATATTCTTTCGAGAGATCAACCATGAACAAAAGTGTCTTAACTAACGTAATAGCGTTATTGCTACTTGCTAGCGGCTATGCGACGACCAACCAATACTTACTTTATGCAGGCCTATTTGCCTTTTCTGGTGCCATCACCAACTGGCTTGCAATTCACATGTTGTTCGAGAAAGTGCCCGGTTTATACGGTTCTGGCGTTATTCCAGCGCGCTTTGAAGAGTTCAAGGCGGCCATTAAACAACTGATGATGGAACAATTTTTTACCGAAAGTAACATCGACCGCTTCCTAAGCAGTGAGATGACCGGAAAGTCGCTGAATCTAGAACCCGTGATTAAGAAGATCGACTTTAACCCTGCATTCGATTCACTGGTTCATGTTATCGAGAACTCACAGTTTGGCGGTATGTTGGCAATGTTTGGTGGCACAGAAGCACTAGAGCCAATGAAAGCGCCGTTTGTTGAGAAGATGCAAGAATCTGTGATTGAAATCAGCAAGAGTGATTCTGTAAAAAATGCCATCAAAGACGAGCTAGAATCGCCTGCGATGATGGATGAAATCAAAGAAAACATTGAGGCGATCATCGATCAGCGCTTGAATGAACTAACACCTAAGCTGGTTAAAGAGATGGTTCAGACCATGATCAAGAAACACCTTGGCTGGCTTGTGGTTTGGGGCGGTGTATTCGGTGGTGTGATTGGCTTAATCTCTGCGGCCATTACGCTTTAAGGCGAACAAGTTTATCGGATTGCTCTTTATCTGACGCTCAACAAAAAATGGAAGCTTATTGCTTCCATTTTTTATATCTAAATCACGTTGGTAAGCGAAATTAGGCCACTATTTTAGAGTTGCCAACAACTCAGGGTTCACGCCGAAGCCCTTTTTATGCTCTTCAATCACCACTTCACTACGTGTCTGAATCACACCAGGCAAGGTGCCCAGCTTGGTGGCCATAAACGCTTGGTACGCCTTCATGTCTTTCACTCGAACCTTGATCATGGTGTCAAAGTCACCCGACAGTGAGTAGCACTCTTCCACCTCAGGCATCATTTCCACGGCTTGGGCAAATTTGTCGAAGATCGAAAAGCTAGTCTGATCGAGACGGATATGGATAAAGACTTGAACATCGAGTCCCAGCTTTTCTGAACAAAGCTCAGCATGATAGCCCGTGATGTAGCCCTCTTTCTCCAATCGCTTGAGTCTATCAGAGCAAGGTGACGTCGTAAGGTTGACCTGTTTTGCCAGTTCAACAACAGGTAAACGCCCTTTCATATGCAGAATTCTTAGTATCTCTTTATCGATACGATCGAGCTGATGCTGAGACATAACATTCCTTAAACATTCTAAATTCCGCTCAGTATATTCCATACCAAGTGCAATCGAAGAAAACCTCGCTCACACATTTAAAAACTAAATGCACGGATGATATTCACGCCAGATATAAACACATACAAATAGATAAGAACCCTTATAAATCAAACTCTGGTTATTAACAAATTATTATAGAAATGACCCGATTAACAAATAAGTTGAGCCGGAAACGAAAGAAAGGATATAGGCCAAAGTGAATAATATAATTATCAAAGAGAAAGGATGACTCTATTATGAAAACGCAAGAACTCGCATATAAACCTTACGGTATTGGTTCATGGACACACGTAACGGTATCAAAAGATGTTGCTCAGGCACTAGCAAATGAATACTCAAACTATGGATGGGAAGTGAAGATTGATGGCAATGCCATTGAAGCTAAGCTTGCACTCAAGGCTGCTTAGAAACACAAAAACCTCCTAGCACGGAGGTTTTTTGAATCAAGTTAGTAAGCACTTACTATGAGTTAGGCTAGGCCAACTTGGGGAACAGCACTTCCAGTTTCGCAACGACAATTGCACGTGCGGCAGAAGTGCTGAGTTTCCATATCGTAGTACAGGTTTCCACTAAATAGTTTTGACGTCCATTGCATCATACGGCCAGAAGCTGTCTCGGGCTCTGATTCACAACGTTTCATTATAGACTTATGTAGTGTTGTTTTTTTACATCCTTTGCAATAGAGATCAGGCATACCTTTGTCCTATAGGTCTTTAGTGGTTACTGACAATTGACACATCATGTCCAATTCGGTTCCACAATTCACCGAGCTAATGACAAAAGTGAGCGCCAAGTTCAAAAAATAGCCATTTTTCTATTTTATTTTTTGACATCAAACGCCACCAACAAGACAGACCTTTCATTTCTCGCTCAAGATCCTTCGCTTTCGATTTACATTGTAAACCCCCATTTCAATATCAGAAAACCTCGAATAAACTTAATTTGAAATAAGACAAAGGTCGTACTCACATAAAAAAATAGAGCCACCGAAGTGACTCTATTGTTCATGTCTTTTGCTAATTCATTGGTATTTTTACAATGTAAATTAGTCTAGCTCAACAAGGTTCTTCTCGAACTCAGCGTGTTGCTTCTTAACTTCGTCTTCAGGCTCGCCCGTAATTAGACTCACGATAACGATAGAAAGAGTCGATAGGATGATTCCCGGTACGATTTCGTACACATCGAACCAACCGCCCGTGAACTGTTTCCAAAGTACGATAGTCACACCACCAACCACGATACCCGCGAGAGCGCCGTTACGGTTCATACGAGACCAGTACAGGCTCAATACAATAGCTGGGCCGAATGCAGCACCAAAACCAGCCCATGCGTAAGACACAAGGCCAAGTACTGAACTGTCTGGCGTCATCGCTAGTACAAGTGCAATCAGAGAGATTAGGATAACCGCGAAACGGCCTACACGAACAATCTCTTCTGACGTAGCGTCTTTCTTCAGAACTTGCTTATACAGATCTTCTGCCATTGCAGATGAAGAAACAAGAAGTTGTGAATCCGCAGTACTCATGATTGCCGCTAGGATTGCAGCAAGTAAGATACCTGCGATTACTGGGTGGAACATCGCGTTCACAAGAAGCATGAAGATCTTCTCGCCATCGTCTAGCTTAGGTGCGCCCGAGTTCGTCACGTAGATTAGACCAACAAGACCAACCAGCATTGCACCAATCATAGACAGTGCAGTCCATACCACCGCGATACGACGCGCGGTTGTTAGGTCTTTGTTGCTACGCGTTGCTTTGAAACGAGCCAAGATGTGTGGCTGACCGAAGTAACCTAGACCCCATGCCGCTAGCGAGATGATCGCGATAGCAGAAAGTGGTTCACCTTTCGCATCATTCCATAGCGTTAGAAGCTCTGGGTTAATGTTGTGTAGGTCAGTAGACAGTTGGCCAAGGCCACCGTTCATTGCTGCGATTGGTACAATCAATAGCGCAGCAGACATCAGTAGACCTTGAACCAAGTCAGTCCAAGATACCGCAAGGAAACCACCAAACAGGGTGTACGAAACCACACATACTGTGCCGATAATTACCGCTGTTGTGTAATCTAGGCCAAATACCGTTTCAAACAATTTACCACCCGCTACCAAGCCTGAACTTGTGTAGAAAAGGAAGAATAAAAGGATAAAGAAAGCAGAAATTGTTTGGATCAGCTTAGAATTATCATTGAAACGACGAGATAGGAACTCAGGTAGCGTCAGTGACTCTGTTGTAATGCTGTAAGTACGCAGACGCTTAGCACTGATTAACCAGTTCGCCCAAGTACCAACTAGCAGGCCACCAGCAAGCCAGAATGCTTCAAAACCAGCAGCATAAGCGTAACCCGGTAGACCAAGTAGTAGCCAACCACTCATGTCTGATGCACCAGCAGAAAGTGCAGCAGGCCATGGACCTAACGAACGACCACCTAGGAAGTAGTCAGTTGAGTTAGATGTACGTTTGTAAGCAATAACACCGATTGCCAGCATCATAATTAGATACGCAATGAACGTCGTCGTTATTGCAAAACTGTTTTCTATCATTTGATAGTCCTCATTTTGTAGAAAGCCTTCCATGCCTAATTCAATGCAAAGCACTCACCGTAAAGGCAAGCAAATGCATTGAGTTAGGTATTCAGGCTCCAAAGCACTATGAGTTAAATCCAAAGATGGAGAAAACCAAAATGGAAAAAAACAAAAGTGTTTAGAGCCAGTATTACTGAAGGTTAGTGAGCTTCGCTTCCAAGTTCGAGCAAGGTCGCGTTACCGCCCACGGCTGTTATATTTATAGTTCGCGTACGCTCGGTAATGAAGCGCAGCGATAGGTGTGGATCATTAGCAACATTCATTGCCGTTAGATCCGTTTCAGCTACTAAACCGACGATTGCACCGTCACGCTTAGCAAGTTGTAAATTGATAGCTTGAGCCGTTTGTGAATTACCCACGTAACCCGCACTTCGTACATCGCAAGACAGCAGCTGTTGAGCAGCGTCGTACGAGGCAACCTGTACCAAGTTAGTTGGTAGATTCGCTTGTTTCGCGGCGTCAGCAATTAAGGTATTGAACTGCACGTCATCACTGCACAGTTGCACGCTGTTACCCGCTAATAGTGCTGCGGTAATCATCGCGGTTGCTGTTTGCAGTGCTGGCTCTTTGTCTTGGCAATCATCAACAATCACCAAAGCCACACCACGTCCTGCAGCATACAGCTCGTTTGTTTCACCAGTCGGGCCAGCCATTAGGTGCTGCTCAGAAAGCAGCGCAGAGGCCTGCTCTAGGTGATAAGTTGCCACTGCCGCCAAAGACGTAGATTGGCTTTCGATCTCTGATTTGAATGCAAGTACCTGAGCACTCTTATGATCAAAATCGGTAAGATTCCATTGTTCCCACGCCAAGAAAGCATCAGAAAAACCTGTCACTTGATGAACCATGATACTGCTCCTTATGCCTTGTCTTGTGATTGAGAGAAATGAACATCAGTAAAGCGGTATAGGTAGTGAGGACCACCCGCTTTAGGGCCAGTACCAGACAAACCTTGACCGCCGAATGGTTGAACACCAACAACAGCGCCCACTTGGTCACGGTTGATGTAACAGTTACCCACACGAACGTGTTTTTCGATCCAACGGTAAGTTGTCTCGTTACGGCTGTGGATGCCCATGGTTAAGCCAAAACCGGTTTGGTTAATTTGGTCTACCACTTGCGCCAGTTCACTCGCTTTGAAGCGAACGATATGCAGTACAGGACCAAACTGCTCTTCTTTCAAACAGCTGATGTCATCGATTTCAAATGCACTTGGTGGAACAAAGTCACCATGTTCACAATCCGCTCCTAGAGAAAGTTGAGCCACTTTCTTCTGGGTCTTAGTCATATTTTCTAGGTGCGCCATTAGCTTCTGTTTTGCGTTTTGGTCGATAACAGGGCCAACATCGGTTTTATGAAGGTGTGGAATACCAACACTCAACTCGTCCATTGCACCGTGAATCAATGCAATCACGCGGTCTGCGATGTCTTCTTGGATATAAAGCACACGCAGTGCAGAACAACGTTGACCTGCAGAAGCGAATGCCGAACGAATAACATCACGGACTACCTGTTCAGGCAGTGCGGTACTGTCGACGATCATCGCATTCTGACCACCGGTTTCCGCGATAAACGGAACAGGCTTAGCGTTACGACTTGCCAATGACACGTTGATACGTTGTGCTGTTGGTGTTGAACCCGTAAAGGCAACGCCCGCAATGGCATCATGGCTGGTAAGTGCACTGCCGATCTCAGCGCCACGCCCCGGTAGTAACTGAATAGTGCCAGCAGGGAAACCCGCTTCATTCATCAGTTCAACGGCGCGAGCTGCAATTAAGCTTGTTTGCTCGGCAGGCTTAGCCACAACCGTGTTACCCGCAACCAAAGCTGCTGTAATTTGGCCAAGGAAGATAGCGAGAGGGAAGTTCCAAGGGCTAATACAAACGAACACGCCACGACCTTGTCGAGAAGCAATTCGTGTTTGGCCATCAAAACCTTTTAGTTCGAAACCTTGTAGGTTATCCGCTTGTTTTGCGTAGTAACGACAGAAGTCGACCGCTTCACGCACTTCATCAATGCTGTCGTGAATTGTCTTACCCGCTTCTTGATGACAAATTGCCACCAGCTCAGCCAGGTTTTCTTCCATCAGATCCGCCAACTTCTCAAGCGCAGCGGCTTTGGTTTCAACCGATGTCGCATTCCAATCAGCAAATGCGGCGTCTGCACCAGTGATCGCTGCGGAAACATGATCAAGGTTTGCAAAAGCCACCTGACCCACGCTAATACGACGATCGTAAGGTGCTGTTACTTGTTCAACATTCTGATCAGCCTTGATCATGCTTTCGGCAAGAGATTCGCCGTTGATCACAGGTCCAGCAGTCCATTGATTGTTCAAAAAGCCTTTTACTTGCTCTTCAAACTGATGCGCTTCGCTCTCGATATCAATGTTCACACCGTATGAGTTCTTACGCTCAGGGAATACCGCTGGCGGCAGAGGAATCTTAGTGTTGTTCAACGTATCGAATGCCAAAAGCATGTCGACTGGATGCTGTGTTAGCTCTGCTACAGGGCAACGAGCATCAACCAAACGGTGTACAAACGAGCTGTTTGCACCATTCTCTAACAGACGACGTACTAGGTATGGCAGTAGATCTTTATGGCTACCAACTGGCGCGTAAATACGTACCGACTGTTGGTAAGCTTCCATTGCATGGTTGTAAAGTGAATCACCCATGCCGTGTAAGCGTTGGAATTCAAAGTCTTTATGGTCTGTCATCACTGCAATAGCGGAAACCGTATGAGCATTGTGGCTAGCAAACTGCGGGAAGATATTACCACGAACGCTTGGGCTCAATAGATAACGCGCACACGCTAGGTAGGCTACATCAGTCGCTTCTTTGCGAGTGTAAACAGGGTAGTTATCGAAACCAGCTTGTTGTGACCATTTGATCTCACTATCCCAGTAAGCACCTTTAACTAGGCGAAGTGGGATTAAGTCACCCTGCTCTTTTGCTAGGCGGTTTAGCCAAACTAGAACCGGTAACGCACGCTTTGAATACGCTTGAATAACCAGACCAAACTTGCCCCAGCCTTTCACTAGCTCGCTGCGATACAGTTTTTCGAATAACTTAAGCGAAAGCTCTAGGCGATCCGCTTCTTCTGCATCAATCGTGATCGCAACATCAAGCTCAATCGCACGGCGCAGTAACTGCTCTAGCGTGTCGCATAGCTCAGTCAGTACGCGGTCTTCGTTCGCCACTTCGTAACGAGGATGAAGTGCAGAAAGCTTGATAGACACAGATGGCGCTGGGCTAGATTTTGAAGAGACATAAGTGTCTCGACCTACGGCTTCAATCGCCATTAGGTAATCTTTAAAGTACTTATTTGCGTCAGCTGTGGTCAGTGCTGCTTCACCTAGCATGTCGTATGAGTAGGTAAAGCCTTTGTCGCGCATCGACTTACCGTTCTTTTGCGCTTCAGCAATGCTGCGGCCAAGAACAAATTGGTGACCCATCACTTTCATCGCTTGGTGCATCGCTTTACGAATTACCGGCTCAGAAAGCTTGTTCACTAAACGGTTAACCGCTTGTCCAGCACTCTGCTCGTTCGATGAAAGTCCAACCACCTTGCCTGTTAGCATTAAGCCCCAAGTTGAAGCGTTAACAAAAACCGAATCAGAATTCTTTAGGTGAGACTTCCAATCCGCAACGCTTAGCTTGTCGCGAATCAGTGCATCAGCCGTTGCTGAATCAGGAATACGCATCAAGGCTTCCGCCAGACACATCAGCAAGATGCCCTCTTGAGTATCTAAGCTGTATTCAAGCAACAGTGCATCGATCATCTGGATAGAAGTCTTATCCGCACGGATAGCTTCGATCAAAGAAGTCGTTTTGTCTGTGATTTGCTGCTTTTCAGACTCAGAAGGGGTAGCTAGTGGCAGAAGTTGCTCTAGCCATTGGGTTTCATCCACCATATATAATGGTGAGATAAGCGACCATAGATCATCAAGCGACTGCTCGTTGAATTCTGGCTTTAACACATCAGTAGCTGTAAACATGCGTTTTCCTTAATCTCACACCCGGAATTAGCCCGGGATCTCTACAATGGCTGCAGTGTATTTAGAGTATATAAGGATTACTTGTCAAAAACTCCGAGTTTTTTGCTAAAAACTCGCTTTATTAACAAAACAAACACAACGTCACATATGAAACTTTAAAATAATATGCCGTTTTGTTTCACTATTTAACAGAAATTTTCTTTTTGTATTGGGATGGAGACATGCCTTGAAGGCGTGAAAAGGTGTGAGTAAAAGAGGATTGACCGGAGAAACCAGCCAGTTCTGCGACCTGACCAAGGCTAAGGTTACCCTGTTCAATTAAACGGCGAGAACGATCGATACGCTTACCAAGAACATACTGGTGAGGGGTAATGCCCATTTGCTCTTTGAACAGCATATGGAACTGGCTTTCGCCCAAGAACACGCTGCCCGCAAGCTGAGCGACAGAGATCTTATTCGCGAGGTGTTGCTCGATGTAGCGATCCAGTGCTTCAAGATCAAAACGCGAGTCTTTAATTGAGGTTTCAAATGCCGATATGTGCCTTTGCATCAGAGCGATCACCGTGTCATTGCAGGCACGGCTTAACAATAGATCATCCGGGCTCGCCTGCATTTCTTGCACCAACATATGGATAAGCTTTTGAATTTGCGCGTCTAATTGGAAGTAGACGTTCGATGATTCTAACTGGTTAATCTTCTCTAACATTAGAGGGTCATCATCGGTTGGCACAGGCATATTGAGCACTAGGATATCCGACTGACCAACCACCCCACCGAAAGCATGATCAGAGCTCGCTGTTACCACACAACCTTGACCCGGCCCGATAAGATTACCTTTACCGCAAACTTCAAATTCCGCCTGACCATTTAAACCAATCACGACTTGCGAATAGTGGTGATCGTGGCAATCCATATGCGAAGGCAAAGTAATGATCTCCGCAGGGCGAGGGCCAGTAAGGCCTAGCGGGGACAAGTCTAGGTTTGGAAAGGGTAAAGGTTTTGGCATGACAGCAAAGTACTCAGATCGACATAGTGAGAATAATACTCTGAAATCTGCACAAGATGAATTTGTAAATGATCATGAGAGTCATTTCCTCACCATAAACAGAAGATCATTACCGCGATCATCTTGATCATGCCTCCGGAAAGATGATCAAGAGCGTACAAACTACGGGCATTGTAAAACCAATCGTTCCGGCGAATTTAGGGGCTTCACAAGCAATCACACGAACACGAACACGAAAAACATTTTACAGGCTTCTACGACATGGTGGGTAATGTATGGGAATGGACAACCGTTCAGAAAGGCCTAGCGAAAGGTGGCGCGTGGAGCTTCTCTCCTGAAGAAGCAAAAGTGTTTAACGAACTGTACGTACCGCCTTCAACGGCAGCGAACTATCTAGGATTCCGAGTAGTACGAGAGCTGTAGGCTCCCAGTCATAGGCTCAGAACCCCAAATATTTACTCTAGGTTCTCAATTATCACATTGAGCAACATTTATAGGGGAATTCCCCCCTTATGCATAAGCACTCCTAGGAGTAGATTCGTCGATAGAGTAGTAAGTCACTCTGGGTATCAAATTGATGCCTCAGTTTAATTTACCTGACCCTCGTAAATTAGACTGAAAATCTTCTACATGTCGACAAGGCATATCTTGTCTTTAGCCAGCCCCTCTTCAGGCTGGCTTTTTTTTGCCTGATTATCACCCTTTATGCCCATCGATTCTCCGTGATTGACACAGTTAGTCAGCAGTCCGTTTAACTGTCAGTCCCCCCTTATTTTTCGTACTCTAATTGCCATTGCAGCGCTATAAGAAACTGATATTATTGCAACATCGCAACACACGAGATAAAACCTTGCCAGATCCACTCAACTCCATACATCGTTCTTTATTCGAACAACTTCCAGGCTGCTGGGGCTGCAAAGATACTGACTCGGTCTTCGTGTATGCCAACCTTGCTTACAACCAATTGATTGGCTTAAAACCCAATGAGACTTGTACTGGCTTGACCGACTTCGACATGCCCAGTCAAACCACTGAGTGCGCACAAGATTTCAGGGCTCAAGACAAACATGTAATGGATACACGCAGTACCCTTAAGATTCTCGATATTCACCCCTATCCAGACGGACGCTGGCACGCCCATATCTTTACCAAAACCCCTTGGCTTGATGATGACGACAACGTCCAAGGCACCATCTTCTATGGCCAAGAGCTTACCGATACCGCGATCTTAGAGGTTGGTCATTGGGTTTGTCAGGCCACAGGAACAAAAGGCAATCAGGCATCGCTTGCGGGGTCAGAGCCGCGTGTGTCTAAACTGCAAAAGCGGCTGACTTCGAGAGAATCAGAGGTGCTGTTCTTACTGCTTTTCGGCAAGAAACCACAGTACATCGCGTCGACGTTAAACATTTCAATCAAAACGGTCGAAGGTCATGTCGCTAGATTGAAACAGAAGTTTGATGCACGCAGTAAAAGCCAATTGATTGAGTATGCGTTGGATTCAGGATTGGGCTCAGTGATCCCAGAAACTCTGCTCAAAAAACAGATCTCCGTTGTTCTGCACAGTGACTGATTGACTGTTCAGCTGAAAATCCAGACAAAAAAATGCCGTTGATTTGATCAGTCTAATCAACGGCACTTTTGGATCTGTTAAGCAGCTAAGCGATCAAGCAGCCTAAGGCGCTAGACGATCAATATCCCAACTGTTGTCTTGGCGAGAGAACAAGAAACGGTCGTGCAAGCGGTGTTCACCACCCTGCCAGAACTCAATGCTATCAACACGAACTCGGAAGCCACCCCAGAAAGAAGGCACGGGAATCTCGCCTTTGGCAAACTTCTGTTTAAGCTCTAGATACTTACCTTCTAAAATCCCACGCGCTGAGATGCGGCTACTCTGCTTACTTGCAATCGCGGCCAATTGGCTCTCTTTTGGACGTGACGAGAAGTACTTCATATTTTCCATAGCCGTTAGCTTTTCAGCCGTGCCCGTAATATGAACTTGTCGCTCAAGTGGATGCCAAGGAAAGTGCAAACTGATTTTGCTGTTGTGCTCAAGCTGGTGCGCTTTACGGCTACCTAGGTTAGTGTAAAAAACGAACCCGTCTTTATCAACATTCTTCAGCAGAACAATGCGTTGGAATGGCTGACCATTTTCATCAACCGTAGCAACTGTCATGGCAGTAGGGTCCGTCAACTTCGCTTCAATGGCTTGCTCTAGCCATAGATTGAATTGCTCAATCGGGTCTGGGGCCAAGTCTTTGCGTCTCAATCCACCCTTAGCGTATTCGCGACGAATATCTGTCAGTTCCATTTGGTTGCTCCTTTTAATTTTTTTGTGATTTTGCGCCGTAATCCTTTGAAACACAAGTCTAAGCCATGGTTTTGTCTCACAGAAGGTGCTCTGTGTTAACAAGATCTCGGTACTCTCTCCATCATATTGATAATCTTTATACAAACCGATGACAAGCTGAGATCCGAGTGACCAAAATACTGCCTAACCTAATGACGCCCTTTGTTTTATTCTCATTGTTATTGGGAGCTGCAGGGCTGACCGCAACCCACTTTATGGCAGTACAATTCCAAGAAAAAATCGTCACTCAGCAACTCGATGAAGCGGCGAATAAAGCCAATCTACAAATCGATTCTGAACTGGATAAATTCAAACAGATCCCGGATTTGCTCAGTCATGACCCGCGCTTGCTCTCTTATTTTGACTCATCACCACAAGCAGACAAGATTTCCGCTGCGCAGCTCAATCAATTGCTATTTGAATGGTCGAATCAAAGCCAAGCCGACACCATCTATATTCACGATCCGAACGGTACTGTGGTCGCTTCCAGTAATTACCAAAAGCCTCGCACTTTTGTGGGTGAGAACTTCTCGTTTCGTCCCTACTTTGCTTCTGCCATTCAAGGTAACAACACACAATATGTCGCGCTAGGCGCTCGTTCGAACGTACGCGGTTATTTTCTGTCTTCACCTCTGTATATCGACAAGGAAATTGTTGGCGTTATCACCGTAAAAGTGAGCTTAGAAAATCTCGAAAACATCCTAACCAGCGACGATTTTGAGATCGTAGTACTCGACTCTAACCAAGTGGTCTTTCTATCAAGCCAAGCTCCATGGCTTTACCATTCATTGTTGCCACTAACTCAGCAACAACAAACGGATATCGCACTTCAACGCCAATACGGTCAAAGCGAAATTTCGATCATCGAAGCCTTTCGTTCTTCAAGCTCTCAGTCAGAAGCGAGCAATACCAATCAATCTAGCAACCTTCAATCCAATGAAATCCGAAAAGAGCTCACCGCCAACCAGTTATTCAAGCTTGGTGCTTTTAATCTTTACCCTGCAACGGTCAGCAACAACCAGTACCAAGTTGTCGCACTAAAAGAGACCAGAGCTGAACTTATTAAAATCTTTCAGATCGATGTCATCTTCGTGGTGATTTACAGCTTGGTGATGCTCATCGCTTGGTCGTGGCGCCAGACTTATCTCGCGAAAGTGGCGTTGACCCGACTCAACCAAAACCTAGAGCAAACCGTTGATAAACGTACCCACTACTTGAAGCAATCCAATCAGCAGCTGCAACAAACCCTTTTTCAATACCAAGAGTCGCAGTCGAAGTTGAAACAGACAGAACAAGAGCTGACACAAACCGCGAAACTAGCGGTACTCGGTGAGCTGTCAGCCAGCATTAACCACGAAATCAACCAACCGCTTGCAGCACTGCGAACCTACAGTGAAAACAGCTTAAAGCTACTGGAAATGGAACGAACCGATTTAGTGAAAAGCAATCTTGAGAAAATGATTGGCCTCAACAACACCATTACCGACATCATCGCGCGACTCAAAGTCTTTACTCGCAAGGTCACCAAACAAGAACATCATGTGGCGAACCTGCATCAAGCGGTCAACAACGCCACCAGTATTCTCAGTGCGCTGATGATCAAGCAAGGAATTACGCTAAGGCTAAGCACGGTGCCAGATGACATCAATATTGCGATTCATCCAACCGAACTCGAGCAAGTACTGGTGAATCTGATTCACAACGCGACTCAAGCGCTGCAACATCAAGTTCTTGAACAGAAAATCTTGCAGGAGCAACAAAACCTGGAAAGCGTTGACCAACAGGCTAGCCCACAGATAGGCATCGAATGGCAACTGCATCATGACTCTTGTCAGCTGATCATTTGGGATAACGGAATTGGCATGCCGAACGATAAGCTAGAACAGCTGTTCGACCCGTTTTTTACCACCAAACCGGAAGGTTTAGGGCTAGGGCTTTCAATATCGAAACGGATTATTGAAGCGTATCACGGCACGATCAGCGCGAACCGGTTAGAGCCTTCAGGCATGGTATTCTCGCTAAACATCCCGTTATATAACGATAAGCGCTAACACGCCGTTGTTATTGTTAACGGAAAACGAATTTCACATTACTGCTAATCTCACCTACAGCTAAGGAATCGGCTTTTGCACTCTATGCCTAAACTCTATTTTGTCGACGATGAACCCGCCATTCGAGACTCGGTAGAACAAGCCATGCTCATTGAAGGTATCGATATCGTCGGCTTTCCCAATGCTATTGAGGCATTAAAGAAAATAGATACCACGCAAGCCGGAATTGTCATCACCGATATTCACATGCCGGTAATGGATGGCATTCAATTAACGCAAAAGTTGCTGAGCCAAAATCCTCATTTTCAGGTCATCGTACTTACCGGACATGGTGACGTGCAAACCGCGGTATCAGCGATGAAAGCCGGTGCTTACGATTTTCTGGAAAAGCCATTTGTGGTCGATGCCCTACTCACTGCCGTTAAAAAAGCCGCAGATAAGCTCGCACTGGTTGAAGAGAACAACCTATTGCGTAAAGAGTTGGCAATGCAAAATCAGGTTGGCCCGAAACTGATTGGTCAATCACCATCAATGCAGGCATTACGCCGAGAATTGATCACCCTAGATACCAAAACTAACCCACTTCTATTATTTGTTGGTGATTTAGGGACGGGGAAAAGGGTCACAGCACAATACACCCATGATTTACACAGTCATCAAACCGCGGAGCTTTGCCCTGTCGCTGCGTTTAATTTGCCACGCAGTGACGAAGCGACATTCCATCAGTTTATTTTGCAACTGTTCTTGAAGCATCAAGGTGGAACACTCTATATCCATGAGACAGAAGCACTAACTCAGGATCAATGGCTGTGGTTAGCGAACCTAAAACCTACTCTACTTCGTGAAAACTCATGCAAGACCAATGCAACTTGTATCATTATCGCAACTACAGTAGTTCCTACTACAATTACAGGTGAACTGCGCCGATTTAATTTACTACCCTTGGCGCAAAGAACGGAAGATATTGGCTCTTTGTTCAAACACTTTGCTCGTGGTGCAGCCAGTCGCTATCAACTGCCGCCACCCGTGATTACAGAAAAAGAGATCCAGAGACTCATTGCAACGCATTGGACGGAGAACATTCGTCAGCTTCGCCAACATGCTGAACTCAGAGTGCTGACTCAAATTAAGCAGCCGTCGCTCGACAACGATACTAATGAGCAAAATGAACTCGATACGAGCATTGAAGAGCAACAACAGTCGTTAAACCAACGCACCGATAGCTTTGAACAAATTATCTTGATTGAGGCACTACATCGCCATCAAGGTCGTTTAAAAGAAGTACAACAAGAGCTGCAGGTATCGCGAAAAACACTGTATGACAAACTAAGAAAGCACCAACTCGATAAAACAGATTTCAAGAACCGATAAGTCTTAAAAAATATATAAATTCAAAGATTTAAATGAGCAAAATCTTAACATTTATCAAAAGTAAGAATACACTCAATAGGCTTGCACTTTTATTTAGCGAACAAGGACTGTTATGAGTCAGAAAAATTTCAGCAAATTGAACGAGACCGAGCTTGAGTATGTCGATGATAAAACAGCGGCACTACTCCTCAATACGCCCACCAGTGCGCGAATTATGTTGTGGGTGATCGTTCTGTTTTTTATTGCTGCTATTGGGTGGTCTGCATGGGCAGAGATCGACAAAGTTACCGTTGGCCAAGGCAAAGTGATCCCCTCCTCTCAGATCCAAGTGGTACAAAACCTTGAAGGTGGCTTGGTTAAAGAAATCTTAGTTAAAGAAGGCCAACGCGTTCAAAAAGGTCAACAACTGCTGTTAATCGATGACACACGATTCCGTTCTGACTTCCGCGAACGTGAACAACAAGTCGCGAACTTGACCGCCAACGTGTTAATGCTTTCCGCTTCCCTGACCAGTGTTGTCATCAATGAAGAATTCTCTGAAAAAGAATGGAAGAAAAGTGTCACTCTCGATTATGGCAAGCTTGCGTTCCCACCTAAATTCTATGAACTTCAACCTCAACTGGTTAATCGTCAAAAAGCAGAATACCGTCAAGATCTCAATAATCTGAGAAACCAGCTTTCCGTTTTTGATCAACAAGTTGAACAGAAACAGCAAGACCTAGTTGAGATTAAAGCGCGTGTTCGAAACCTAAAACAGAGCTACCAGTTTGCTCGCCAAGAACTGGATATCACCAAACCTCTCGCCGATGAAGGGGTGGTACCACGAATTGAATTACTTAAACTGCAAAGACAAGTGAACGACACTCGCCGAGAAATGACTTCGAGCGAGCTAAAAATTCCTCTTTTACGCTCAGCAATCAAAGAATCCATGCTCAGCCGTATTGACGCCGCACTGAACTTCCGCTCCGAACAACAAGAAAAACTCAATCAAGCCCAAGACAAGCTCTCTGCAATGACCGAATCTGCCGTTGGCCTAGAAGACAGAGTAAACCGTACCGTGGTGGTTTCTCCTGTAACAGGCACCGTTAAAACATTGGGTATTAATACTGTCGGCGGGGTTATCCAACCGGGTATGGACATCGTTGAGATTGTACCAACAGAAGACTCTCTATTGGTTGAAGCGAAAATCGCCCCGCAAGATATCGCGTTCCTACGCCCAGAATTGACTGCCATCGTTAAATTCAGTGCTTATGACTTCACTAAGTACGGTGGTCTAGAAGGCGTGTTAGAGCACATCAGTGCCGATACCACTCAAGATGAAGAAGGCAATAGCTTCTATATCGTGCGCGTGCGCACCGAAAAACACAATTTTGGACAGAACGAAGAGTTGCCAATCATTCCAGGTATGACCGCCTCTGTCGATATCATCACGGGTAAAAGAACCGTGCTTGAGTACATGTTGAAGCCACTATTAAGCGCTCAAAACAATGCACTAAAAGAGTAAGGACGTTTGATGTTTGATAACGCCTTTCAATACACAGCAAATAGACAAGAGCAGAGGCTATGAAGTCTCGGATTTCGCTATTGCTGCTGGTCCTCACCTCTTTCACCTCTGTGGCGCTCAACAAGAGCGACCAACGGTGGATAGATGCAGTGACCAAAACCTACGGCGATAGAGCCGGAAAGCGAGTGGCGACATGGCGCTCAAATATGACGTCATACGACGGATTAAGTGAAAAAGAGAAGCTCAGGTCAGTAAACCAGTTCTTCAACCAGATGTACTTTGTCGATGACAACATACTGTGGGGAAAGAATGACTACTGGGCAACACCACTGGAATTTTTAGGCAGCAACGCCGGTGATTGTGAAGACTTCACAATCGCAAAATACTTCTCTTTGCTTGAACTGGGCGTCCCAGATAAGAAATTACGATTAGTGTACGTAAAAGCACTGGAACTAAACCAGTTCCACATGGTGTTAGCTTACTACTCAACACCGAGTGCAGAGCCATTAATTTTGGACAACTTAAACCCTGAAATTAAACGCGGTTCCAAACGCCCAGATCTAAGACCAATTTACAGTTTTAACGGTAAAAACCTTTGGTTGATCAAGTCGGCAGCAGGCAGCGGCAAGTTGGCAGGGAAATCTTCAAGATTGAGCTTATGGAACGACTTACGTTCACGTGAGCGCTCTCTAAAATTAAACAAACCCATTATCAATTACGATGAGTAGGTACAATGACTTTATATAAACAGCTTGTGGTCGGGATGGTTGCAGTGTTCATACTGCTGATGACGTCAGTTTTTATGATCGAATTCAATACCACCCGTGGATACTTAGAGGAGCAGCAACGCTCTGAGGTAAGTAATACCATTAATACTGTTGGACTGGCTCTCGCCCCTTACCTAGAAGAAAAGGACAAGGTGGCAGTGGAGTCTGTTATCAACGCCCTGTTTGATGGCAGTTCTTACTCAGTCGTTCGATTGATCTTTCTCGATAGCGGTGAAGACATTCTCCGCTCATACCCTGTAAAGCCAACTGGCGTACCAGAGTGGTTTACCAACCTAAACCTGTTCGAGCCTGTTCATGACCGCCGCGTGATCACCAGTGGCTGGATGCAATTGGCCGAGGTCGAGATCGTAAGTCACCCAGGCCCTGCCTACGATCAACTTTGGCAAGCATTCATCCGCTTACTGAGCATATTTGGCACGATCTTCTTGCTCGGTTTGGTGTCTATCTCTTGGATCCTTAAGCGCGCTTTACGCCCGCTCTCGTTGATCATTACCAAGATGGATCAGATCGCCAAGAATCAGTTTGGCGAACCTCTGGCTCGTCCAAAGACAAAAGATCTCACCTTGGTTGTCGATGGTATCAACCACATGTCGACTCAAGTTGAACTGGCATTTAAAAACCAAGCGAAAGAAGCTCAGAAGTTACGTGAAAGAGCATATATCGACCCTGTATCTCAGCTAGGTAACCGTGCTTACTACATGTCTCAGTTAACTCAATGGTTAGAGGAGTCGAGCTTAGGTGGTTTAGCGGTACTTAAAGCGGAGTTTATCAGTGAAGAGTACGATGAAAAGGGCTATCAAGAAGGTGATGCCTTGGTTCATCAACTGGCTGAACAGCTGCAAGCTTCAATTTCATCTCCAGATATCACCATCGCTCGTATTTCTAGTGACGAGTTCGGTTTCATCATGCCAAACATTGATGAGAGCGAACTGAAACTTGTCGCGAGCAGCATCGTAAACTGTATCCAGAGCCTAGGTTCAGACCCAACAGGCACTGCAAATCCACATATTGCTCTTGGTGTGACCTACAGCAACAAGCGTAAAACCAGTACTGAAATCATGTCGCTGGTGGATAACGCACTCTCAAGTGCCAAGGCGAATCGAGAACTTGCTTACGGCTACGTAACCGCAGACGATCACGGCGCAGTGATGGGCAAACAACAATGGCGTATGTTGGTTGAAGAAGCGATCATCAACGACCTCATTACCTTCCGTTTGCAGGCTGCAAACAATGCCTTTGGTAAAACGTATCACCAAGAGGTGTTCTCTGCGATTGAAAAAGATGGCGTGCGTTACGGTGCTAACCAGTATCTATACGCGCTAGAACAGCTTGAAATGAGCCACATTCTCGACCAATACGTTATTGAGAAGATGGTTGAAAAGCTCAATGCAAAAGAAGTAACCAGCCCAGTCGCTATTAATCTCTCGCCAAGCAGTATATCTCAACCAAGCTTCATCCGTTGGATCGGTAAGACGCTTGAACAGAATGCTTCAATCGCTCACCTGTTGCACTTTGAGATTCCAGAAAACTGCTTCATCAACGTTCCGCACTACACGGCACTTTTGTGTAACACCATTCGCAACGCTGAAGCGGTGTTTGGTGTCGATAACTACGGACGTAACTTCCAATCACTGGATTACATCAACGAATACCGTCCAAGCTATGTGAAGCTAGATTACCTGTTCACACATAACCTTGATGACGAAAAACAGAAGTTTACCTTAACGTCGATCTCTAGAACCGCTCACAACCTAGGCGTCACCACCATCGCGTCTCGAATAGAAACTCAGACTCAGCTAGATATCCTGTCTGATAACTACGTAGAAGTGTTCCAAGGCTTCATTGTTGATAAATAGTTGTAAGGGTTATATCACATGCAAGATCCACTATTGAACTCACTGATCTACGTTAGCCGGTATTACGGGTTAGCTAACTCGCCCGAAGCGTTGATCAATGGGCTACCACTATCTGATGGAAAGCTAACCCCTTTCCTATTCCCTCGTTCTGCTGAACGAGCAGGATTAGTGGCAAAAGAAAACCGTTCCGACTTAGAAAAGATCCCTCACCTGATTCTGCCTGCAGTTTTATTGCTTAAACAAGGTGAGGCGTGCGTTCTCAACAGTATCGATTTAGAGAAGCAAGAAGCGGAAATCATTACAGCGGAAAGCGGAATGGTGCCAATCATCATTCCCGTCGAAGAGCTGAAAGAACAATTCATCGGTCGCTACTTCTTGGTCAAGAAACAGTTCCGTTATGATGAACGTTCACCAGAGGTTCTAAAAACACGCAAAGGGCATTGGTTTTGGAGTACGATTTGGGAATCGAAAAACATCTACCGAGATGTGTTGATTGCCTCCATTCTGATCAACATCTTCGCGATAGCCGCGCCCATGTTTACACGCTTGGTGTACGACAAAGTCGTACCTAACCTCGCCTTTGAAACTTTGTGGGTGCTAGCGAGTGGTATCTTTGTCGTGTTCCTATTCGATTTGCTGCTCAAATTGATGCGAAGCTACTTCATTGACGTTGCTGGTAAGAAATCCGATATTCTCATTTCCTCCAAGCTGTTCAGTAAAGTACTGGGGATACGTATGGAAGCGAAACCTGCTTCTGTCGGTGCTTTCGCTAAAAACTTGCAAGAGTTCGAATCCATTCGTGAATTCTTTACCTCTGCAACCATTGGCTCGCTCATCGACCTCCCCTTCGCACTGATGTTCTTAGCGCTAATTTGGCTAATGGCTGGAAACCTTGTATTCGTTCCCGTTGCTGGAGTGGTCATTTTGATCGTCTATGCATTGCTAATCCAAGGTCCACTGCGCCGTACCATTGAAGAAGGCTCTCGTCTTGCTTCGCAGAAGTACGCGAACTTAATCGAGAGTTTGGCAGGGTTAGAGACGGTTAAGCTGTTCAGTGCGCAAAGCCAATTCCAATTCCGTTGGGAAGAAGCGGTTGCTCACATGGCGAATTGGAATATCAAAAGCCGACGCATCACTGACAGCATCCAAAACACCGCCGGCTTTGTTCAGCAAAGTACTAACGTAGGTATGATCATCTTTGGCGTGTATCTAATTGCAGAAGGTGAACTTACGATGGGTGGCTTGATTGCCGCGACCATGTTGAGCGGCCGAGCGATTGGCCCGCTTGTTCAGCTGTCTTTGCTTTCGACTCGTTACAACCAAGCGAAGTCATCAATGACTCTGATTGAGCAAGTGATGTCGATGCCTGATGAACAAGAAGAAGGTAAACGTTATATCCACCGTCCGATTATTCAGGGCCATATTGCGCTAGATAAAGTGACGTTTCACTACCCAGATTCACCCGTTGCTTCTATTAGAGACTTAACCCTCAATATTAGTCCAGGTGAGAAAGTAGCAATCATTGGTCGTATTGGTTCAGGTAAAACCACACTAGAACGTCTGATTATGGGCCTCTACAAGCCCACAGAAGGCCATGTACGCATTGATGACACGGATATGGAGCAACTGCATCATGTCGACGTACGACGCAATATAGGCTGTGTGCCGCAAGACAGTAACTTGTTCTACGGTTCGGTAAGAGACAACATTACTTTAGGCCGCCCTTTGGTGGATGACCGTGACGTGATGGATGCAGCGAACCGTGCAGGCGTAACTGCGTTTACTCAGCAAGATCCTGCAGGTTTAGAACGCCAAGTGGGTGAAGGTGGTGCCTTGCTGTCTGGTGGTCAACGTCAGTCAATTGCCATTGCTAGAGCCTTCCTAGGCCGTCCGCCAGTATTGTTAATGGATGAGCCGACCAGTGCTATGGATAACCGTTCTGAGATGCACATCAAACACCAGCTTAACCAGTTGCTACCAAGCGAGACGTTGATTCTGATTACACACAAAACGTCGATGTTGGACATTGTCGATCGAGTGATCGTTATGGAGAAAGGCTGCATCATTGCAGATGGTCCAAAAGCACAGGTTCTTTCAGACCTTAAACAAGGCCGAGTGAGAGCCGTTAGTTAGAGCGCTCAAATCACCTAAATAAATCATTATCAGTAGAAACCCAAAGGGGAGCATCAGCTCCCCTTTTTCGATTTGTCAGTATCGTAACCTTAACCATACGTAACTTTGTGTTCAGCACAAAAGTCTACAAAGCAATATCCTCTTGCTCCATCTTAAACGAACATTGGATCTCGTATTGGTTGAATGAGAAAACACTTCCGCCATGGGTTCGCTTGGTTGTGACTGTCTCATCACCAAATTGAATCGTCACTCGGGTATACACTTTTTCGTGAACCTCTACCGTGCATTCAGCAAGGTTGGTTGCAAACTCCGCTTCGAGTGTATCTAACTGCGACTTTGTGTTTTCTATTGCAAGGTTATTCTTCTCACGTTGCTGCTCAATTTCTAGGGCTTGCTCTTCGCTTCTCTCGGCTTTCGGGCGCTTCTTAAATTCTAACTCTTGGCGAATTACACCCATGGTTTGCTCTTGCGTATGTTTATAAGTTTCCTTCAGCTCGGCTATCTTTTGGCGGTAGCCATCGTAGCGCGCAAAACCATGTACCTTGGTGGCGGTATCTCCCTCAACACCTAAGAAAACACATTCTACTTTTCCGCCGACTTTGGCTTCACCACCGCTGAGGGTGCCGTGCTTTTTCAAACTGTCCATCACGATAAGGTTGTTACCACAGCGAATGTCATTACTCATACTGTGCACACCAAGTCGAAGGTCATTAGCCGTTTGTAGCTCGGCATTCTGTGCGTAGCTTGCGGTGATAGAGCCTTTGCTAAATACCTTACAACTTTTTGGCTCACCCTCCTTGGTCGTGTGGCCGATAATCCCTTTCGCGACTTTGATATCCCCCTGGGCTTGCACTTCGGCCGATTCGATAAAGCCACCAACCGTAACACTTCCGGTCGCCTTGACGATCATACCCGGCTCGATGTTCCCAGAGACAAAGACATTGCCTTTAAATTTAACGTGCCCAGTTGAGACATCGACGTTGCTGACACATAAGGCGTCATCCACTTCGATGGTTCGATCTTTAATGATGGGCAATCCAGGGTGCGAGGCGAGTAGTAAATTGGGATCTTCAGGGGAGATGTAAGTGCCCTTTCCAGGCTTGATTAAACTGTCTTGTCCAGGAAGCGGTGGGATAATTCGGCCTTGAACGGTAAAGCCAGCGATACCTTTGGTAGCGGGGGTACGTTTCATTAAGTGATCATTTTGACCAACGGTAATGGTTTGTCCCAAGTCTCGCATATCAATCTTGCCTTCGTCTTTACTGCGAGGCTTTAAGACTTGGCGAGTAATATCTTCAACCAAGGCGGCAAACTTGGCGTCCTTACCTTTTACTGGTTGTGTCCCTTTAGCGACGGGCTGAGTAAACTTTTCGCCGGGCTTAAGTTTGCTACTCATCATCAGAACTTTTCTGAGCGCTAACTTATTTATTCCTTTTGTTATTTGAGCTTGCGATAAACACTGAATGATGTCGCTGCCACGCAGTGGGTGTCCATTATATGGACCAGTAACTACAAGACTCGCCAACATCTCATCATCAGACAGTTCGACCGCAACAGTGGCATTTCGAACTTCGGCAATCAAGATTCCTTCATAAGCTTCACCCTTACCTTCTTTAGCAAGAGTAACGAAACGCAAAACCTCTTCTTCGAAAAGAAAATAGTTTGATGCATTCAAAGCTTCCAAGGTTGGTGGCAGCGTCTTGTTATCAAAGCTTGCGTCAACCACAGTCCCGGTTGGCAGACATGCCATTACTTGTTGCTTGTCTTCCGACAATGTAACGATGTTATCCCACATTCGAATTGAGTATCCCTAATGACTCAGTTGTTATTCAGTCTATATAATTAATTCTGCGCTGAGTATCACATTATTAGAATAATCAGCGTCACATCACTTACTTTCGATTCTGCAAACATGACTCATAAATAAGACTTACACATTTTATGATCTGCTTCGCCTTTACAAATACATAGGAAAATTTTTTCAGAATATTTCGTGTGATTGAATGTCGATTCGATATTGGTGCAAGATAGTAAAGGCGAATAGCTTTAGAAGATTAAAGGCTGTCATGGAGAGATGAAACGGAAGTGATGAAACAGATAATCAGAGTAAAAACGGATTTCAATATGGAGCTTCAGTTTACAGTGTAAATCCAACATTCTAATTTACACTGTAAATCTAATTTGTAGCGGTCAGTCTATTTAAATGATGGCTAGCCTATTTACACTGTAAATTTGCTAACAGAGCATCGACATCTTTACGAAACTGAATCTCTGCTTGTTTACGACCAACCAGATTAAACTGTTCGACACAAGCCCCCCACTCTTTCTGCTGAACAACCTTTGCGATGAGTAAGTCAGAAATACCAATATTTCGATCGTTACTGAGTAGAATCAAGTTCAGTACGCTGAAGCTGATCGCATCATAACTGTTGCCACCGTTCACGTAATTTCTAACTAACTGAGTTTCAAACTCACTAACGGTGTGAACACTCTTTGGCAGCAGTGCTCGCACCATATCGGTTTCAAGTGAAACCAAAGAACCTGAAACAAGAAAACAGTAGCTACGCTCGAAGTGATTTTGAACTTGGTTTATCCAGCCTTGAGAGTTTGAGTTAAGCGCCTTAACCATCAGAACCGAGTGACAGCCACTGGCCTGATCTCGCTGGTGGCCGATGTGCACAGCTTCAAATTCACTACCACGCCAAAAAGAAATCAATTCGCTGGTCGCGCCAAAGCTTGTCGCCAGATAATCTGCTTGGCTGGTTTGCTGTGATAACTGAGCCAACATCCAACGGCCAATACCCAAACCTTGATGACGTGCTGAAACAGCAATGCGCATAACTCGAAGGCACCGACTGGTCGCCGCCTGAGTACAGCCAAATTGGTTTGCCAGTAATACAGGGGCAAGGTGACCTTGAGGCCTGCGTTTTCCAAGTTGAACTTGAGCAATCAACTCGCTGTCCAAACCACCCTCTTCCGTCACTAACATACAACCTAAACATTTATCTTGCTGCCAAGCGGCGTATAAACGGATTGCTGGATTGTTGAGAAATTGCATTAAGTCATTTGGCGAGGTCTGATAGTGCGCATCCACGAGAAGAGAAAAACATTGTTGTAGCTGCTCAGGATTAGCCAAGCATTCTGATTTTGATAACTCGCCCAAGTTTAATTGGTTGATTGCGTCAGCAGAAAAGCCATCGAGTTCATCAACCGCCGATTCAGTGACTGATGCGTCATTGCCAAGTAGAAAGCAATCAAACAACCAATCCTCTAGCGGATCTTTGTTATTCCAACGAATCGGTTGTTCGAGCTTAAAGCCTTTCCACCCCGGACGATGCTCAGAAAGCCAAGACTCAAACTTAATACCGAACCCTCGCCCACTGCCTTCGTAACCATGTACCGTGGTTGAAAAGACCATACGGTGATAGATGTCGACCATGGATTTAAGCATCGGAATTGGAATTGCAGCTGCTTCGTCAACAAATAGAAGGTCACAATCGGGCTTGGATTTAAGTAATTCATCTGGCGCGACGAATCTCAAACTTCCCCCTTGATGGCGAATGTGAGTAGCGTTTACCACTTCGCAAGATTCCAACCCTTGGCTAGCATGGGAAAATACCGGCTCTACCGCTTTCACTGAAGGTGCGGTAACAACAATATTAAACCCGTGACGCTCAACTAACAGCTGCGCAGCGGCAATACCCAATGTCGAACTTTTACCACGCCCTCTATCCGCAGTGAGAATCAAAGGACGTTTACGGTGTCCAGACACCACTTTTTTGACTAATTCAACAGCCGTGTTTTGCTGTTCAAATTTATCCAATCCGTTTTGGGCGCTTTGCATCTGAGGAAGAACGTGAGTTGCTTGAACTACATCGCAGGCTTCATTGTGTTGTGAAACAGACATCAGTTTATCGAAATGACGTTTTAACCAACGTTGACCAAAGCTTTCACTATCTTCAGAGGCATTAACTTTTGGCGGCAACACCAACAACAGCCCACCACCAACTAACGAACCCAACGCGGCACTAAAACCATTCGCATTGAACTGCTCTCTAAAATCACAAACAAGAACCTGACACTCACGACCAAGCAGTTGTTGGCCTTTTTTTACTGGAGCATGAATCACACCTTCAAATGGCGTACCGCCAATCTGGAAGATGCTCGGACTGTGTGAGTCTTGAAGGAAAGAAAAAACAGCAGAGTTTTGCCAATCAAAATCGCCATCAAAGACCACGCCGTAACGGTGATCGTTATGTTGAGCAATATTAGAAAGTGTATGTAGAAAAGTGTTGGTTGGGTTTGTCATAGTTAGCGTCCAGATTCATCTAAACACAGTTTATCACAGCCAAATAAAAAGCCGCATTAAGCGGCTTTAGAGGAGTAATGAAAAGTCGTCGACTTAGTCGAGCTTCGATTGAACGAAGGCGAGGATTTCTTCCATTGTTGCATCATCAACTTTCTTAAGGTTCAACGCCAAGTTTGAACCCTTGCGGCTGTATGATGCGCGGCCCTTAATAAGCTCAACTTTTGGAGAAGCTTTCTTCGCTGGCGCTGGCGCCAATTCAAGAATCCAACCTTCCAAAGTTTCTGTCACGTCTTTGGTTAGACGAGTTACGCCTTGAGCTTCGCTACGCTGCCATACAAAACCTTCAGAAGCATCACACTTAGTCAGCAGTGTTTGCTGCTGTTCACTCGTCAATCCACCAAACTGCTTGTGTAGTTTAACAATGGTTGGACGACCAAGGTCGCTCACATTTGGGTAAGCTTGTAGCAATTCAAGTGGTAAAGCGGCTGCTTTCAATGCACCACTCACCAAAGCTTCACTGCACTGGAACATTTTCGCCAGTGCTTTCTGGTCTTCAGCTTCGCCTTTATCTAGCTTCGCTTGCATCTCTTTGCCCTTCTCATAAAGAGAAAGCGGTTTATGAGCGTTAGCTACGTCTGATAGGAATTTAGCGTGTTCGCCGTTAATGTTTTCAGCAACATAGATTAGGAACTCTTTGTCAGCCAAAATACATGACATACGACGACGGCTACCATCAAGAACTTCAATTTTACCGTCTTTGTTCTTACGACCAACTGCTGGGTATTGCTGACCACGTTCTTTCAATGTTGTAAGAACATCAGAAAGCGCATGCTCGTTTAAGAAAGATTGCTCACGAGCATTCTCTTCAAAAACAACCGTTCGAGTTGCCACTTCAGCCGCAGGAATTCGAACCAATTCAAATGAAACCAAATCTTCGCCAGCAACAGAAAGCTCAATCACTTGAGCCTGTTCTTTTGCCGCTGTTTGCGCTTCTTGTGGTGTTGCTACGCGACGTTTGTTTGCTTTACCAAATAGCTTTGCATTTAAGTCAGATGTTTTAATTGCCATTGTTGTTATCCCTGATTAAGTGAAGGCCAGTTGCTATGTAATACGCGCTCTAATTCTAGAGCACTTTTTTGTACTGCGTCTTGAGCAACAGCTAGAGTTTTCTTACCGCCCTCAAAGTCGCTCACCGTTAGATCGAAAACCGTGCTGTAAGTGTCGGCACAGGTTTCAAAAGCACGGCTTCTTGGAATGGTTGCCATCATTACTTGGTCATTCAACAGGTAGTTCATTTCAGTCAGAACTGACACCTGTTTCTTGTTGTCGTCTTCAAACATGGTTGGCATTAGACGAACAAATTCGAGCCCTTTCCAGTCATCCGGGAACATTTCGTAAACCGTTGGTAAGTGCTGGAAGAAGTTAACCGTTGAAGCCCAATCCAAACGCTTAGCTGCACATGGAATCAGAAGTGCGTTCGACGCGTACATTGCATTCCATACTAGAGGGTCAACGTGCGGGCCGGTATCAATCATAATCACATCGAAGTCATCGGCGATTTTGTCGATAAGCTTCTCTTTTAACAGACGAACAATATCAAGTGACTGATCTTGTGAAAGGCTTTGCCACGCTTCAGCGTTAAACATCGCATCTTCTGGGAAAGCAGAAATTGTCTTCAGGTTTGGATACTGAGTTGGCAATAGTACGTTCTTACGAAGAAACTCTAAATCGACATCTTGGCCTTCAGGCACATTGTCCAACATGATATCGACGGCAGAATAGATGCTGTCGTGCTCTGCCCCACTAATTTGTGGATTTAGGAACAGACGCAAAGAGCCCTGTGGGTCCAAGTCAATCAGACAGATACGGTAGCGCTTATCCAAATTCAGAGACAAACAAGCGGCTAAATGAACTGCTGTCATTGATTTACCCGTACCACCCTTCTGGTTTTGTACGTTGATAATCCATGGCTTATTGTCAGCGTGCTGCTTACGTTCATGGAACTTCGGCACTTCTGCCGCGTCCATCAACATGTGAGCTTCTGTCAATGAAATCGAGTAATGATTAGCGTTGTTCTTTGTGAACTGATGGCCATCAGCTTCAAGTTTAGTGATCGCTTCATCGAGCTTACGACGCGTTAAACCAGAACGAGTCTCCATCATAGCTTTAGACATTGGAGGGAAATGTTCATCACTTCGCTCTTCCAAAATAATCTCAATTCGGTCAGCCTGAACTTGTTGAGTTTGTTCGGCTAGCTGATAGAGCTTATCAATCGTTTGTTCTCTTTTCATTGCCAGTTTCCGTAATGATTAACTAAGTACAAATTGTACAGCGATTAACAACAAACACAACAAAAACATGAACATACATTTATGAGTAAAATCACATAAAATAGACCGCGTTTTTACAATTTGATGAAACATCGCCTTAGACAAACACAAAAATGACTGTTTCTATCATGTATAACCATGCTATTTCTAGTCTACATTTTAAATGTTACAGCATCACTTATTTACAATGTAAATGGAATTTCAACGAAAAACCTTCGGAACGATTGAAATACAACCGTAGATTACGGTTGGTGTGATTTGCATTCGAATTTATAGATTTTCAATCCAATAAAAATTAAAAAACACTCAATGACCAAAAAATTCAAAACAGAAGAGAAGATGGGGTGTCAAAAAACAACAGAGGATTGGAACCTAACCGGAAGAATGATCATGGAGTACATCCAGTGTAAGATAATTGATAACGCCAAATTATGAAGCATGATCAAGGCGTAAACTGAGCAATATTGATCCGAGCAACTGCACATTGAAAATGATCAACCTCCGGAAAAATGATCAAGTAAACATAGTTCCGGAAGCATGTAATTTATGAACTAAGTTACGGACAAATGCTTTTGGAATGGGGATTCAACGCCTATAAGGGCTCAATGATTGAAAATTCAATCGACACAGACCAAGAATACACAAACATGACAATTTCATGATCATGCTTCCTAGTTAAGACCCACCCGCTCTAAATACATCAAAGCAATCCATTTCCAGCGGATACAGACTAAATTTTGCACTCAATAGGGTAGGAACGATAAAAAAGTATGCTCTCTTGATCATTGTTCCGATAGATTGGCCACCACAAGTGTCCACTTAGACAAGTCAAAGCGACTTAGAAACCGATGTTGAATTCCGATCTGTGGATAAGCTGTATAAGTATAATGATCATGCTTTCGAACCAATAATGATCATGCTTACAATGACTTAATGATCATCGTTCTGATGTTCTGTGATCATGCTTTCTTAAGTTTAATGATCATAGTTTCGGAACCTTTATGATCATGCTTTCCAAGGCGGTTTATTTTAATGCTTTAAATTCAGCCACTTATAAGCAAAGTTACGTCCAGATCATTAGATCACTTAATCATTTAAGATCATATTAATCAAAAAGATCAGTTATTTAAAAGCCAATAAATTCTCTTTATTTATGATCATTCTTTCTTTATCATTCAGGAACTATAGTGAAATTACGGTTAGTGTGATACGGATCAAAAATGAAACCAGAAGAGAAATTGTTAATTAAGGCACGAAGCCACAAAGATGGTCATTTATTTGAGGTATCTGAAACAGCCGTTGAATGGATAGAACAATATCAACACTTCAAAGGTGTCACCAAAAGCATAGTTGAGCTTCTTAACCTAATTTCACTTCGTGGGTTTAGCAGTAAAGACGGGTACGTTTCCACCACTGAGATTATTGAATCAACCGATGGTCAAGTCACTCGCGCAGCCTTACAGCAAAGGCTGAGAGCTGCAGTTAATATCGGATTGTTCAAACAAATCCCCGTTCGCTTTGAAGAAGGCCTTGCTGGTAAAACCATGTTGCATCGCTTTGTGAACCCAAACCAATTGATATCGGTGCTGGGTGCCACCAGCTTAGTGACAGAAAGCGTGAAGCAAAATGAAAAGCAAAAGCGCTCTAAAGCCCTAGCTCAAACCAAAGTAAACAAGCGCTTACTGAATGAACATGGGTTGAATACCCCACCAACGATGAAAGATGAAGCGGATCAATTCATTGTTTCGCCAACCAATTGGGCGGGGATTATTGATCAAGCGTTAGCGCCACCTAGAACTCGTAAGAGCTACCAGAAATCCATGGTTTCGATCTCTGGCACTCGAGCTGTGATCGAGACAAGATCTTCTAAAAATATCATGACCGTTGACGATCTGATGACGTTATTCGCGTTATTCACGCTCACCGTTCAATATCATGATCACCACCAAGATGATTACCATCTAGACGCGAAACACACGCCGAACAAAACACCACTCTACATCACTGATATTTTGTCTTTACGTGGCAAGAAAGACAGCGGCCCTGCTCGTGATTCGATCCGCGACAGTATTGATCGTATCGAATTCACGGATTTCCAACTGCACGAGCTTACAGGCCGTTGGCTTAGTGAGAACATGCCAGAAGGCTTTAAGAGTGATCGTTTCCGATTCTTAGCTAGAACCATTACAGCATCGGAAGAAGCGCCTACAGAGGGCTCTGACGGCGAAATTCGCATTAAACCGAACCTATACATCCTGGTTTGGGAACCTTCGTTCTACGAAGAGCTGCTGACGCGTGACTATTTCTTCCTATTTCCGCCAGAAATCCTGAAGCAACATACCTTGGTTTTCCAAGTGTATTCGTACTTTAGAAGCCGCATGGCACGTCGCCATTCAGATAGCATGTTGCTCAGTGAGCTCAACCAGAAATTGGCGCGTAACATCGATTGGCGTCGTTTCTCGATGGATCTGATCCGCGAGCTCAGAAAATTGGGTGAAGTCGGGGATCAAGAAGATACCTTCCTGGTTAATCTATGGGGTTATCACTTGACGATCACCGCGTTGATCGAAAAAGGGAAAACGACCGATTATCAGGTAGATATCAAATGTAATGTGGAAGAAGTATTACGTTACTCAAGAGCGCGTACCACTAACGCAGGTAAGCGTAATATGGCACCAACGCTGCCGAACCCACTTCGTAACGAAATGGTGTCTAAGCAGAAACTGGAAGAGCTGTCTGAGATTATCGACGGTGAGTTTGAACCCATTCAGCGTAAAGCACCGTCGCCAAGAGGCAAATTGGGACGTCGAGTTAAGCAGCGTAAACACTCTGTTGAGATCAACGCTGACGAGATCATGATTACTCTCTCTAAATATACCTCTGCAGAGGCTCTAGAACGCAGCATAACGGCTTTATCTGCTATGACAGGGCACTCACATGCCTCAATCAAAGAAGAGTGCTCAGAGCTCATTGAGAAGCTTGATTGGTTGAGAGTAGGGGAGGACGTTATCCCATACGAAACACTGAGTCGCTTGATTGAGCTATATAACGACCGAGATAGCACCAGCAATCGACATCTGTCCATTGAACGTTTGATCTCTGGTTTAGCGGTGCGTCGTAAAGTGTGTAAACAAGTTCATGAAGGTCATTTAGACGAAAACGTGTTCCTTGCGCTCGATGAAATGGCGATTGGCCACTAGTCATTATCCTATCGCGATAAGCCTGTTTTACCGTCGCTGAATGGATAGTTTTGAACACATTAGGTGCTGATTAAAATCGCACCTAACGCTGACAAAGTGATGACAAAGTAGCGCATCTAGTTGATTATTATTTATCCCGAATAGACAACCTTTGTCCTTTCTTGTGATTAATAGATTGGCTCATATTTTGTTACATCATACTGAATAGATTTTTGCGAGTTCCCAAGGGACTCGCTTTTTTTTGCCTAAAATTCAATAGCTTACAGAGTTAAACGCCGAAGCATGATCAAGGCTCGATCATGCTTTCTACGGATCTAGCTCTGGTGAGATTCTGATTTGATGCTTGATCGAGAAGGGCTTGATCAGTGGAGATGGCGTTGAATAATTCCTTGATCATCGTTTCGGGGATGGGTTGCCATAAAGCGTACATGCGATTCGATCAATTTTTCAGACTCTGCTTTCCAACGTGGTTCTTGCTGTTGGTTCGTAAACTCCAAAGCCAATACACACAAGTGTTGTAGCCGCTGTGTACACCACTCTTGCAATCCCGCTTCTGATTTTGGGTCACATGACACCGCTTGCAGCTTACTGTAGGCAAACATTAGGTATTGGTAGGCTTTATCTTGATGGCTTGAGCTGTTGGCCTCCTGCGAAGCCAAGTCCGGATTCGATGAATCCGCGAGGTGGCGATAGAAAGTAAAGATTCTCAGGCATCCGTCTAGCCAACATGCGATGCCTTTGCTCTGCTCATCCGTGATCAATGGCCCCCAGAGCGCATCTGGAGGCGTTAAGATCAAAGGTTCTAACCGGTCCACTTGATCATGCTTGCGGTCTTTGTACCAATCTCCGATCCGCTCTAACCAAGTGTCTAGTTCATTCATGCAACGTTATCCCACTGTTTTACAAAGTGATTATCAGAAACTTGTTTGATTTCATGCTGTATTTCACTGCTCTGCTCTCGAATACGATCAGCGTCTATTGAATAGTTTGGCTCATTTTTGACGAGTTCGCCAAATGGCAGATCGGGATCTGGTACGGCAGAGATCAACAACTTAGTGTACGGGTGTCGTGGATTGGTTAAGATCGACTGGGTTGATCCCCATTCGACGATCTGTCCTTTGTACATCACCGCCGTCTCTTCAGCGATGTAATGTGCCGTGGCAAGGTCGTGGGTTATGTACAAAAAGCCGATGCCTAACTCTTGCTTCATTTTTTGCATCAAGTTCAACACGCCAAGTCGAATCGAAACGTCCAACATCGAGGTGGGTTCGTCAGCAAGAATAACCTCAGCGCCAACGGCCAGTGCTCTGGCTAGGTTAACCCTCTGTCTTTGGCCCCCACTGAGCTCGTGCGGGTATTTGGCTAGCGTTTCGATGGGTAACTCCACCAGCGTTAATAACTCTTTGAGGCGTTCTGTGAGAGCCTGTTTAGTGGCTACCTGTTTATGGATCTTAAGTGGGCGCGTTAAATGGTGCTCAATGGTGTGAGTGGGATTAAGTGAACCAAAGGGGTCTTGAAACACCATTTGCACACGGCTGCGATAATCCAAGATATCTTTACGGCTTTTCAGCGTAGAGATGTCTCTGCCTTTGAACAGTATCTCTCCCTCTGTCGCAGGGTAAACCTTGGTCATCAATCGTGCGCAGGTGCTTTTCCCGCAGCCTTATTCTCCGGCTAAGCCGAAAATCTCGCCTTAGCCTATGTGAAAGCTAACGGATTTGATTGCATTGAAAGAGGGGAAAATGAGAGTTGGATCAAACCACATTTCTTGTGGGGAATCTTTTAAATATAATTGCAGAAAATGGCTTTGGCAAAGTTTAAATGAGGCATTTATTAATTAGCTTTGTGAAGCGTCGGAATCATCACACTTCAGTACAGAATTTCTTAACAAGCGAAAAAGCATTTGCTACAGATTACCTGTCCATTACATGGTGCTTTTCGGAGGAAAACATGTCCATTAATTCTATCAACCATGATGAAATGACAAATATTGCAAACAAGTGGGATGCTGAAGAAGAAGTATCTTTCAAACCAGAAAAGAAAATGAAGTCTGCTGAAGCTCGTCGTCGTATCGAGACTCTAAGAGAAATTAGAGAAAGCGGTTTGAGTCTGGAAGAAGCGAGGGAGCTAGGTCTTATTCACTAATAATCCCCATTGCATTTAGAAGGGTGGCACAACGCCACCCTTTGATTTATAAGTGTTTTTTCATGTTTCCTATCCAGATTTAATCAACTCCTTGATTCTTTGGCTCACTGTTCCGTTTAGCCTATCCCTTGTGATATTACGCTTTTCAGATGAAAAACACGCACATGGCATACTCTTGAGCTAAGTTGTTTGACAGTCATATTCAACGCCACTAATTTTAAAGTTAAAGCAAAAATATGCGATGTCGTTGGTAAGGAGAAGGCTATGTCTAATTCTGTGGCTCAAGCTAAAGAAGTGCTGTTTTACGAACCCGAAGATCCGAACGGATACCTGTCAAATTTTGCCGCTTGTCCTATCAAGGTAGGTGATCAAGTTTGGGCAACCAGCGAACATTATTATCAAGCGATGAAGTTTGCCTCCGAAGCGCTACGTAATACCATTTTGGAAGCCAGTACACCTGCTGAAGCGTTCTCTTTAAGTCGTGACTACGAAGACCAAGTTCGCGAAGATTGGTATGACATTCGTGTTGAAGTGATGCAGTTCATCGTCACCGAGAAGTTCAGACAGAATCCACAGTTTGCGCTGTTTCTTACCAATACCGGAGATTCGGTGATCAAAGAACATTCGCACAAAGACCACTTCTGGGGCGATGGCGGCGATGGAACCGGCGAGAACCATTTGGGTAAGATTCTGATGGCAGTGCGTCACCAGCTTCGCACTCAGCAACTGCATTTAATTGCTTCGCACTGATTCGTCGATTCAGATAGCGGCATGCTTATCATTACTCCTTAGACGCATTTAAAAGGCCGCCCTGCTATCTAGTATGAAGCAGGGCGGCCTTTTCGGTTTTAGAGAGTCAGGCATCAACGAGAGTTAACGTACGTGACTAAGCTATGCGTTGATAAGTTCTACGTTACGCTGGTGCTATAAGTAACTCTGTACGATGTCGTCAAGCTGTCCATCGTCTTTCATTTGGTCTAGGCGTTGGTTGATGAAGCTTTGCAGCTTAGGATCCATCTCAGGGTCAAACGCCAAATGGATAGGGTAGTTATTGATGACAGAACCAAACTCATGCATCTGGTAATCATCAATACTCAGTTTTTGCTCGTTTAGGTTGTATTTGATTCGTGATTCCATTTCCACAAACACGGTGTCGCCAGGTGCTCGGTTCAGGACACGAAACGCAGCAGTGTAATCTTTTACTCGAATCTCGTTGAGCTTGCCCTGTTGGATATAAGGTTCCAAGTTCGGATACTCAAATCCTTTCAGCAATACCACGGCTTTCCCATCGAGATCATCGATTGTATTGAACTCAAATGGCTTTTTACCGCTGCTGAGTAATACGTGTTTTACATTGTAAATCGGGTCTTCAGATAGGTTCGCAGATTGAATATTCCCCCAACTAGGGCTGCCATAGGTAACCCAGTTTGGATTCTCTCTCGCATCGAGCTTGTCGATCATTCGATTAAAAGGGTAGGTGTGGTAGTTGATCTCATATTGGCTGTCATCAAACACGGCTTCCACAATATCTGAAACAATTCCTCTGTGAGATGACCCGTCAGTTTCGATTTGAAAAGGTTGCGCTTGGCTCGCAATAATGTAGTAGTGAAGAGGTTCGCTTGCAGAAGCATAACTGCTTGAAAACAAACTGACTATGGATGCAACGATAAGATGTTTTTTCATAACCTTCCCTAGTTATTTGATGAATGACTACTATTATACTAGTTGAGTAATTGTAGTTTGCTAGGATAACAATAATGGTAATTTGTGTATGGTGACAAAAGGAAAACGCTACGTTGGACTCTCCCGACAGTTGATCGGGATGATAATAGCGATCAGTACCTTATTCACAGTTATAGTGACAGGTCTCGGGTTGTATGTAGAGTACCAAAGTCGAGTTTCTTTTATCAGCTCTCAGATCGAGCAGGTCAAGGCTGGCTACCTTTCTGGTTTAACGGCAAGTTTGTGGGTTGAAGATCGAGAGCAATTGTTTGTGCAAGCCGAAGGCATCTCTCGCCTCCCTTCGGTCAGTTACCTTCTTATCGAAAGTCCCGATGAAAAAATTCTAGAGTTAGGTCAAAAGACCGAAGGCCAATCTTATTCTCAGTCTTGGGAAATGGTGCACCAGATGGGCGGCACAGACTTCCCGTTGGCGACGCTCACGGTGCAATCAGACTTGAGCATGATCCTAGATGACTTTGAAGAACGAGTGTTATTGTTGCTCGCCTTCGAAGCCGTTAAAATCTTCTTGTTGTCTCTCGTATGTTTAACCATCGTCTATCGTCTTGTCGTAAAACGTTTGATGACTATGTCTTCCCAAATCAACCAACAACAGGTCGAAGACAACAAACCGCGCTTTATAACGCCAACTCACTCTACTTACAAAGATGAGATATCGACTCTAGAGAGTAGCTATAACCGATCGGTAGAACGTATTCGTCAACAATATCAAGAGCTGGAAAAAGCTAAAGATGTTGCTGAGGTGGCCAACCGTAATAAAAGTGAATTCCTTGCCAATATGAGTCACGAAATCCGTACCCCAATGAATGGGATTATCGGGTTGTCGTCTTTGCTCTCTGAAATGGATATGCCGAAAGAGCAAAAAGAGTACATCAACATGCTCAACACCTCTTCGCTTACTTTGCTCGACTTAATCAATGACATTCTCGATTACTCGAAGATCGAAGCGGGGCGACTAGAGCTTCAGCAAGAGCCGATGAAAATGATGGGCATTGCGGCCGACGTTGAATCAACCTTCCGAGTGAAAGCGGAGCAGAAAGGGCTTCGATTCCAATTAGCGATCGACCCTAAGATCCCAACCATGGTGATTGGCGACGGTACACAACTAAGACAAGTCCTAAATAACTTAGTAGGCAACGCGATTAAATTTACCGAGCATGGCCACGTCACGCTCTCGCTTCGTTTGGAAGAGGTGGTTGAGCCTGAGCAAAAACTCAGAGTGAGGTTCGAGGTTGTCGACAGCGGTATCGGTATTGCAGAAGACAAACAGAAATCGGTGTTCGATAAGTTTCAACAAGCCGACGGCAGTACCACACGTATTTATGGAGGCACAGGGCTTGGTCTAACAATATGCGAGAAGATAGTGACATTGATGGGCAGCAAGCTTGAACTCACCAGTGTTGAAGGTAAAGGCAGTACCTTCTATTTTACGGCTGACTTTGACCCGTGTTTAGAAGCCGATGAAAGCAATATCGATTTCAATAAGGTTTCGGTTCTGCTTGTGGATGATAGCCAGCTGAACATGTGTATAACGTCTACACAGCTTCAATCCTTTGGCGTTAAGTCTGAGTGCTGTGAAACGGCAAATCAAGCGTTAGAGTTGGTTTCAGAGTCTGTGGCTAAGTCATCACCTTATGATCTCGTTCTGATAGACAAAGTAATGCCGTCCGTTGATGGCTTTCAACTGGCGAGAAGCTTAGTTGAACGCTTTGGTAGCGAGTGTCCCAAGTTAGTGATGATCTCTGCTGACCCTAGAAAGCAAGATGAAGCTCGTGCTAAACAAGTCGGTTTTGTTGCCTACATTGCGCGTCCTTACCAAGATAATCAGCTTAAATGGACCATCAGTGAGGTACTCGCGAGAGCGGCTGATACTTCAGTCTTTACCTATCCGAACAGAGGAGAGGTTGCGTTTAAAGACAATGAACCTGTGCCGTTAAGTAAACCTGCAGCGGTTGTTAAAGATGCTCCCATTGTCTCTGTAAACGCCACACCAGCCGATAAACAAGCTCCAATTCAAGCAGAGTCAAAACCTGTCGCAGTTGCCGGAGAATTTAGTGGTACAGTTTTAGTTGTTGAAGACTCGCGAGTAAACCAACAAGTCGCCAAGATGATGCTCAAGAAGCTTGGCTTTGAGGTTGATATTGCCGACAACGGTGAAATTGGTGTCGAGAAATTCAAAGTCAACGAATACGAGATGATTTTTATGGATTGTCAGATGCCGGTTCTCGATGGCTTCGAAGCGACCAAGCAGATCCGAGCGCTCGAAGAAGGGGCTGCAAAGCATATTCCAATCATTGCGCTGACGGCCAACGTCGTGCAGCGAGACAAGCATTTGTGCTTCGATGTAGGCATGGATGAGTTTTTACCTAAACCGGTTAACCAAGGCAAACTGAGAGAGATCGTAGCGAGTTTCTTGTCGAAAGAGACGGAATCAAACAAAGAACATGAGCAGCAAATTGTTTAGTTGAGTATCTCTAATCTTACTTTCATTAAAAGAGTAATGAGGCGAATTAGACATAGTCTTTTATGCCGTTGGTTATATTTGAAGTATCGTGTGAAAGAAATGATAAAGGTGGCCTGAAAAGACCACCTTTTTTGTATGTGTCGGTTTGAACTTAATCTCTATCGATTGCGAACGCAGACCATGCTTGACGTGTCGGCATCACTTCGACTCGGTTAATGTTGATGTGATCTGGCAAGGTTGCGATATAAAACATCTGCTCGGCAATATCCTCTGCTGACAACGGTGTAGTGCCTTGGTAAAGGTTGTCTGAAGCCGTCTGGTTACCTTTAGTTCTTACAAGAGTAAATTCCGTTTCTGCAATACCAGGGGAGAGGTCAGTCACTCGTACCCCTGTGCCTTGTAAGTCACAACGTAGGTTGTAACTGAACTGCTTTACGAACGCTTTGCTGGCACCATACACATGGCTTCCTGGGTAAGGCCACTGTCCGGCGATTGACCCAACATTGATGATTGAGCTTCCTGCGCCTTTTTTAATTAACGTAGGCAACAGCGCATGAGTAACATTAACCAAGCCTGTGACATTGGTATCGATCATAGTGTGCCAGTCTTTCAAGTCCACATCAGGCGCGCCTTCTGGTGCCAAAGCTAACCCAGCATTATTGACCAATGCGGTAATCGATGAAAATTCAGCGGGTAATGAATCAATGGCTTGTTTTACGGCGTCTGCGTCTCGAACGTCGAGTTGAATTACATGCACAGGCACCGTTAATTCTTCCTTTAGGTCGAGTAGCCTTTCGATTCGACGACCAGACAGCACTAACGACCAGTTATCTTCTGCGAAACGTTTTGCTGCCGCTTTGCCGAAACCAGAGGTTGCCCCTGTAATGAACGCTATCTTATCCATAAATACATCCTTCTAATTTGAAATTAACATAAGTAGTGCCATGCCGATCAAAATCGGCGCGGTCGTTGTTTTTGCAGATAAGTTCGGTACTGATAGATACAGTTTTTGCCCCAGTACATTGCCAATCAAAGCTGCCGGTAATAGCCATAAACCTGTGATGAACGATTCTTGGTTAAATGCGCCAATCCATATGAAGCCGATCAGTGAAATCGCTGAACTCAGCAGAAAAAACACAATCGCGGTGGCTCTCTGTTCACTGGTTTTAATGGTCAGGTTCATCAAATACGTCACTAATGGCGGACCTCCTGAAGAAGCGGTGGTCATGCTAAACCCCGAAATGGCTCCCGCCCAAAACGCGTGTCGTTGGTGCAACCAAGTGAGGCGTAAGTCCAAAATAATCAGCGTGCCAGCGACCAAAGACATCATCGCGATAAAGGCCTTCAAGCCTGATTCCGATATCGTGCTAATGAAATACAGCGAGAAAGGCACCGCAACCAACATGCCAATACACAGCGGCGCAATAAGCCGGATATTGATGGTGGTTTTACTTCGCTTGAGCAGAGGAAAGGCACTTAAAAAGTCCAACAAGATAGCGATGGTTACCGCTTGCAATGGTGGAACAATAAAGCTGAGGGAAAGCGCTACGATAATCGCAAACCCAAATCCTGAATAGCCTCGAACTACTCCTGCAAACAGAATCAATGTCATCGCTAATCCTAATTCCACTCTTGCTCACCTCTTTGCTTTTGATATTGCTGCTGCGTTAATTAGCGTTCGATGAGACCTGTCTCGTCTGCCTTTCAATCTATTCACACCTAAGAGTTTTGAATAGAGCCAGATCGACGATTGGATTGGGTCAGGCAGTTTGTTGGATCGGGGATGAGACTTGGGCTGATGTACTGGCCCAATGTTTTGTTGAAACTGACACTATGACCTCCGCCCTGTTTGGGATGAAGATTATTCCATCCGATAGCGCAGCCTTTTCAATGTCGTGTTTTGTGTCTTTCATTCTCGAAGACGAGCCAAGCACGAGCGGCTGTGAATCTAGTGTTGTTAATGGAGACGATGAAATGGAAGTATCAACAGAACAGCTTGTGAACCAAGATATTATCGACCTCGACAAGAGCGTATTTCATTCTTGGTCGATTCAAGAAGCTGCGGAGCCTATCGCCATTGCGGGTGGGCAAGGATGCAAAATGTGGGACTACGAAGGTAAAGAATACCTTGATTTTAGTAGCCAACTGGTTAACACCAACATTGGTCATCAGCATCCACAAGTGATCAAAGCGATTAAAGATCAGGCTGATTCATTAGTGACCGTTGCCCCTGCGACCGCCAACCTCACTCGTGGTTTGGCGGCTAAGCGTATCTTGTCGAAAGCGCCAAGCTCGTTTAAGAAGGTGTTCTTTACCAATGCAGGGGCAGATGCCAACGAAAATGCGATTCGCATGGCGCGACAATTCACAGGGCGCGACAAGGTGCTATCTGCTTACCGTTCTTACCATGGCAATACAGGTACTGCTATTGCTGCGACGGGGGATTTTCGTCGAATTCCAAACGAGTATAGCCGTGGGCACGTTCACTTCTTCAATCCATTTCTCTATCGAAGCGAATTCAACGCGGCGACTGAGGCAGAAGAGAGTGAGCGTGCCCTGCAGCATTTAGAGCGAGTGATTGAATGCGAAGGACCAACGGCGATTGCGGCGATTATCCTAGAGACGATTCCGGGAACGGCTGGTTTTCTCATTCCGCCTAAAGATTACCTTATCGGCGTGCGTGAGCTGGCAACCAAACATGGCATTCAGTTGATATTCGATGAAGTCATGGTCGGCTTTGGCCGCACGGGTAAGTGGTTTGCGTTTGAGCACTTTAATGTAGTGCCGGATCTGATTACTTTCGCGAAAGGGGTGAACTCGGGTTATGTGCCGGCTGGTGGCGTGGTGGTCAGCGAACCGATCGTTGAGTACTTTAAGTCAAACTTCTTTATGGGCGGCTTAACGTACTCTGGTCACCCTTTGGCGATGGCTTCTATCGTTGCAACGCTCGATGTGATGGAGCAAGAGGGCATTGTCACACACGCTGATAACGTCGGTAACAGCGTTTTAGGGCCGCTTCTACTGAGCCTTCAAGAGTTGCACCCTATGATTGGTGATGTGCGCGGCAAAGGGATGTTCTGGGCTGTAGAGCTGGTGGAAGATCGTGAAAGCAAGACGCCTTTAAGCAATGAAAAAATGGGGCAATTGAAAGCACAATTGACCAAGCGAGGCCTGTTGACCTTCATTGTGAACAACCGCATTCACGTTGCGCCACCTTTGGTTATTCAGCCAAGCGAGATAAAGAAAGGCGTTAAGATCATTGATGAAGTGTTGTTTGAACTCGCTTCTTAATTCTTCAATAAGATAGCCAGCACAGCAACCAAGGCACTTTGACAAAGAATTCCCCGTTCTTTTCAACGTGCCAAACCTAACCTTCAGAAACGACAAAAGAGCATCGATTGATGCTCTTTTTACGTTTATTCACTAAATCACTTTGCTCAAACCGCTCTTAAGTGATGCTAGATCTTCATCGCCTCAGACAGCTCTTTGATACCGGGTGCGATCAGATCTTTGTCGATGGCGTGAAAGCCCAATCGAAAATAGGAATTGGGGTCATATTCTGACAATGCTTCACAACCCGATTCCGTTTCGGTATTCGTCATAAAGTGTGAATAGCCTGTCTCAATCAATATGCCCTTTTGGGCGGCTCGTGAAGCTAAACGCTGGCTATTGATGTGGCTGGGCGTTTGTAGCCACAGAGAGTTGGCCTGCTCGCTTTGAGCCAGTCGCTTGCAGTCAGGTAAGTACTTCAAGACAGCATCGTTGATCAGCTTCCAGCGCTGGCGAGTGTTTTCTCTAAAGCGCCTCACAAAGCTGTCGTAGTAGCCTTGTTCAATAAAGTGCGCTACTTCCATCTGAACACGGCTTGGCGCATGTCGGTACATCAAGCGACGCAGTATTCTAAGGTCGTAGATTAACTCTTCAGGTGCCACGATGTAGCCTAACCTCAAGCCGGGTGCCAGTAGCTTAGAGAAGCTGCTGACGTAGATGACTCTCCCTTCCTTGTCATTGGCTTTTAGCGCGGGTTTAGGATTCCACTCCACGTTGCACTCGGCGTCATAGTCATCTTCGATAATTACCGCGTCATTGGCTTTGGCCATTTCAAGTAACTGAGTTCGACGCTCATCACTCATGGTGACGCCGGTTGGAGCTTGATGGCTAGGCGTGACATAGAAGTGATCACACAGTGAAGAGTGCTCATTGAATCTCAATCCTTGTTCATCCACTTGATGCGGGTGTAACTGCGCGCCAGAGAGATTGAAGATGTGATTCGCTTCTTTGTAGCCGGGGTTCTCGACTCCGACTCGACTCTGATGGTTCATGAGCAAAGTCGAAATCAAATACAGCGCATTCTGCGAACCTAAGGTTATGAGGATCTCATCACTTTGGGCATGAATACCGCGCTGTGGGAGCACCCTTGTGCGTATCTGTTCGACCAGCATGTCGACGTCTTTATCGACCTTGTCGCAAAGCCAGCGGTGATCATGTGGGTCTGAGGTGACCTTTCTTGTCGCTTCTCGCCATTGAGCTAATGGGAAGTCATTGATAGAGGGTTGGCCAAAAATAAATGGGTATTGGTAACAACTCCAATGCGAGGGTTTGACGATGCGTGGGTATTGGCCCAATTGCAGCTTAACGCGTTTGCTCCAATCCGGTGCATTGTCGCTGTCGGCTGATTCAAAATGATCCAAACTCGCGTCGATAGTATCACTCGGGTTTTCATACTTTTCTGAAAGGTAATAACCACTGCGAGGCTTACTGATGAGGTAGCCATCGTCGAGCAAACTGTCGTACACCAAGGAGACAGTATTGCGTGAAACACCCAATTGGCTAGACAGCTTACGACAAGACGGAAGCGCTTGTTCAGCCGGAAAAATACCATTCAATATCGCCGTCACCAAATAGCTACGTACTTGTTCTTGCAGGCTTCTTTTGGAATCAAACTCGATGAAACAATTGTGATTTATCGCCATGAGATACAGTCCTTATTCTCAGTGAACCTCAGTCCAATTTGTATAAAAGAGCAAGAAATGCGCCAGAGTTCATATTGATGTTTTAAGAGTGTGTTTTGCTCTCTCAACCCCGAAAATTACGTTGTCCCAAACTAGAAAATCGTTCTGTCCCAACCTGAAAATTAAATTGGCTCTACGTCTCCGATGCATTCCGTTCATAAAGTAAAGGCAGGCAAATAATCTCGATAAGGAAAGCGTATGAAACAGGGAATGACGATGAAGGCATGGGTTTCAACAGCGGCAGCGACAGTTGTACTGGGTTGTTTTGGAGTCGCACAAGCATCGGAGCTTGCAGCCATCGAAAAGCAAGGCTTCATGAAAGTGGCGACAGAAGACAACTACTCTCCATTCAACTATATCGACCGCGGTAAGCCTGCGGGGATTAACAAAGATTTGCTTGATGAGTTACGTGAATATTCGAAGTTCGATATCGAACAAGAGATCTTACCTTGGACAGGACTACTCGCTTCGGTATCTGCGGGTCAATATGATGTGGCGTTAACTGGCGCGATCATTACCGATGCTCGCTTGAAGGCCTTTGATTTCACTCCACCTATCGCTTCAGCGCAGCATTACTTCTTAACCAGAGCTGACGCGGAAGATATTAATACGGTAGCCGATTTAGATGGAAAAACAGTGGGCTTACAAGCGGGCAGTGCTTTGCTAGAAAGGCTTCCAGAGCTCGAAGTGATGCTCGAAGCACAAGGCAAATCTTTGGGTAAAGTGGTGCAGTATCAATCCTACCCAGAAGCGTATTCCGACTTGGCAATCGGCCGAATAGACTATGTGATCAACAGTGTGGTTTCAGTTAACGAGGTAGTGAAGTCGAAGTCAAAGGTATTCAAAAAAGGCGAAGCAGTCTCTGGCCCAGGTTTCGTTAGCTGGCCAGTTCCTAAAGATAATCCTGAGCTTTTGGCTTACCTAACGGAATTCTTCCTACACCTTGAGCAAACAGGAAAAATGGCAGAGTTGCAGAAGAAGTGGTTCGGTGAATCGTTCGACCAACTCCCTTCAGAAGCCATCACTTCGGTTGAGCAGTATCACAAGCTAACAGCCGTTCAATAGATGAATAAGCATGCGCCGACACAAACAGTTAGCGGCTGTTTGTGTCCATGCCAATGGGTTCAAAGCGGTTTAACCCATGAGTCTTTGGCGCACAATCTATCGAAAGAAGTCGCTGATCAAAGAGGTCGTTTATGGATTATTACGCTTGGGAACAGTTACTACAGGGCGCGTGGGCAACGGCATGGATATCGGCAGTATCGATTGTATTAGGTGTCGTCATCGGCCTAATGATTGCCTTAGTTAGAATGATGAAAATCCCGTTTGTGGATCAAATGTTGGGTATCTATGTCAGCTGGGCACGAGCAACGCCTTTGGTGACACTGGCTCTGTTTATTTTCCTTTCTTTTCCGTCATTTGGCATCAATTTAGATAAACACGTTTCTGCTATTTTAGCTCTCACACTCAATACATCGGCATTCAATGCAGAGATTTGGCGCAATGCCTTTCTTAACTTTTCAAAAGGACAAATGGAAGCGGCAGAAGCCATTGGTATGAGACGTATCACTTATTTTCGCCGCATCATGTTCCCGCAAATGGTGATCATGAGCCTACCAGCGCTAGTCAATGAGATGTCGTTCTTAATCAAAGGCAGCCCAGCGATTGCGGTGATCGGCATCGTCGACCTAACTCGTGTCACCAATCGAATCTCTGCGGTTACCTATGAACCACTTGGGCCGATTCTATGTGCCGGTGCCATTTACATGTTGATTATTGGCGTGTTGGTGAAGTTGCAAGCTGTGGCTGAAAACCGAGCCACTTATCTGCAGCAATAAGTGCATACATCTGTTTACAGTAGCAGCAACAGTTTGGCCGTCATCACTACTTGGTCAGCTACACCATTTACCTGCTTGTGAAGCGTCATTGAGTGGGTAAATTTAAGGAGTAAATATGGAAGAATGGAATATTATCTGGCAACAAAAAGAGCTGTTTGCTTCTGGTTTTGTGACCACGTTTTATCTTTTTGTTTCGTCTTCAATCTTGAGTTTCGTCATAGGCATTGGTTTGTTGTACTGTCTCGAAAACTCGAGACTCGGTGTTAAGTACACCATCAACAGTTTGATAGGCATGATGCGCACCTTACCGTTTCTGATTTTAGCGTACCTGCTCTATTACGGTTTGCCTCAGGTTGGCATTCGACTAGATGCAGTGACTGCGGGAATCATCGCACTCAGCCTCTATCATGGTACGTATTTCTGTGAGATTTTCCGAGGTGTTCGTAAGGGGTTAGAGCCTGGTTACATCGAAGCGGCGCACGCTTATGGCTTTTCTAAACTCAAAACCTTCACACGAGTCATCACACCCAACGTGTTGTGTAAGTCGGTTCCTCTGATCACTAACCAACTCATCATCTGCTTAAAAGACACTGCGTTTCTTAGCATCATCACCGTCGCAGAAATTACCGCGGCCGCCAACAGCATTCAATCGACCTACTTCATCCCATTGAATGCGTTCATCATTGCTATCGCGCTCTACTGGGTTGTGAGTATTGCACTTGAAAGCATCACCAAACGAATCCAAACCAAAGTTGAACTTAGAGGACTTAGCCATGCTTAAACAATCAGAGATTATTGAAACGGAAGCACCGATTAACCCTTCTTTGGGCGTGAATTTGGAAGTGATTGAGTGCGAGCCACTATTGGAAGAACGAGAGACGATCATCAAGGTTGAAAACCTGTCGAAACAGTTTGATGGCATCGAAGTACTGCGAGACATCAACCTCAACATCAACAAAGGCGATGTGGTGAGTATTCTCGGCTCGTCAGGTTCGGGGAAATCGACGCTACTGCGTTGCATGAACTGGTTAGAGCAGCCAGAGCGCGGCACGATTTTTATGGGTGATGAGCGTATTGGTATCAACTCTGAAACGGGTAAGCCACTCAAATACAAAGAGTTGGCGAAACTTCGAGAGCGTCTTGGAATGGTTTTCCAAAGCTTCAACTTATGGCCGCATCTCACCGTGTTGCAAAACGTCATGGAAGCGCTGGTTCATGTTAAGAAGATAGCGAAATCAGACGCCGAGGAGATGGCTCGTAAGCAACTCGACAAGGTTGGGATGTCACACAAACTAGAGAGTTACCCAAGCATGTTATCGGGTGGGCAAAAGCAACGTGTCGCGATTGCCAGAGCTCTCGCGATGGAACCGGATGTATTGCTGTTTGATGAGCCAACCTCCGCGCTCGACCCTGAATTGGTCGAAGAGGTGTTACTGGTAATGAAGAAGCTATCGCAAGAGGGTTACACCATGGTGGTGGTGACTCATGAGATGGAATTCGCGCGTCAGGTGTCGGATCAGGTGGTATTCCTTGAGAAGGGCATCTTGATTGAGAAATCCAACCCTGAGAAGTTCTTCACTAACCCAGATTCAACAAGGGTAAGGAAGTTCCTCAAGCTTGATTCATGAGCTAGATGATTCGCGCACCTTAATGTTTGATTGTTAAAAAACTCCGACTGAATCAGTCGGAGTTTTTGTATTTGTGTTGCTACCGCATTAAGAGGATGTGGTACTAGCCAATGCTATCAATGTGGATCACTACTGAGTCTGGTCGCCAGTATTCCAGTTCGCAGTCCATCAACTCGCCATCTTGCTTGTAGTTCACACGGCAGATCTTCAGCACCGGTTGACCCTCAGCCAAATTTAATGCCTTGGCGACATGCGCAGGGGCAGAGGTGGGTATCACATCAAAGCGCGATCGTTTGGTCTCGTAGCCGTATTTTTCTCGGTAGATGCCTGTCAGCGACATGGTGAGGTTTTCTGACAACACCTTCTCAAACAACGGCGCTTTTAAGACGTTTTCAACAAACAGCACCGCTCTGCCATCAATAAAGCGTAATCGCTCAATCACGTGTATTGGCGTTATCTGCTCTATCTCTAATGCTTTGGCGTAATCGCCTGTCGCCATCTCTGTACGGGTGCTGAGCAGTCTGGTTTCTGCTATGCGGTGTTGTTCGCGGATCATTTGATGAAAGTGAGAACGTGACAATGGGTTATAGCGAACACGTTCGGGTGACACATACCAGCCACGGCGCTCTTCTCGGTATATCAAACCTTCGGTTTCCAGAGACACCAACGCATCTTTGAGCGTGATTCGTGTGGTGGAAAACAGTTCGCTAAGGTTTCTTTCTGATGGCAGTTTTTGCCCTTCAATGAAGATACCTGATTGAAGCTGCTCTCGAATACTCGCCTTAATTCTTCCTAACTGTGTCCCTGACTGCCCGGTGCCCAATGTTCTCATTACTGATCTAGTCCATAAGTTCGTGTGCTTAATAAGGTAAACCATGGAGTTAACAGGAATGTGACAGTAAACAATGGCTTATTGTCATATGAGTGAAATATAACTGCCACGTAAATGCACTCGAACTGTCAAATAACTTACGGCAAACCGTCACATTCCGGCTATAGCATACAAAACGAACTTACTGACCTAGTCCAGAAGGATAGAGACAATGAAAACTTTGCTTAGCCGTTCTACTGTATCGCCAGCTAAATTAATCGGTTCACCTGCAAAATTAATCGGCGCAACGCTAATAACGGCAACACTTTCAATGCCAGCGATGGCGAAGGATACTGATCTTGAGTCACTGATTGAAGCCGCTCAAAAAGAGGGTGCTGTTTACAGTGTGGGTATGCCAGACAGTTGGGCAAACTGGAAAGGCACATGGACTGACCTGAAAGCAAACTACGGTTTGAAGCATCAGGATACCGATATGAGCTCGGCTCAGGAGATCTCGAAATTTGAAGCAGAGAAGAAAAACGCAACCGCTGATATTGGTGATGTGGGGTTCGCATTCGCACGTGTGGCCGTGAAGAAAAACGTCACTCAGCCATACAAACCAACCACTTGGAATGACATTCCAGACTGGGCAAAAGACAAAGATGGTCATTGGGCTCTGGCTTACACTGGCACCATCTCTTTCATTTCCAACAACAACCTTGTTGAAGATGCGCCGAAAACTTGGAGTGACCTACTAGAAGGCGACTACAAAGTAACAGTCGGTGACGTAGGTGTAGCCGCGCAAGCAAACAACGCGATTCTAGCGGCAGCATTTGCTAATGGCGGTGACGAGTCGAACCTAAAACCAGCGATTAAATTCTTTGGTGAATTAGCGAAGCAAGGCCGTCTGTCTTACACCGACCCAAGCATCGCGAATCTTGAAAAAGGCGAAGTGGAAGTGGCAATCATGTGGGACTTCAACGCACTGAACTACCGCGACAAGATCGACCGTGAGCGCTTTACCGTCAGCATTCCACAAGATGGCTCAGTGATTTCTGGTTACACCACCATCATTAATAAATACGCACAAAACCCGAACGCGGCGAAGTTGGCTCGTGAATACATCTTCAGCGACCAAGGCCAAATCAACCTAGCAGAAGGTTACGCACGTCCAATCCGTAGCAACATTACGCTACCTCAATCAGTTCAAGACAAGCTGATCTCAAACGAGCAATACAGCAATGTTCACCCAGTGACTGACTTCTCAGCATGGGAAAAATCAGCACGTCGCCTGCCACGTCAATGGCAAGAAAGCGTATTGATTCACCAGCAATAACCCCGCTTAACACGCCACCTTCAGTAGGTGGCTTTTAGAAACAAGCAATAGAGAATAGACCATGAGCAATAAGGTTATCCTTGTTGTTCTAGATGGACTGAACTATCAGGTAGCCCGTGATTGCATGGGCTACCTGAACGGTCTTCTAGAACTAAGCGATTTGCAGACAAAACAGGGCGATATGCATGAAAAACAGGGCGATTCGTACAGCAACCAAGGCGATTCGTACAATAAACGGAGCACTTCGCAGAGCACGCAAAAAAACAAGCTGCGCGCCACGCTTTACCCTGTGCAGTGTGAGCTGCCATCTATGTCACGTCCACTGTATGAGTGCATTTTAACTGGGGTTCGCCCTGTCGAGAGTGGCATCGTCAACAATCAAATCGTGCGTTTATCGAATCACGAGTCGGTATTTAGCTTGGCGAAGTCGCAGAACAAAGTGACGGCTGCAGCGGCATATCATTGGGTGAGCGAGTTATATAACCGAGCGCCATTTGATGCAGTACGTGACCGTTTCACCAACGATGAAACCATGAACATCCAACACGGTTGTTTCTACCACTGGGATCACTACCCAGATGAAGCCTTGTTCTTGGATGCAGAGCACTTGCGCGTGACTCATCAGCCTGATTTCTTGCTGATTCACCCAATGAACATTGACGACATGGGACACAAGCATGGGCTGGATTCTCGCCAGTACCGTAATAGTGCTCGTGGCGCGGATATCTACCTATCGAACTACCTTGAGAAATGGGTAAATAATGGTTATCAAGTGATCATCACCAGTGACCATGGCATGAACAATGACCTGTCTCATGGTGGCATTCTGCCTGAAGAGCGTGAAGTGCCTTTCTTTGTGATTGGCGATAAGTTTACACACCAAGCTTGTGCAGTGAAACAGACCGACATCTGCGGCAGCGTGTGTCAGCTACTCAACTTAGATCACGATAAATCTTACACTCAGGAATTGTTGGCCCTATGAGCAGTTCTGTAATCACGCAGAGCGATGGCTCTGCGCTTAAACCCAAAACCAAATCTTTGTTTCAACGCTTCAAGCCCGCTTTGTGGCTTGCGCCTTTCGCATTGTTTTTCTATCTGTTCCAACTGGCACCTATGGTTTGGGTGCTGATCAACAGCTTCTTCTATGACGACGAACTCTCTCTCGAAAACTACGCTGAAGTGTTCGATTCTGCCTTTATGATGCAGGCTTTTGGCAACAGTTTATGGTTGTCGATTTGGTCGAGCATTGTTGGCTTAGCGATTGCGACTCTGCTCGTTTCTTCACTGCGCCGCGTTGATTCTAAAATCCGCGATGCGGTGATTGCTTTCACCAACATGAGCAGTAATTTTTCTGGCGTTCCGTTGTCTTTCGCTTTCATCATCATCCTTGGGACCAACGGTGCGATTACCTTGTTGCTCAAGCAGTATGGATTGCTGGGTGATTTCGACCTTTACGGCAAGTGGGGCTTGCTGGCGATTTACATCTACTTCCAGATCCCATTGGCGGTGTTGTTGCTCTATCCAGCGTTTGATGCTCTGAGTGACGACTGGCAAGCCGCTTCTGCATTGCTTGGCGCGAAAACTTGGCAATACTGGACCAAAATAGCGCTGCCTGTGTTATCTCCGGCTTTGTTCGGCACCTTCATCATCTTGATTGCCAATGCGATTGGCGCCTATGCGAGCGTGTATGCCTTGACCTCGGGCAACTACAACGTGATTACGATTCGAATCGCGAGCTTGGTATCGGGCGACTTGTTCTTAGAACCAAACCTAGCCGCCGCAATTTCTGTGATTCTGATGGCGATGCTGGCCTTCATCACCGTGATTAACCAATGGCTGATCAGCAAAAGCTACGCAGGGAAGAGAAAGTAATGAATACCGTAAATACTCGCTTTCATAAAACGGTTGTCTATTCGATTGTCGGCATCATGATGATCCCGATCTTAGCGACTTTTATTTACTCGATCTCTTCTCGATGGGGCGCCACTATCCTGCCAGATGGTTTCACGTTAGATTGGTATATCAACCTGCTGACCGATCCTCGCTTCTTACAAGCCTTTGGTCGTTCCCTGTTTATCTGTGTGGCGGCGCTGTCATTGAGTGTGGTGTTGGTTCTGCCTGCGATTTTCGTTGTGTTTTACTATTTCCCGAAACTCGACAAGGTGATGAATATCCTGATTTTATTGCCGTTCGCGGTGCCGCCAGTAGTGTCGTCAGTCGGCTTGCTTCAGCTGTATGCAGACAGCGAAATCTCACTGATAGGCACGCCGTGGATTTTGATTGGTACTTACTTCACCATCGCGCTGCCATTCATGTACCGCGCGATTGCCAACAGCTTTGAAGCGATTAACTTGCATGACTTGATGGATGCAGCACATCTGCTCGGTGCAAGTACCACCAAGGCGTTCTTGTTGATTATTCTGCCAAACCTTAAGAAAGGCTTAATGGCGTCATTGTTCTTGTCGTTCTCGTTCCTATTGGGCGAGTTCGTGTTCGCCAACATCTTGGTGGGTACACGTTACGAGACACTGCAAATCTACCTATACAACATGCGTCAAACCAGCGGCCACTTCACGTCAGCCCTTGTGATGACGTACTTCCTGTTTATTTTCTTACTGACTTGGTTGGCAAGTCGTTTCAGCCAGGGAACAAAATAATGAGCTATGTAAATGCAAAAAACCTCACCAAGAGCTTTGGTGACAACACGGTGTTTGAAGATATTGAATTTTCCATCGAGAAGGGCGAATTCATTACTCTGCTTGGCCCGAGTGGCTGTGGTAAGTCGACTCTCCTGCGTAGCTTGGCAGGCCTGAATCCCGTTGATGGTGGCGAGATCTGGGTCAACGGTGAAGAGATTACTCACCAAGTGCCACAACAGCGTGGCATCGGCATGGTGTTTCAATCTTATGCGCTGTTCCCGAACATGACGGTTGAAGGCAACATTGCGTTTGGTCTTAAGATGAAAAAGCTTGCTGCTGACGAGATTAAACGTGAAGTCGCGAAAGTGATTGGGCTGGTGGACTTAACGGGCAAAGAGAAGTTCTACCCGCATCAGCTTTCGGGAGGTCAGCGTCAGCGTGTTGCCTTGGCAAGAGCCTTGGTGGTCAAGCCGCGTATTCTATTGCTCGATGAACCGCTTTCAGCGCTGGATGCGAAGATCCGTAAACACCTACGCCAACAGATCCGAGACATCCAAAAAGAGATGAACCTGACCACGATCTTCGTGACTCATGATCAGGAAGAGGCGATGATCATGTCTGACCGTATCTTCTTGATGAACAAAGGTGAGATCGTACAAGCAGGCACACCCGAAGAGATCTACACTCAACCTGCCAATGAGTTTGTTGCTGGATTCATGGGCCACTACAATTTGGTGCAGGCGAACAAAGCCAAGCAGCTGTTCAATATTGAAACCGAGTGGAAAGTAGCGATTCGACCTGAATCTATCTACGTGAAAGAGCAAGGTCGACAATATGGCGAACATATCTCTGCGCCGAAAACGGGCACCATTCGTAACCACCAGCTCTTGGGTAACGTGATTCGCTACCAAGTGGATGTCGATGAATGTGAATTAACGGTCGACTTATTAAACCGTTCCTCTGAACGACTGCTGGCAAACGGCAGTCAACTTGAACTCCTGTTTAACCTTAACGAAATTCAACCCGTGAGAGCCTAATATGTTCAAACCTTTGTATGTATTTGATATGGACGAAACGCTGATCAATGCTGATGCAGCAATGCTTTGGAATGAGTTCTTGGTTGAAAAGGGCATTGCCACTGCGCCCAACTTTATTGAAGAAGATAAACGCTTAATGGGACTGTATTCGGAAGGCAAACTGAACATGGAAGATTACCTAACGTTTTCCATGCAGCCGTTAGCCGATATGCCAACAGAGCAAGTGACTGCCTTGGTGGAAGAGTGTGTTGAACAGCATATTTTACCTAAACAGTTCAAGCAGTCGAAACCTTTGATTGAGCAGTTAGAGCGTGACGATATCGACATGTTGATCATCTCAGCCAGCGTCACTTTCTTAGTAGAAGCGGTCGGCCGTAAGATTGGTATCGAGAATGCACTCGGTATTGATTTGATTGAAAACCAAGGTCGTTTCACGTCTCAAATATCAGGCGTTCCAAGTTACCGAGAAGGTAAAGTGACGCGTTTGAAAGAGTGGTTAGACAATCAAGAAACTAACTACTCAGACATTCACTTTTATACGGATTCAATCAACGACTTACCTTTGTGTGAACACGCTGATTTTGCTTACCTAGTAAACCCATGCCCGCGTTTGAAAGCACTGGCTGATCAACCGAATTGGTCGATTCTCAACTGGGATTAACGCGAACCTTATATTCGATTTAGGTTCGTTCTAGAACTCATCAAGCCGCTGACTACAGCGGCTTTTTGATTCGTATTATTCTATTTCTAGTTTGTAACCTATCCCGTAAATGGATTTGATGTAGTCACATTTTTCATTTATCGAGACCATTTTTTTGCGTAAGTTTTTAATATGGCTATCGATAGTGCGATCACTGACCACTCTTCTATCGTCGTAGATTTTATCAATCAATTGATCGCGACTATAAATGCGGCCAACATTTTGATAAAGAAGGTGCAAAAGCCGAAACTCAGCTGGCGTTAAACTTAGCTTAATACCACATAGGACGGCGGTCATACTCAATTCATCAATATCAATGGCGTTCGTTGTTGACGTGGCTTGGGGCTTGTTGGAACGGCGCAAAATATTTTTCACCCTCACGACTACTTCTCTCGGGCTGTACGGCTTACATATATAATCATCTGCACCCAGTTCAAGCCCAACGAGTCGATCAATCTCTTCGACCTTGGCTGTCGCCATAACCACTGGGATGTCACTGAACGTTCTCAGCTCTCGATAAATATCCAACCCGTCTCGATTGGGTAGCATGAGGTCGAGAATAATGAGTTTAGGCGATGCTTGCTTTACCCAGTCAATGACAAGGTTACCATCGATAATATGATGACTTTCAAGGCCAGAGTGCTCTAAGTACTCACACAGTACACTTGCTAATGCAGGCTCATCTTCGACGACTAAAATCACGATTTTATTTCCTTTGGTAACGCTATGATGATTCGTAGTCCACCCAATTCTGAGTGGTCGGCAGTAATGTGTCCTTGGTGCGCTTCAACGATATTTTTACAGATAGATAAGCCAAGCCCAGAACCGCCACTTGATCGACTGCGCGATTTATCAACGCGGTAAAGCCTCTCAAACAAACGCGGAAGTGATGCATCAGGTACACCTGGATCACTGTCTTCAACGTTGATAATAATACTATCACTAATGTCGGTAACATCTATCGATACATGCCCATTATCGCTAGTGTATCGTGCGCTATTTTCCAACAGATTCACAAACAGTTGTGTCAGTAATCTCTCATCACACGAGGTAAACAGTGGGGCTGAATGGTCATAGTGCTTTGTTAATGTGATTCTTTTCTGTTCTAAACGGATCGAGTTTTGAACGATCACAGAATCAATCAGTTTATGTATATCAACGTTGTTTTTAACATTGAGGTTAAATCCGATGTCATACAGGGAGAGTTGATGAAGATCCTCAACGAGTTGACCCAGTGTGATGATTTGTTGATGTAACGAGTCGATATATTTTGGCTCAGGAGATCGGATACCGTCTTGTAGCGCTTCTAGTTCACTTCTTAGCACGGTGATAGGCGTTCTAAGTTCATGTGAAATATCCGATAACCACTGTTCTCTAAGTGTTTTTTGTTTTCTTAGTGTTTCGACTACACCGTTGAATATTCCGATGAGATCGGACAATTCATCATTGCCGCTTTTTTTAATGTAGAAATCGAGATCGCCATTTTCGATAGATTTGGCACCTTTCGACAAAGCACGCAATGGTTTCAAAAATCGCCTAACAAGAAACAAAGAGATAAGGAATGAAAGCAACACGGTAATCGATGCGATAGTGCTTACATGCGTCGTTTGTTGTTTGAAAAAGCTTTCTGCTAAAGGCCCTGATATTTCATCCATCTGGACGATGGAGATATACCCAATAACTTGATCATCCAGTGTTATTTCGACTAGTGCTTGATGCTGACCATCTTCAAGGTGATGTAGGTTTTCAGGCGGTCCAATTATGGCTCGCCCGTCTTGATCTAAAATGTTGAGTCGTTGCCAAATAGGTTGAAGGCCTGGTGCTTCCGGCTCTCTTAATGGTGGTGGCGATGGGTGTCTGTCACGAGGATGTGGTCGTGAGGGGCCGCTAATGCTACTGGCGATTAAATGTGGTTCTCGCTCTAGCCGCCTCCACTTTTCGGAAGGTGAGTAATATTGCTTTAAGTTATTGGCGAGTTCTTGAGCTAGGGCAATCTCATTATTATTTGTGAAATCTTGGAGCCCTCTTTGAAAACTGGAGTTAATAAAATAGGTCAGTACAAAGAGCATGGTCACGCACACCATTAGTATTGAAACAAACAGTTTGGTGAAAATTGATATGCGCACGTTCTCTCCAGAAATTAAAGTGAATTAAGACGATAGAGTGAGTTAAGACAATAAAATGAGATAAACCAATATTAGCCCTCGATCGTGTGGGAAATATGGACATTGATTTCTTTATTCATCTTAGGCCATGTATAAGCACTCTTTTGTTAGAAACGAATAGCGAGCTGACAGGGTGCTATATCCCATCAGCTCGCATTGAATTATCACTATTTTAGGATAACCCTCTAACCATTATTGACGTCTTGGTGGTGGTGGCGGAACTTCCTCTTCCGATAGACCACCGCTTCCATCTGCGTCTAGTTTATCAAAGTCATCGGCGAGTGGACCTCTGAGCTCTTCTAATTGTAATTCGCCATCACCGTTTGCATCCATTTCTTCAAAGCTTGGCATTTCTCTTGGGCCTTCACGGCTTTCAGCACACGCTTGAAGCGCGAATGTCGATGTCAGTAAAAGTAATGCTGTCGTGATTTTGTTCATCATTTAATTCCTCTTCGTAACCAAATATAAGTGTAATTCTTTGACGCAAATAGGTTAGCGATCAAATTAGCAGAGAAAATGGATAAATCTAGGAGATGAAAGTTAGCGCTTAACTTTATAAGAGCATCAGATCATTAGCCCATCAAGTCAGGTTGTTTAAACCTCCATTGTTTCTACATAGTTTCCACATTTTCTATTTTTATCCTAGTCCATTATTGAACTCATGAATTTAATGCCTTTAGCAATAAAGGCAGAAAGCTATCGTTGGTATTGAAATGGATTATTTTTTAGGAGCCGTAGAATGAAGGTAATGGTAAAAAAATCAGTCGTTGTCTCTTCTACGTTGTTGGTTGCTTCTTATAGTAACGCTGCTCTTTATAGGGTGGTTTTGGAGGAATCACCAGTAGAAACGGAATCGGTGTATGGGGTTGCAGTTGAACCAGAGCTTGGTACAACGGATTGCTTTAGTACCAGTTGTGGTGACACCGATTACGCATTCGCAGGGGAAGCTCAAAATGCAGAACCAGGTTTTTCCTTTAAAGAGGAGGTCCCTTTTGGTATCGATAACACGTTCTACTATTTGGATTATGACGATATCTATAGCTACTGCACAAGTGAACTTGGCTACGCGACTTGTGAAGCTTGGAGTTCTTTGTTGTGGTATGGCGATGAGGATGCAGGCATTGGAGGCTTGAGAAATGAGCGTGACGCATATTACGAGCTGAGCTATCAGACCAATTCCACGGCTTTCTATGACTCTTATTCGTTAAGTGATATCCCTGATGTTGGCAGTAATCCACCTGATGTGAGCAGTTATAGTTATTCCTTTGTTGATGGAACAGAGGAGAAGGTGATCACTAAAGTTGACGAGAATGGTTTTGTTCTTGGTAACACCAGCAGTGGTTATTACAGCTATAACAACCAATATATTCAGTTGTATAGGCAGCGTGGTTACTACGATACAGGCACTGAATTTACGGTTCTCCAACCTGAAGCCGATACCAGCATTACGATCAGCGATGCTGACGGCGAAGCGAATATAATCTCCCAAATGGGAAGAACGATGGCTTTTGATTCTTTCAGTTATGGAGGGGAAGGCTATGTGGTCGGAAGCGCGTCCGTTGCGACTTTTTATTACAGTGATGAGTATAAAGATTATGACTCTCCGTACACATCCGACAGTGATGCAGAGGATCTAGATAATTGTATCGATGAAGATATTGAGCCTGCTTTATATCCAGAGTGTCAGAACTTTGCTTTTGCTAATCGAGCTTTTGTCTGGAATATAACCGATGCGAATGGCCCCAATGATGATGGAAACCGTTTCTCAGTATCTGATTGGGAAACCAGTTCGACCTATTACTCTTACAACGATGATGAAGCTTCAGCACAGGCGAGTGTGAGGGCTGCAACGATTTCATCTAGAGGGACATATAGCTCTTATCCTGTTTTAGTCGGTTACAATACGGAGCTAGATGATTCTGATAACTTTCTTATGCAGGCTGCTGTGTTTAGGCCAAGCAGTACGTCAAATTTCAGCGTTTCGGAAAATGCTTGGACGACGACATTTATCGCTAATGCGACGGTAGAAGTGAGTGATTCATACATTCACAGTAATTCTGTCGCAACAGATATTAATGAAAACATGATGGTTATTGGTTATGCAAAACGAGATGGTGATTATCCGTCGGATCGTGTGTCTGACAATCGTATGTTTGTCGCTGATGCGAATGACACAACGCCAACAGCTACATTCTTCGCAAGTTTAGGTGAAGACATTTTCTTTGATAGTGCAGAAGGAAAAGCAAGTGAGATCAATAATTACAATGAAATTGTTGGCTATGTTGACGCAGAAACTCACTCTGAAGTAGACGGCCATGAAAGGAGGCATCGCGGCTTCATTTTCCCTTACAACGACATTGGTACCGATGCTGATAGACGTGCAAGATATAATGATCAAGCTTGGTGGTTAGACGACCTAACTAACGGTGGTGACTACAGTGATGCCAACAACCACTTTAGAATATTGGACGCAACCGACATTAATGATGCGGGTGTTATCTCAGGGACGGCAATACAATGTTTTGCGAGTGAAAGTAGCTCCTCTTCTATGGCTTATGATTCAACCGCGCACTTTGCATATTGTAATGATGGAGTAGGTGACGAGAGGGTGGTGGCTGTGAAACTTATCCCGATATCTGGAGCAACAAGTGAAGACATTGCTGAAAGAAGTGATGATAGCGCTGAAGATGTTGAACGTAGTGGTGCCGGTACCGGGTTATTGGTGCTTATCAGTTTAATGTCCGTGCTTTCAGTTCGCTTGAAAAAGTCTCGTTCTGTGATTGCCTAAATTGATGACGTGCTCACGAGAGAAACAACCTCTATTTGACCGTCAACCATTAAAGTAATGGGTTAGGTTTGATACTTCGTCCCATAAGAATACCGCTGGGATATGAAGCTTTTTAAAAGAGCATCACCTGTTTTGTGATGCTCTTTTTACGTTCAACATACACTTATCTCTTTCTGCTTTAGCCAAAAAAATCACTTGTAACAATTAAGTAACATCTCTTGCTTTGCTGTAAATCAAACCACCCTCTTTCAATCCCTTGATAGCACTCACTTTCCTGTTGTGAGGGTTTGTGTGTAACAATTATTTTACAATTTGACGGGTTTTTAGCGTTATTGCCCATTTCCTTCGATGCATTCCAATCTTTCCGCTTGTGGGCCAAATTTAATTAAGGACAAAAAACACGTAATACAAAACCAATAGGTACAAGGAGAAAGTTCATGGTGGATACATACAACCCGCTTGGCACGGATGGATTCGAGTTTGTTGAATACACGGCCGTTGACCACAAGGGAATTGAGCAACTTAAAGCACTGTTTGTGTCACTTGGTTTTGCTGAGGTCGCCAAGCATCGCTCAAAAGAGGCTTGGCTGTATCGACAAGGTGACATCAACTTCATCGTTAATGAACAACCGCACAGCCAAGCGGAAGCGTTCGCTAAAGTGCATGGGCCATCGGTCTGTGGCATGGCTTTTCGTGTCAACGAAGCGACAGCAGCAATGGAACAAGCGTTTAAGGGCGGCGGTGAAGAGTACAAAACAGAAATAGGGCCGATGGAGCTGAGTATTCCTGCCATTTACGGCATCGGTGAAAGCCTGCTCTATTTTGTGGATCGTTATGGCAAGCAGAGCATCTATGACGTCGATTTCCGATTCTATGATGACGCGCAAGAGCGCATGGCGAAAGCCGACGTAGGCCTTTATGAGATCGATCACCTCACGCACAACGTGAAACAAGGCAATATGGATCTGTGGTCTGGTTTTTATGAGCGTATCGGTAACTTTCGTGAGATTCGCTACTTCGACATTGAAGGTAAGCTGACAGGCCTTGTGAGCCGTGCCATGACCTCACCATGTGGCAAGATCCGTATTCCAATCAATGAGTCTTCAGATGACAAATCACAAATTGAAGAGTTCATTCGTGAATACAACGGCGAAGGTATCCAACACATCGCGCTTGCTACGGATGACATCTACAAAACGGTGAAAACCCTGCGTGATCGCGGCATGGACTTTATGCCAACCCCAGATACCTACTATGAGAAAGTTGACGATCGTGTAAAAGGCCACCGGGAAGATACCGATCTGTTGCGTGACCTACGCGTTCTGATTGATGGTGCGCCGACCAAAGACGGCATCTTGCTGCAAATTTTCACACAGACGGTAATCGGGCCTGTGTTCTTTGAAATCATTCAGCGTAAAGGTAATGAAGGCTTTGGCGAAGGTAACTTCAAAGCGCTGTTTGAATCGATTGAAGAGGACCAGATTCGTCGAGGAGTATTAGACGATGCATAAATGGATCTCGTTTCCTCATCGGGAGGGTGTGTGCTCTAAACAAGCGCACGCCGATTTTCCCGAAGAGGCAATTTATGAGCGAGAGGCGGGCCGAAGTGGGTTCTTCGGCCCAGCGGCTCACTTTCATCACCAACATGCCCCAACAGGTTGGTCGGAGTGGGAGGGTGATCTGCGCCCTCGCGCTTTTGATTTCACGCTGGTGGAAAAAGCCAGCCAGATAACGCCTTGGGCTGTGCCTCATCTTTTGCATAATGCGGACTGCAAAATTCGTGTGTGGCGCATGGACGAGAAGATGGATTTCTTGGTGCGTAATTCCGACGGTGATGAGCTGCTGTTCATTCATCAAGGCAGCGCCGATCTCTATTGTGACTATGGTCATCTAGAGGTGAGTGAAGGGGATTACGTGATGATCCCGCGCTCGACCAACTGGCGTTTAGAGCCAAGCGAGCCGATGTTTATCTTGATGATTGAGAATACAGACGCGGCTTACTCCTTGCCAGAGAAAGGCATGGTCGGCAATCACGCGGTGTTTGATCCAGCGGTTCTTGAAATACCATCGATCAACGATCAATTCCGCGCTCAGTATTCAGAAGATCAAACTCAAGTTCAGGTAAAACGCCACGACAAAGTCAGCGTGATCACTTATCCGTTCAATCCTTTAGACGCGATTGGCTGGCATGGTGACTTGGCTGTGGTGAAAGTGAACTGGCGCGATATCAGACCGCTGATGTCACATCGCTACCACTTGCCACCGTCTGCACACACGACTTTTGTTGGCGCAGGCTTTGTGGTGTGCACCTTTGTGCCACGCCCGATTGAGAGCGATCCTGGGGCGTTAAAAGTGCCGTTCTACCACAACAACGATGATTACGACGAAGTGCTGTTCTATCACGCAGGTGACTTCTTCAGTCGCGATAACATTGAGGCGGGCATGGTGACCTTCCATCCGGCTGGGTTTACGCATGGGCCTCACCCTAAAGCCTTTAAGGCAGGGCAAGCGCACAAGAAGAAGTTTACCGATGAAGTGGCGGTGATGATCGATACTCGCCACGCGCTGCAGTTCTCTGATGAACTCGATAGCGTTGAGAACAAAGAATATGTCTACAGTTGGCAAGACACTGGTTTGCAAGAGACAGGTTCTCAAACCATGGCTGACGATAAGAAGTAAGGGACAAGGATGAAATTAGCAACCAAGAAAAATGGCACTCGCGACGGTCTATTGATGGTCGTAAGTAAAGATCTTAAACAATGTGTAGCTGCCACCGAAATTTTCCATGCAATGCACCTTGTACCCACCATGCAGGTGGCGCTGGATAACTGGGACAGCGTTGTTTCTCAGTTAGAAGAGTTATACACCTCGTTAAACAACGGGCATGTGACAGGCAGTGAAGTGTTTGCTTCTCAGTATTGTGAATCGCCTCTGCCACGCGCTTATCAATGGGCTGATGGCAGCGCATATGTAAACCACGTTGAGCTGGTGCGTAAAGCGCGTGGTGCTGAAATGCCAGAAAGCTTCTGGGTTGACCCGCTTATGTATCAAGGCGGCTCAGATGCCTTTATTGGGCCACGTGACAACATTGAATTTGCCAGTGACGAATGGGGTATCGATTTCGAGGGTGAAGTTGCGGTTGTCACCGGAGATGTGCCAATGGGAGCCAGCGCCAAGCAAGCGCATGATTCGATTCGTCTGCTAATGTTAGTGAATGATGTGTCGCTGCGTGGTTTGATTCCGGCAGAGCTCGCGAAAGGCTTTGGTTTCTTCCAATCCAAGCCCTCTTCAGCGTTCTCTCCGGTTGCTGTTACGCCCGATGAGCTGGGTGAACAGTGGAAAGGGAGCAAAGTGCACCTGCCACTGACTTCAACCTACAACGACACACCTTTTGGTTGTCCGAATGCCGGTGTGGATATGACTTTCAATTTTGCCGAGTTAGTTGTGCATGCTGCGAAAACTCGACCACTGTCGGCGGGGGCTATTATCGGTTCAGGCACGGTATCGAATAAGCAAGGCACTGACCACGGCACCTCAATTGCCGAGGGCGGCGTGGGCTATTCATGCATTGCCGAGGTGCGCATGATTGAGACGATTCGCGATGGCAAACCTTCGACTCAATTCATGTCGTTTGGCGACTCGATTCGCCTAGAGATGTTTGATACGGCGGGTGATTCCATTTTTGGTGCGATTGACCAAAAAGTTAGCCAATATCGAGCGTTATAACCCATATTATAAAGATTCAGCTCGAGCGAGATCATTGTATGAATCAGAACATGACACTTTACGGTTATTGGCGCTCTTCGGCCGCCTATCGGGTGCGTATTGGATTGAACCTAAAGCAACTCGACTATGAGTCTAAATCGGTGCATTTGGTGCGTAATGGCGGCGAGCAGCATGATCCACAATATCGTGAGCTCAACGCCAGTGAGTTAGTGCCTGTGCTGGTGGATGGTGAAGTTAAACTCAATCAGTCGCTGACTATTTTGCAATACTTGGATGAAAGATATTTATGTGAGAGCAGCCCAGACTCCTTGTTGATTCCCGAGCAAACACCATTGCGCTATCAAGCGTTGGCAATGGCTCAGGATATTGCGATAGAAATTCACCCTCTGAACAACCTGCGCGTGTTGCAGTATTTGGAGCGGGAATTGTCGTGCGAGCAAGAGGCGAGAATGGACTGGCTTCATCATTGGATGAACCAAGGTTTCCGTGCTCTAGAAGAGAAACTGGCAAAGCACAGAAAAGCACACGGTGATTCGGTGTATAGCCTCACCGATTCACCATGCATTGTCGATATTTGCTTGGTGCCACAGGTGTATAACGCGCTGCGTTTTGGAGTTGATATGTCACCTTATCCGCTGATTAACTCAATTGTCGAAGCGTGTAATCAGTTACCCGCTTTTATCGACGCGATGCCAGAGAACCAAGCGGATGCGAATGAGTCCATGTAGATTCACTGATGTAAATGCAAATACTCTTCCCTTGCGCTGCCAAAACCGCTTCTTGAAAGAAGCGGTTTCCAACATTAAATATATTAAATACAGTTAGTGTGTTAATATTTATCTCGTTTAGAACTAATATGGATTTAATAAAAAGCCTTGTTATTAATTAAAAGGCTTTACCCCAAGGTTTTATATTAGTGGTGATTATCATTCGATAATATTAATAATAAAAAATACCTTCACCTTTAGTAATCAGAGTACCAGCTTCATTGGTAATTATTTTATCTAAATCAAATAATGAACCAATCGCCGCATTACCCAATCCAGCTTCAACGAACTTACAAACGGCATCAATTTTTGGCCCCATAGAACCAGCAGGGAATGAAAATTCTGCTAAACCAGCAGGCGTTGCTTGCTTCATTTCTGCTTGGTCTTCTTTACCATAGTTACGGAAAATCGAACCATCGGTTAAGATAATAAATAAGTCGGCATGGATTTTTTCAGCCAGTAATTCAGCCGTAAGGTCTTTGTCAATTACGCACTCTACGCCAGTACTCTTACCATGCTCAATACTCACGGGAACACCACCGCCGCCACAAGCGATAACAAGGTTTTCTGTATCTAGAAGAGTTTCAATTTGCTGAATTTCAACAATGCTTTTTGGCATAGGAGAAGGCACAACGCGACGGTAATACTCGCCATCAGCTTTAAACTGCATTGTGCTTTGAGCCATTAACTCTTTAGCTCGTTGCTCTGTATATACAGGGCCAACAAATTTAGTTGGGTTAGCAAACGCAGGGTCTTTTTTGCATACTTCAGTTTGCGTGACTAGCGTCGCTACGTCTAATTCAGGGTCAATGTTTCTTAGTTCTTGCTGTAACATATAGCCCACCATGCCACAGGTTTGAGAGCCGAGTACATCCATTGGATACGGGGTCGTCTCAGGCGAATATTCGTTATAAGCCGCGTTTTGTTCCATCAACAAACCTACTTGTGGGCCATTACCATGAACGATAACAATCTCATGCTCGCGTGCGATCGCGGCAATACTCGCCGCTGATTTGATTATATTTTCACGTTGGTTTTCAGCCGTTAATGCTTGGCCTCTTGCTAAAAGAGCGTTACCGCCTAAAGCTAATACTATGCGCATGATAATGTCTCCGATCATTTAATAATGATTTTATTTTACGTAGGGATTAACCGCTTGTTTATAATTAAATTCAAGCTTATTAATAACAGTGACTAAGTTTTTAATCACTCTTAAGTAATTAACATACCGAGATAGTATGGGAAAATAATCGTCCTAAATGTGATAGTTATCAAATTATTATTTCACTAGAAATGGAGCTGTGGAAATAGGAGTTATTGCAATTCGATTAAATATCCATAAGCTTGGATACAATCTAGCGGTGGAGGCTTTTTTGGTATGAATGATTCGTCTTTAGTGAATATTATCTCTGGCTATAAAATGATTAATTTTCTATTTTTGTTTTAAATATGATGAGCAGATCGCATTACAGGGCGCGAGCACACTTT
>NZ_JBFRMS010000062.1:0-36029 GCF_041470505.1 Vibrio sp. 10N.261.55.C5
TCATCATATAACGCACCTTGAATGGATTCACATACGTTCATCATACTGACTACCTAGCACTTACCCGAATTGTGGTTTTCAGGAGGAACGTCCTCTCACGATTCTTTTCCCACTCAGCCCAACGGCCAAGTTTCGTTACATTGTCCGAGCCGCTGCTTTATTCAGGCTCGTAGGTTCATCTGGTGATACAGATGGTTCACTCGTTAAGCGGTGAACAACGCTTCATACGACCTCAGGTCGCACGGACAGAAATCATTTAGACTATTTACTTAAATCGGGAGTCACCGGATTAATTCAGGTATCTAAAACTCCAAGGTCTCACCATCAGCAGGAATAAGGACTTTATCTGACAAACCGTTTTTATCAATTGCTTCTTTAAGAATTGGTCGAGTCACTGCACAGTGATTGAGTGCCTCCATATGGTTCGCAACCACCTTATTAGGGGAAAGGCGAATAAACTCCATGACCTCATCAATAGACATCAATAACGGTTGACCAACATCCATACGAGCACGGCCTGCTGCCACCACTGTGATATCGGGTTTTAACTCATTCAAAGCTCGTCTTACATCATCGGTTAGAACCGTATCTCCGCTAATATAGATAGAGGGTTCATTGGGAAGCTCTAAGAAAAATCCGACGCCATTTGCCATTAGCTTATGAATCCAACCATGACCGTGTAAAGCAGGAACCGCAGTTAGTTTTCCGCCTAAAAAGTCGATAGTTTGCCAGTCTTCAATTCCCCAATTTACCGTTAAGTCGTATTTTTCTAGGTAAGCCTTATCTTTGGCTGGTGTCGCAACTGGGATATTACGACTTGTTAAAAACGTCTCACCTGCCGGATCTAGGTGATCTCCATGTTGTAATGCCTTGATACCAAGTGTTTGACTGTGAGTAATTAAGGTATGAGTAACCTTGTTTAGTAGCTCATCGGCATTACTTGGCATCTCAACCGTTGGATTTTTCGCGGCCTTAGCCTTAATGACTGAAAACGGAGGCATAGAGCCTTTTTTCCCCAACATAGGATCAATAAGGATAAATTTTTCGCCAGATTCAATGATAAAAGTTGCGCTACGTAGGTGATGGATCTTCATAATACCTCTCTAAATTCACTCATGAGTCATATTCTCTATGTGATTTAGTATGCTATTTTCGGTAATCTTGCCATACTGTCTCGAAAGTCAATATTCGCGCAAATCGAGACAAATATGGAGAAATCAACCGAGTTAGTCAAAATCACTTTGATTGCCTTTGAAGGGATCAGTGCTTTTCATCTCTCTGTACCCTGTATGGTGTTTCAAGATATCTTTTTCGATCAGCCGCCTCGGTTTGACTTGAAAATCTGTAGCGAAAAAAGCTCGCCATTGGAAACAAGCTCAGGATTTGGTGTGGTGATCGATAGAGATTTGAGCGCTATTAAAGAGGCGGATATTGTGATTGTTCCAAGCTGGCCAAATGACCTGCCAGAGCCAAGTGAGCGACTTATAGAGGCGCTAATAGAGCATCATGGGAAAGGTAAGCTACTAGTAGGACTCTGCCTCGGGTCTTATGTACTTGCATGTGCTGGCGTTCTCGATGGAAAACGTGCCACAAGCCATTGGGCGTTTTCCGAACAATTTCAGCAGCAATTTCCTAAGGTGGATTTTGACCCAAACCCTCTATTTGTTGAACATGAGACTATCATTACCTCTGCTGGAGTAGCTGCTTCACTCGATTGTTGTCTACATATAGTGCGCCGTTTGTGTGGTAGTGAGCTTGCGAATGATCTCGCACGTAAGATGGTGACTGCGCCATCTCGTACTGGTGGACAGCAACAGTACATACCTGCACCGATTAGCGTAAAGCCACTCGCAGAAACAAGCATCAGCCTTGTGATTGAGCATGTCGAACAAAACGTCCATCTGCCTCACTCACTAGATGCAGTCGCTGAGCGCTGTGCGATGAGTAAACGTACCTTCACACGCCAGTTTAAATCCACCTATGGCTGTACATTTGGTGAATGGCTGCAAAACCGACGTTTGGTGCTTAGCCAACGTCTATTAGAAACCACGAAACTATCGATACCTCAAGTTGCAGAGCAAGTGGGTTTTGGCTCTGACAGTGTATTCAGAAAGCACTTTAAATCGGCTTTTCATGTATCGCCGATTCAGTGGCGCACTACATTCAAGCAATAGTCTTAATTTCATTGAGGGCGATGGGGCTAGATCGTCGCATCTATTACTTTTTGTATCTGAAACCTTGCAAGTTCAATTCTAGGCGTTTTTGGGGCATCACAAGCCAGCCCTAACATCACTAGTTTGAAGCTACAAAATGATTTGCCGAAATCAATAGAATGAGTTTTGACTATCTCGCTATAAGGCCACTTAGCGATGGTCTATCCAACATATAAGATCAAAAAAGCGAGCACTAAGCTCGCTTTTAACTATCTGTTTTTGAAAAAATTACAGCAGTTCAACCGACTGCTGGGCGATCACGAATTCTTCGTTGGTTGGGATAACCATTGCTACTGCGTCTAACATTTCAGACTTAGCGATGATCCCTTCAGCACCAAAGCGAGCAGATTCGTTACCTGCTACATCTTCAACGAAACCTAGAATCTTAAGGTTGTTTAAGATCTCACGACGAATTGGTAGAGAGTTCTCACCGATACCACCAGTGAAGATGATACCGTCTAAAGAATCTAGCGTTGCTAGGTAAGAAGCAACGTATTTCGCTACGCGGTAAGTAAACACCTCAAACGCAAGCTTAGCGCCTTCGTGGCCCTCTTCCATTGCTTCTAAGATGCCACGAGCATCGCTCGTAAGACCAGACACGCCAAGGAAGCCAGACTCCTTGTTTAGAGAGTTAAATACTTGCTCTTGTGACCAGCCTTTCTTAAGTAGGTATTCGATGATGCCTGGGTCTAGGTCACCACAACGTGTGCCCATCATTAGGCCTGAAAGTGGTGTGAAGCCCATAGAAGTATCAACACTGTTACCATCTTTAATAGCACATACAGATGCGCCGTTACCTAGGTGAACAGAGATGAAGCTCGATTTTTCGATTGGCTTGTTAACCATCTTCGCAGCTTCACGGCTAACGAAGTAGTGGCTAGTGCCGTGGAAACCGTAGCGACGTACGCCGAAGTCTGTGTATAGCTCTTTTGCGATTGCACCAGTGAATGCACGTTGAGGCATTGTTTGGTGGAAAGCAGTATCAAATACAGCGAACTGAGGTAGAGAAGGGAAAGCTTCAATTGCAGCACGGATACCGATAGCACCTGCTGGGTTATGAAGTGGAGCTAGGTCAGATAGGCTTTCAATTTCGTTCGTTACTTCTTCAGTAATGCGAACCGTTTGAGTGAACTTCTCACCGCCGTGAACGATACGGTGACCGATAGCCACGATATCAGCCGTGAAGCCTAGGTCTTCCATCAGGCCAACCAATTTGCCAATGGCAATTTTGTGGTGGTTATCTTCACCTTGAATGGCAATTTCAGTTTTCTCGCCTTGGAATTTCCAGCTCATACGAGCATCTTCAAGACCAAAACACTCCCCTAGGCCACTTAATACTGCTTCACCAGAAACAGAATCGATTACAGCAAATTTTAGGGATGAACTACCCGAGTTAATAACCAGAACAAACGAATTAGACATTGGATATGGATCCTGTTTCAGTACGAATTGGATGAAGTGTTTACTTCAATTTAGTTAAGTCCATTATTCAATAATTTTTGAATCTTTCAACTTTTGTTTTGAAAAAATCACTAAATGAACACAATTAAGTTGATCTTGGTCATTAAATTATTTATTTCGAGAGCGGAATTAAAAAATAGTTGAATAAGAAAATTAATGAACAGGTGACGCAAACGAGTGCTCACGTTATTTTTAACTTGATTCAGTTAATTAAAGCGACTCGAACAAATGCAGGTGATCCGCTTGAAAAACAACCACCCTTCCCTTTCGTCTGCTTATCATTACCGATAACTTTTTGCTCGATTTCTCAATTGCTCAGTGTTTGCATCAAAAAGCTCACTGAAGTTGAGAATAGTGATCTGATCTTATTTTGATTGCCTTCGAGCACAACTCTACGAATAGATGCACTGTAACGACGCTTAGATAGCCTTCACTCTTTGTTTCAGCATCTTGTAGCACGTTCTTTTGGTATAGACTTAGAACGCGATACAGCTAAGTTTTGGCACTAACATTCGTTCTAGGCGCGATGCTTAGTTTCATGGACGAAGCATAGTTACAGGAACGAAGCTTGATTAAAGTAAGTTAGCTACGAATATCGAGCCAACCAAAGCTTAAGTTCAAATAGCAGGCACAAAAAAGCCGAGCATTACGCTCGGCTTTTAAATTCAGTGTCTAGCCCTAAAGCGTCTAAGCGACAGGTTGATTAACCTTCGTTGCGCTCTGGACGACGACCACGGTTACCACCGCCATTGCCGTTACCATGGCCACGTTCGCCACGGAAGTTACCACGGTGATCGCCACCACGGTTACGGTCGAAACGACGTTCGCCATCACGTCCGCCAGCAGAGTTACCATCGCGAGCACCATCACGGTTGCCACGGTATCCACCACGACCGCCTTCACGGTTACCACCTTCGCGGTTGCCGCCTTCACGGTTACCACGGTAGCCGCCACCATCACGACCGCCACGGTTGCCACCACGGTTGCCATCACGACCGCCGCCGCCACGACGAGGCTCACGGAAGTCATTGAAATCAACAACTACAGCGCCAGCTTCTTTTTGACGAATGCGAAGTTTGCTTAGCTTACCAGCAGTTTCAGAGTTCATTGCTTTTGGCAGTTGAACGTAAGTAGAACCTTGGTCTAGCTTGATAGCACCGATAGAACCTTTAGTTAGGCCAAGTTCGTTTGCTAGTGCGCCAACGATGTCTTTAACCTGAACGCCTTGCTCACGGCCAACTTGTAGTTGGTAAGTATCCCAATCTTGAGTATTGAAGTTGCGACCACCACCGTCACGGCCGTTGTCACGATCTTCACGACGCTCTTTGCGACGGTTCTTATCACGCTCAATAGCAGCGATCATTGGGTCTTCGCCAACGTAGAATAGTGGGCTCTTACCTTGCTGACGCTTAAGAAGCATTGCAGCTAGAGTAGCAGCATCAACTTCTAGAGACTCTTGAAGAGTAGAGATAAGACCTGCAAAGTTTTCTAGTGCTTTGCTTTCTTTCTCAGTTTCAAGTTCAGCGCCAAGCTTAGCAACACGTGCAGCAGCAACTTGGTCACGTAGAGGAAGTTGAATTTCTTCCATTTGAGACTTAGTTACGCGCTCGATTGTGCGAAGCATGCGAATTTGGTTAGTGCGAACTAGTAGGATCGCTTTACCTTTACGTCCAGCACGGCCAGTACGACCAATACGGTGGATGTAAGATTCAACATCGAATGGGATGTCGTAGTTGAATACGTGAGTGATACGTGGAACATCAAGACCACGAGCTACAACGTCAGTTGCAACTAGGATGTCGATAACACCTTGTTTGATGTGATCAACAGTACGCTCACGTAGAGACTGAGGAATATCACCGTGCAGTGCAGCAGCTTTGAAGCCACGTGCAGATAGCCAATCAGCTAGACGCTCAGTGTCTTGACGAGTACGTACGAATACGATTGACGCGTCAGTTTCTTCGGTTTCTAGAAGACGAGACATTGCTTCGTCTTTTTCTACGCCTTTAACAACCCAGAAGTTCTGCGCTACTTTATCAACTGTGTGGTTAGTACCAGCAACGTCAACTCTAGCCGGGTTACGTAGGTAACGGTCAACAATAGTCTTAACCATTGGAGGCATAGTTGCAGAGAAAAGTACACGTTGTGCAGATTCTGGAGCTTGCTCTAGGATCCAAGTAACGTCATCTACGAAGCCCATTTTCAGCATTTCATCTGCTTCATCAAGAACAAATGTGTGTGCTTCATCTAGGTGTAGACGGTCACGAGTTAGTAAGTCTTTAACACGACCTGGAGTACCAACAACAATGTGAGCACCGCGGCTTAGAGCACGCATTTGGTCAACAATTGAAGCACCACCGTAGATTTCAATAACTTTAAGACCTTTGATATCACGGCCAAGGTTTTTGATTTCCGCAGCAACTTGAATCGCTAGCTCACGAGTAGGAGCCATGATGATTGCTTGTGGTTTGTGTTGGTTCAGGTTGATTTTGTTAAGTAAAGGCAGAGAGAATGCTGCTGTTTTACCAGTACCAGTCTGTGCTTTACCTAGTGCGTCACGGCCTTCAAGAAGAAGAGGAATAGCTGCTGCTTGGATTGGAGTCGGAGAAACGAAACCCATGCTATCAAGAGCTGAAAGAATGTTATCGTTTAGGGCTAATTCATTAAATTGAATTACAGATTCGGACATTGGGATCCCACTATATATAAGTAAACAAAAGGTCCCGGGAGCTCTATCAATTCCAATACTGATCCAATCAGATACTGATTCCATTCAGAGTTACGAAGCAGTAATAAAACACTTCAAGCCATTAGGGACGTCTAAGGGAGGCGGATTATTCCCTAAATGCATAAAAAAATCCAGAAAAAATTGAAATACATCACATATTTTTCGCTTTTACATCAATACTGGTTATCATATCGTCAAAACTTGATGAATATCTCGTCACAGCACCCATCTCCTAGCAAATTGACCTAGTTAAATAAGAGGGCAATTAATTAACGCTCACTTCGCCTTTAAGTAGTAATCAAGCCTCGCAATGATTATAGTGTGCTCAATTGTCATCGATAGATAAAAGTCAAAATGTTTCAAGATAATCCTCTACTCGCTCAGCTCAAGCAGCAAATCCAAGAAACCCTCCCTAAAAAGGAAGGTACCATCAAAGCCACTGAAAAAGGTTTTGGTTTTCTCGAAGTTGATAGCAAAACAAGCTTCTTTATCCCGCCTCCGTACATGAAGAAATGTGTGCACGGTGACAAGGTGATTGCCATCATTCGCACAGAGAAAGAGCGCGAAGTAGCAGAGCCTGAGGAATTGGTTGAACAAGGTCTTACTCGCTTTATTGCACGAGTTAAGCTTTTCAAAGGCCGATTGAACGTTGTTCCTGATCACCCGCAGCTCAAAAAACTGCAACTTAAAGCGAAAGCAATGAAGGGTCTAAACCCTGAAACGCTTAAAGAAGGTGACTGGGTTGTTGCTCATATCGTTCAACACCCATTAAAAGGTGACAATGGTTTCTTGGCTCAGATCTCTGAGAAAATCACAGACGCTGACGACAAGATTGCACCTTGGTGGGTAACGCTGGCACAAAACGATCTACCAAACAGCGAGCCTGAAGGCATCGACAACTGGCTAATCAACGATGACGCCGATCTTGAACGTGTAGACATGACGCACGTCCCTTTTGTGACTATCGATGGCGAAAGCACAAAAGATATGGATGACGCGCTTTACGCGAAGAAGAAAGAGAACGGTGATTTTGAACTGACTATCGCAATTGCTGATCCAACGGCTTACATCTCTCCAGATGATGCGATGGATAAAGTGGCACGCGAGCGCGGTTTCACTATCTACCTTCCTGGTCGCAACATCCCAATGTTGCCTCGTGATCTTGCTGACAACCTATGTTCACTGATCGAGAACGAAGTTCGTCCTGCACTTTGCTGCACAGTAACGGTATCTAAAGATGGCGTTATCGGTGATGACATTAACTTCTTCGCTGCAAACATCAAATCTCATGCTCGTCTTGCTTACGACAACGTATCAGACTGGCTAGAAACAGGTGCATCAGAGAAATGGCAACCATCAGAAGAGATTGCTGCAATTGTTTCTGATCTTCACCAATTTGCTCAAGCACGTTCAGCATGGCGCTCAGCAAACGCTGTTGTGTTCCCAGATCGCCCTGACTACCGCTTTGAACTGAGCGAAGATAACGATGTTGTCGCTATCCACGCTGACATGCGTCGTAGCGCAAACAAGCTGGTTGAAGAATCAATGATCAGCGCGAACATCTGTGCGGGCCGAGTACTAAAAGAGAGCTTCAACCAAGGTGTGTTTAACTGCCATTCTGGTTTCAAGGCTGAGAAAATCTCCGACGTTCTTGAACTGGTAAACCCGCAAGCGGAAACGCCGTTCACTGAAGAGCAAATCATTTCTCTAGAAGGTTTTGCTACTCTACGTCGTTGGTTAGGTTCTTTAGATAACAGCTACTACGACAACCGTATTCGTAAATTCCAAGCGTATAGCGAGATCAGCAATGAGCCTGCACCGCACTACGCGATGGGATTAGATATTTACGCAACTTGGACTTCTCCAATTCGTAAATATGGCGACATGATTAACCACCGTATGCTTAAAGCACACATCTTAGGTAAAGCGCCAATTCAAACACCAGATGAAACTATCGGTGATGAACTTGCCCTGCACCGCCGTCACCACGGCATGGCTGAGCGTAATGTTGGCGATTGGTTGTATGCTCGCACTCTAGCCAATGCTCCAGCAGAAGAAACTCGTTTCCAAGCTGAGATTTTCGATATTAACCGTGCAGGTATGCGTGTACGTTTACTTGAAAATGGTGCTGCTGCATTTATCCCTGGATCTCTCATTCTTAACAATAAAGAAAGAATAGAGTGCAACGGTGATATGGGTACTGTATCTATCGATAAAGAAATGGTATACAAACTGGGAGACGTTTTAGAAGTAGTTCTCTCTGAAGTTAATCAGGAAAACCGTAACTTAGTAGCAAAACCTACTCAAGTATTTGCGGACTTGCCTAGCGAGCCTGAAACGACAAACGAAACCGAAGCTTAAAGGCTTTAACAGCTACAGCTTTCAAGGTTACGGCTTTCAAGGTCAAAGCTATCAAGGTCAAAAGCTTCAAAGGTTCACTTCTAAAGGCGCTAATTATTAGCGCCTTTTTTGTAAATGTCTCATGCTTAAACAATACTTAAAAAAAACAATCAATAAGCAATCAATTTACAACGTCAAAGAAGCTCACTATGTCATCAATCACAGTTACTCAGTTCAGAAACTTCATTCCCAGGAGACGAGAACGTTATCCTGCCTCTAAAAACGGTATCTTTATAGTGTCGAAAGGCAGCATTTCTTTTGTGTTGCCCAATGGTACTCAAGCCTCGTTGCAAGCGGGAGATTTCACCCTTTACAATTCTGGTCAGATTAAAGACATCACGGTTAACACTGAAAATGGCGAATTCAGCGCAACCTGCTTAGATTTTGATTTGGCTATCTTTCAAAAGTTCATTAATCAGTTCAGCGATTTAGAGTCCGCTCGAATCCCAGACAAGTACATTAAGTTCAATCAAACGGATACTGAGCTCTGTCAGTTGAAAGATCTCATCATGTCACTGGCCAACTCTTCTTCTCAGAATGACTACGCACTCACTCAATTAGGCTTAAGTTTGCTGTCTTTGATGGTGGAACAGTACCCAGCTCTATTGGCTATTATTGCTCGAGCTTCAAGGTTAACCGTGACCCAAAGAGTCATTCATTACATCGAGCAAAACATTGAAAACAATATCTCTTTGGATACGCTCGCCAGTTACATGGGAATGTCACCGGCTACGCTTAAACGTCGCTTATCGGCTGAAGATCTGTCGTTCTCAAACTTATTAAAGATAAAACGTATTGCTCATGCAGCCACTCAGCTAAGAGCATCGGATAAGTCGATCACTCAAATCGCGTATGAGTCAGGCTTTAAAAGTGCCGCTCACTTCAGCACGGCCTTTAAAACGTATCACGGAAAAACACCAAAAGACTTCCGATCGCTAGTGGCACAAGCACAACTGCAGAGCGTAAAGCCGCAAGTTTAAAGAAACAAAGCGATAGATTGATGTGGACGTCTTAGTTGGGAACTGGTGTAAACCAAGTGGCTTCAATATTAAGCCACTTGGGTGTGGGATGAGATGATTTGGCTTTGGGATTCAGTGGTTGAGTTTTGATACTCATTGATTCAGCTTTGCGAGCAGGCCACCAGCAAACGTGAAAACAGAGTGACTATGACCAGAAGTACGATTTAGGGTCTTTTTCTATTTCCGCCAAAATAGCATCAAGATCCTTCGATTTAGGAAGGTACGGATACGGCCCCCAATTCACAGAGTCGGTTTCGACATCCCCTTCAAGCGGCACCATCACTAACCAACAAGACAGCGACTCATCAAAAGTCACGCAGACGATCTCGTTTGTATAATCACTGTGAGATGAGTCGAGTAGATAATGCGCCTGAGAAAACAGCACACCACCCTCACACTCTTCATATAGGGATTTGCCTAGCTCGACAGGTAAACTTCGATTTCGAGATGTACAGAGCCTCTCGGCCCCAATTAAAAGACGATTCAGCTCGATATGAATAACGGACATAACACCCCTTGTAATTTCATAGAAACTTCATAGAAACTTCTAAGTAGTGAATTCCTCTACTTAGCTTAGGACTCAACAAACATTTTAGCGAACAAGCGTAATCAAAATACCTGCCCTGCTCCCAGAAACGAATCTTGCTTTCGGAAACCCAGAAAGCAACGACTCATCAAGCGAACAGCTATACATCGAGAGTATGGAATTTCACAAAAGTGTCATATAACCGACCTATCATATGCGACAAATGTTATTAACTAGGAGTTGTTTATGTTACGAGTCGCGCTTGCCTCTCTTTTATCCTTAGCCCTGTCTTCTCATGCTGCTTTAGCACAAGAAACCACTATTTCGGGCTCCACTTCAGTATCACGAGTGATGGATGTGTTAGCTGAGGAGTACAACAAGACTCACCCTGATAACTATATTGCGGTTCAGGGCATTGGTTCTACAGCAGGTATTACCATGGTTAATAAAGGTGTCTCTGACATCGGTATGAGCTCGCGTTATTTAACCGACCGCGAACAAGACGAGAAGTTGAAGGTATTTCCAATTGCCTTTGACGGCCTAGCTGTAGTAACTAACCGCTCAAACGCTGTAAGCAACGTTACACGTGAGCAGCTGTTCGATATCTACAAAGGCAAAATCACGAACTGGAAAGCTGTGGGTGGCGCAGATCAGCCTATCGCAGTTGTCACTCGCGAAGCGTCTTCTGGCTCACGCTATAGCTTCGAAAGCTTGCTTGGTTTAACGAAGATCATTAATGACCGTCTAGTGTCTGACATCAACCCAAATAACTTGGTTGTAAACAGCAACAGCATGGTTAAAACGATTGTTAACCATAACCCACACGCGATTGGTTTTATCTCTGTTGGTTCAATCGACCGTTCGATTAAAGCAATTACATTTGAAGGCGTAGAGCCAACATCTAAGAACATTGCTAACCACAGCTATGAATTGGCTCGCCCATTCTTGTTGCTGCACAAGACAGACTCAGTTTCTGACGAGAGCAAAGACTTCATCAAGTTCGTGAAGTCAAAGCAAGGGCAAGAACTTATCGAAGAGTACGGCTACACTCGCATTAAATAAGTGGGATAGTTTTATCTAATGTAAACAAAAAGAGAGAGCATTATGCTCTCTCTTTTTTTGAATCTTTATAAATCGCTTCTTTACAAACCACTTAGAAGTGAAGTTGAATCACTGAAACGATCACAGCGCCAGGACGACGAATACCTTCGATTTCGACGCGAATTTCGCGTTCAATCTCTAGGCCTTTCTTAATTGGCGTTACTTTTGTTAGCGTACTTTTAGCACGAACATTACTGCCCGATTTAACAGGGTATGGGAAACGTACTTGGTTAAGACCAATGTTTACGACCATCTTCGCTGTTGGGAATTGAGACTTGTCAGGGTCAACACTGTCAGTCAATCGAGGAAGCAGAGATAAAGTTAAAAAACCATGTGCGATGGTTGTTTTGAACGGAGAGTCTGTTTCCGCTTTTTCAGGCTCAGTGTGAATCCACTGCATATCTTCAGTAACAAGGCCGAACTGGTTTATACGGTCTTGACTTACATTGATCCAGTCGCCAGTATGGATGACTTCACCGATCTGTTGATTAAGCTCATCAAACACAAGTTGTGCTTCTGGCTTAAGTACGATCGGCTGTTCCACCGGCATCTCTGGTGCATCTTCATTGACAGCAGGTTTGTGGTGATCACGAACCCACGCAAAGAAATGGCTATTTTGCGTACGATTAAGAAAGTCGCCCCAGTAATCTCTAAGAGCTGGAGACATCCATTGCATAAACTCTGAGTGTTGCGAAGACATGCTATCGCCTCGGTGTTTAAATAAATCAATGACTTTCATAAGAACCTCAATGCACAAAAAATTTCAATATAACTTCGTAATTTTGAAACACTTCACACTATTGTGCAAATGTTTTCGAGCATACAACCGTTAGCTGAACCTTGTTAAAATCATATTAAACATATACTTACCAATAAAACATCATTTTATTACAAAACCCAAATTAGAGTGTTAGCTCTATCACATGACAAACATTTGTTTATATAAAAGGAGTTTTTATTCATAAGTGGAATAAAAAAAGGCTTGGCGCAATGCTAAACCTTAGTTTTTACAAGGAATTAGTTTTCCGAGGGTTGGTCTTGTAAGAGACGAATCTTACAAGACACTCAATCCCCTATTCGTCATCAAGCGGAACCAGCTTGGTATTACCACCGTGTGCTTTCTCACGCTTACGTTGCACGAATGCGTAGAAGCCAGGGATTAGGAACGTACCCGCCAGTAATACACATAACAGGCCGCCGATCAGTGAAATACCCAAAGAGTTCTGACTCACGTGACCTGCGCCCGCAGCAAAGATAAGCGGGAAGATACCTAAGATGAACGACCAAGACGTCATGTTCACAGCACGGAAACGTAAAGTACCGCCCTTCACCGCCGCATCTTCAATCGGTGCGTCTTTCTCTTCACGCTCTACCTTTGCGAATTCCACAATCAAGATTGCGTTCTTCGCGGCCAAGGCTATCAAGAGAACCAAACCTATTTGTGCATAAAGGTTCAGCGGAGTGCCCGTTAGATTCAATGCCAAGAAGGAGCCTAAGGTTGCGACAGGTACCACGAGGATAATCGCAATCGGAATTGTCCAACTCTCGTATTGAGCCACCATAAACAGGTAGATGAAGATCAGAGCCAGTGCGAAAGCAAAGATCGCTTGGTTACCTGCTAGTACTTCTTGGTAAGCCATGCCTGTCCATTCGTACTGATACCCCTGAGGCAATACTTCTGCAGCTACGCGTTCCATTGCCGCAATCGCATCACCACTTGAGTAACCTTCTGCAGGTTGACCTTGAATCACGGCACTGCGGTACATGTTGTAACGCCATGCTACATCTGGTTCGAAGATCTGATCGTAAGTCACCAATGTGCTTAACGGGATCATCTCGCCATTAGACGAACGAACGTGGAATCGTTGTAGGTCGTCCATGCTGCTACGGTGTTCACTGTCAGCTTGCATGGTTACGCGGAAGTTCTTACCAAACATGGTGAAGTCGTTCACGTACAACGAACCAAGGTTACCTTGTAGTGTTTGGAAAATTTCCGACAACGGAATACCTAATTGCTGCGCTTTCTCACGGTCAATATCGACATAGTAGTGAGGTACGTTCGCACGGAAAGTACTGAATGTGTGTGAAATCTCAGGCTGTTTGCTCGCCTCAGCTATCACGTCATTCATCACCATAGCAAGATCAGTACGGCTTCGGCCTAGCGTATCTTCAAGTACAAACTCGAAACCAGACGCGGCCCCCATGCCCGGAACTGCAGGAGGCCCCATCGCAAACACGACAGCTTGAGGAAGTTCAGTCGCAGCACGACCATTAATACGCTGTGAGATAGCCTGAGCAGAGTGTTGACCATCCAGTGCATTACGCATGTCCCAATCGTGGAGCTTGATGAACATCGACGCACCATTCGACGCAGAAGCGCCCGTCATAAATGCGTAGCCGTTAACCAGTGTTACGCCATCAACACCCGGCTCTTGTTCAACCATTTCAAGCAGCTGCTTAGTCACTTCTTCGGTTCGAGACAAGGATGCCGCGTCAGGAAGTTGAACGTTAACCAGTAAAATACCCTTATCTTCTTGAGGTACGAACGCCGTAGACGTGGTTTTCGCGAAGTAAGTTACCGCTGCTAGCGCCACAACGAAGAAGGTAAACAGCAGAACACCCTTTTTCACAAGGAAGCCTGCAATTTGACCGTATTTGTTGGTTACTGATTCAAGACCACGGTTAAACGCTTGGTACCAACGAGCCGTATTACCACCGCCCTGCTTAAGAACTAATGAACACAATGCAGGTGACAGTGTTAGAGCATTAATAGAAGAGATAACAACAGCGATACAGATAGTTAGAGCAAACTGACGATACATGATGCCAGTAATACCAGGAAGCATTGCAACAGGGATGAATACCGCAAGTAGAACCAAGGTCGACGTAATGATCGGCCCCGTTACTTCTTTCATCGCAATAAGCGTGGCTTTACGCGGTGAAATGGTTGGGTCTTTAGCCATTGTGGTATCAACGTTCTCGATAACCAAGATCGCATCATCTACTACGATACCAATCGCTAGTATCAAACCAAACAGGGTTACCGTGTTGATGGTGAAACCCGTCATCTGCATGATGGCAAACGTACCAATCAAAGATACCGGAATCGCAACTACAGGAATCAAGGTTGCACGCGCACTACCCAAGAACAGGTACGTTACCGCAATAACCAGCAAGATGGCTTCGATTAAGGTCTTTACTACCCCTTTGATCGACTCAGCAACAAACAGTGTAGTGTCGTAACTTGCTTCATACGCCACGCCTTCTGGGAAGTTCTTGCTTAAGTTTTCCAGCATCGCCATCACAGCTTTGCCACTTTCCAGCGCGTTAGCGTCTGATTGAAGTGACAGCGTTACGATCGACGCATCTTGACCACGGTATTTACCATTACCGTCGTAGAACTTTTTACCAAGCTCAACACGTGCAATGTCTTTTAAGTAAACCGTTGAACCGTCTTGAGTTGCACGAAGAACAACATTTTCAAACTCATCAGCTGTTTCTAATCGACCTTTTGTTACCAAGTTGAACTGCACTTCTTGTGCGTTGTTATAAGGTGCAGCACCAATACGGCCTGCAGCAACTTGAACGTTCTGCTCTGCCAACGCGCGATTCACGTCTGAAGTGGTGATATTGAGGTTAGCCATTTTCTCAGGATCTAACCAAACACGCATCGCGTATTCACCACCACCCAACACGTTAACTTCACTGATGCCCTTCACACGAGCCAGTTGGTCTTTAATGTTTAGGTTAAGGTAGTTGATCAAGAATTGATCGTCGTACTCACCGTTTGGCGAATAGAAGTTCAATACCATCAAAAGGTCTGGTGAACGCTTTTTAACGGTGACACCCACCATTCGAACTTCTTGCGGAAGCTTCGATTCGATTTGAGCAACTCGGTTCTGAACGTTGACCTGAGCCATATCTGGGTCAGTACCAACATCAAAGGTCACATTAAGGTTGTATGAACCATCGTTAGCGCTTTTAGAAGACATGTAGATCATATCTTCAACGCCGTTAACCGACGTTTCTATGGGGTCGGCTATCGCCTGTTCTACTACTTCAGCACTTGCACCTGTGTAGAATGCGGTAACACTTACAGAAGGCGGGCTGATTTTTGGATATTCCGCCACTGGCAAGATAGCGAGAGAAATCGCACCCGCCAGCGTTAAGATTATGGATATTACAAGGGCAAACTTAGGCCTTTGAATAAAGAAACGACTCAACATAACTACGCCCCTTACTCAGCTTGTTCAGCAGAAGCTTGAATGCGAACAGACATACCATTGCGAACACGCTGTAAGCCTTGAGTGATCACTGTGTCATTCTTCTCCAGACCGGAATGAACAATCACACCACCTTCAACCTGACGACCCATTTCGATGTTTCTGCGCTCAGCAACGGGTTCGGCTTCTCCTTCAACTAATACCATCACGAAGTCGCCTTCGAGGTCGGTTTGCACTGCACGACGAGGAATAGTCACAACATCAATAGGTTGTTTTTCACGTAGATCAACGCGAACGTGTTGGCCTGGAAGTAGTTGCTGATTCGGGTTATCAGCAATCGCACGCATCGCGATCGTACCAGTATTAAGGTTGATACGGTTGCCCAAGAAGTCAAGCTGACCTAGATGTTCGAACGTTTCACCGTTCTCAAGCATGATCTGAACTTCAACACGATCAGAATCGCTGCTGCCGTCACCTTCAATTCGGTCCATACCTAACTCAATACGCTCACGCTCACTGATGCTGAACGATGCATGGATTGGGTCTAGGCTAACCAAAGTTGTCAGAACACCTGAAGACGGTGAAACTAGGTCACCTTTACTTACTTTAGTGTCACTGATTCTTCCAGAGAAAGGCGCGATAATTTTGGTGTGAGAAAGCTGGACATTCGCGGCGTTTAACTGAGCTTGGCTTGCTTCTAACTGTGCTTGAGAACCTAATAGGTTTGCCGTTAATGCATCAAATTCAGATTGAGAAATACTGCCCTTAGGAAGTAGGTTCTTACCACGATTGAAATCAAGTTCGGCTTTTTTAAGGTTGGCATTCGCTTGAGCAACAGCCGCTTTCGCGCTTGCTACTTCTGCTTCAAATGATGAAGGCTCAATTGAGTAAAGCAATTGCCCCTTCTCGACCATTTGGCCTTCTTTGAAATGGCGGCTTTGCAGGTAGCCAGAAACTTGTGCAGTAATTGCCGTGTCTTCAACGGCTTCAATACGACCGATGTACGACTTACTTTGTTGGTGAGAAACGACGCTAACATCCTGTACAGCTACGAGAGGTAAAGGCGCTTGCTTGGCATTCTGAGCATCTTGCCCACATCCAGCAAGAATAAGAGAGCTTGCAAGAGCCGTAAGGATTAACTTTTTACGCATGGTTATACCGTCACTTATGAGAAATTGAACAGCATAAAAGTTACGTAACACAATTGCTTCAAATGTCCGAGGAATATCAATTATAACTGACCAAAGTGTATCAATATGTTAATTAAAACCAAGTGCTTATAAAGTGATTACAAACACGCTACAATTCCTAAGTAAATCAATCTCTCAGCTTTTGTTCTCTATGGATATTGTCTAACATAATGTATTGTCAGACAGATAAGCATTCACATTTAATTGTTAAGGAATTCTCATGATTTCAAAATGGGCTAAACGTTTCTATCAAATGGCGGAATTGGTCGGTTCTTGGAGTAAAGATCCTTCAACTCAAGTCGGCGCCGTAATCACTAAGCACAACCGCATTGTTTCTGTTGGTTTTAATGGCTACCCACATGGCGTGTCTGATAGTGCGGATACTGATGACAGAGAGATGAAGTACCTCAAGACACTTCACGCTGAAGAAAATGCGATCTTATTCGCCAAGCGTGATTTGGACAGCTGTGAAATCTGGGTGACTCACTTCCCTTGCCCAAACTGCGCAGCGAAAATCATCCAAACCGGTATTTCTGCGGTTCACTGCCCAGAGCAAAGTGAAGACTTTCTTTCTCGCTGGGGAGACAAAATCAAAGTGAGCCAAGATATGTTTGAACAAGCAGGCGTAAAAGTCGATTGGTTGCCACTGGCTGACCTAGATTAAACGAACAGATAGTTAGAACAAAAAATCCGAGAGTCGATATTATCGCTCTCGGCTTTCTTTTGTTTGGGGCTCAGCGGACTGCAGGATTAAGCACTGACAGGAAATGCTTCAGCGTATGCTTCCATGAAATCTTTACGAATCTCTTGCTCTAGATGAACCGCCTTCTCGGTTGGACAGAAAATCATAAAATGGACTTCTTGCTCACCTGTCGAACTGCTTGTGATATGGATGTGAGGCTCAGAACCCGGAAGGTCAACACCAGCGTGCTTTTCGATCACACCGTTGTAACGGCGAGCAACATCGATAAACTCTTCGCAATGCTCTTCAATTTTCACAATAAGACCCGACAGCATAGGGTATAGGTTTACAAAGTCTTTCACCGTCACAAAAAAGTTATGATAAACATAACGCTTCATGAAGTTGAGGTTCTTAACCGGATAAGTGAAGAACATGCTATTAGGCAGCGTGGCTGTCTTGCCAGTGAAGTGATATTGCCCATGATACAAATCGATTTCTTGAATCACGGTCGCCATCAGATTGTGCTCAATCACTTCACCGCTGATTTTACCCACTTCGATCCAGTCGCCAATTCTAAATGAACGAGAACTCGCACGCTGAATAGAACCGGTGAAACACAAAATGATTTCTTTTGAAGCCACTACTATCGCAACAGCAATGGCCGTGACAGATAGCGCAAACTCGCTGATTTCGGATTTCCACAGCACAAATAACGTCACAACAATAATCGCGAATGTGCCGTTTTTGGTTCGTGACATCCAGTTACGTTGGTCTTCACTAAGGAAAGCAACATCACCTCTTATTTGAGATAAGGTGATTCGGCGAATGATTAAAATAATAGTGATAATCAACGCACTAAAAATAAACTTATGAGCGAGTAGAAAATCAATTACTTGCCACACTTTTTCCATTACTTATTCCTTAGCATTACAACGACGAGCTTTACAACGATTAGCGGAGACTTCGCTATGAAAAAGCGCTCAAAAATAGAGCGCTTTTTTACGTGCCTAAATCAGCTATTGGTAAGGCTATCATTTTATCTTGGCAGAAGTAATAAATTGGCCAAAAGTTTCACACCAAATCACAACCGTATTAAATCGATTAAGATCAGTACCTTCGGGAAGCTCAACCATAAAGCGGTCGAATGTTTTCACATCTCCGACTCTCAATAACTCGTTCTTGCTGTCATTGAAAGCGTGCTCGGTTTCAATGAACTTAGGCGAGAGATAAACCTTGTAATCAGGTCCCGGCGCCAATTCACCTTCAAAAGCAATCGCACTTTCAGATACAGAGACGATGCCTTCTCCCCAATGCAAGAAATCACTGTCTTCTCGGTCTTTGGTAAACTCACCTGTGTAGATAGCCTGCTGACTGATCGCTTCAACAGAACTTGAGGAAGGAGAATCAGGCTCAATCAAGATAGGCAATGCGTAAACACCTAGCCCAAAACCAACAGCACCCACGGCTAAGTGGGTGCAAAGTAAAACTAACTTTTTCATCGCGTACTCCCTTATGCTTAAAGAGAGTATTATTGAATACTCTCAAAAATACAAAGAGATATAACGCTCTGATGTTCTATTTTTGGTAATGCGTTGCTGTACGTTGAGACAATTCGACAATCACTTTTACCGCTTGCTCCATGCCTTGAATGGTAATGAACTCATGAATACCGTGGAAGTTGTAACCGCCAGTAAAGATATTCGGACATGGTAGCCCCATGAAAGATAAGCGAGCACCGTCTGTACCACCCCGGATTGGTTTAACCATTGGCTCGACATTGCACTCAATCATCGCCTGCTTGGCCAATTCAATAATATGTTGATGCGGTTCAACCATCTCTTTCATGTTGAAGTAGCTATCGGTTAGTACCAGCTCAACACGGCCTTTCTCAAGGCGCTCATTCAGCTCATCGACTTTCTGCTGCATGAATGCTTTACGCGCTTCTACACCCTCACGTTCAAAATCACGGATGATGTATCCCAGTTCAGAGCGAGCCACACCCATATCCGCCGATTTCAGGTGGTAGAAGCCTTCATAACCTTCTGTGCACTCTGGTGTTTCTTGCGCAGGCATCATCAATTGGAATTGCGCTGCAATGTTCATCGAGTTCACCATTTTATCTTTTGCGGTGCCCGGGTGAACGTTCACGCCATGACAGATAACATCGGCGCTCGTGGCATTGAAGTTCTCAAATTCCAACTCCCCTACTGGGCCACCATCGATGGTGTACGCCCACTCGGCGCCAAATTTTTCAACGTCAAACAGGTTCGCACCGCGACCAATCTCTTCATCCGGCGTGAAACCAATGCAGATGTCGCCGTGTTTGATGTCTGGATTCGCTTTCAGGTAAGCAATTGCACTGATGATTTCAGCGATGCCCGCTTTGTTGTCGGCACCAAGCAGAGTTGTGCCGTCAGTCGTAATCAGGTCGTGACCATGTAAAGAATCAAGATCTGGATACTGGCTTGGGTTCAAACTCTCGCCACTTTCCCCTAATTCAATCGTTCCACCTCGGTAATCTTTAATCACTTGTGGTTTCACGTTGGCGCCTGATGCGTCAGGAGCGGTATCCATGTGCGCCACAAAGCCAATCGCAGGCACATCGTAATCGACATTCGACGGCAGTTTCGCCATCAAGTATCCATTGTCATCTAAAGACACATCAACTAAGTCTAATGCCACCAATTCTAACTTTAAGGCTTCAGCAAAGGTAATTTGACCCGGTGAACTTGGGCATTGCTGATTAGAAGGATCGGATTTGGTATCAAAAGTAACGTAATTCAGAAAACGTTCTACAAGCTTTTCCATAATTCATCTCACCATGGATTAAGTAATTGATTTACTGACTTAATTATTATGTCGATAAGTGATACATCGTTAAATAAATACGAGCACAGAGTCAGTAGCGAGGGTTTTCATCTTACGCCCCTGACCATGTATGTAATTGCTCTAAATCATTATTGTGCGAAATTAGATGCGCTTCCTATACTTGAAAACAGAGGGTTTCGTCAGTTCAACATTGCATACGGATGATAAGAGATCGCTTTGTACGCATTCTACGCCCTCCGCTCTCAGCCTAACAAAAGTACAAAGTGGATGATGATCACAATTTATCCTTGATGCAGAATCTGTCATACGTTACACGGAGACACAGTTATGACGATTAATAAATATTTCATTTTCTCTCCTCAAGCCTCTGAGGAAACGCTTCGACCAGTATTAACTGAGAAAGAAGTTCAAAGGCAGGAAGCTCTAAGACAGGCGCAGATCCAGGGTGGATTAGACACAAACGCGACCTCGTAACTCAATGAATACCTAGCACTATTAAGACCCCTATAAAAAAGCTCTACGCTCTATCCGGTAGAGCTTTTTTTTATTTTTGATCTGTTCTCCTCTCCCCCACTCCCAAACAAGCTGAACATTAAACCTTCGCTCATTGCTTGTTGTTCTTCACTTCTCGATCACCAATTGGCTCATAGTTTCTCGCGAATGTATTTTCACGCATTGCACACACTAGCTTGCAGCGCTGAGAAATGACTCACTAAACTCCCCGATGCCATACCTTGTCGTGTCATTTTGTGCTAATAATTCATATTCGTTTTCATTCCTCACTCGCCCTCTTTTCAAAACTATAATGCGAGTACCAGAGAACCTAACCACAGGAACCCCGAATTCAATGGAATATTCAAAGCTAGGAAGTAGTCAAATTCCCGTTTCCCGTATCTGTCTTGGCAGCATGACTTGGGGGCTACAAAATACGCAGCAGCAAGCCGACCAACAGATCGAATACGCATTAAGCCAAGGTATTAACTTTATCGATACTGCAGAGATGTACGCGGTTCCACCTTCTCCAGATACCTACGGAAAAACAGAAGCGATCATTGGTAACTGGTTATCGCGTAACCCACAGCGTCGACAAGAGTTGATCATTGCGAGCAAAATTGCCGGGCCAGGGCTTCCTTGGGTTCGAGATGGCGGCCCGATAACGGGTGAAGCGGTGATCGCAGCCGTTGACGCATCATTAAAACGCCTACAAACAGACTATATCGACCTTTACCAACTTCATTGGCCAAATCGTACAACGCCTCACTTTGGTAAGCATTTCCCGAATCACATTCGATTCAGTGATATTGACCGAAAGCAGCATGAAGCTGAGATGTTGGAAATCCTACAAGCACTGGCAAGCTGCATTAAGGCGGGGAAAATTCGCCATGTCGGGCTTTCAGATGATTCTACTTGGGGCATTAACACATACCTCAAGCTGAGCGAGAAACACGATTTGCCACGTATGGTTTCGATTCAGAATGAATTTAGCTTGCTGCACGCAAAAGACTGGCCATATCTGATTGAGAACTGTGTGCATGAAGATGTCGCTTACCTGCCATGGTCACCTTTAGCTGCAGGCATGTTGAGTGGAAAGTACATTGATGGCGCAAGACCGGAAGGCAGCCGTTGGACTTACATGCAACGTAAAGGCATTTTCCGTGACACTGAATCTGCCAACGAAGCGGTTAAAGGCTATGTTGAAGTAGCAAACGCTCATGGATTTACTCCGAGCCAACTGGCATTGGCATGGTGTAATCAAGTTGATGGGGTGACGTCCACCATCATCGGTGCAACGACCATGGAGCAATTAAAAGAGAACGTAGCCGCTTTTAGTAAACCGCTATCAGAAGAGATCCTGACTGATATCAACACAGTATTTAAACGCTACCCGGCTCCGTATTAGGCTGTCAGTTCAACTTAACTTAGGTGAGTAAATCCCATAAGAGCGCGCTATTTAGTGCGCTTTTCTTTTTTAAGTGAGTTGCTTTTGCTTTTTATGTAGATCGCATTGAGTCATCACGCTTTTGGTTCGCTAACCTTTGCTCTATAATGCGCGGGCTTATATCTAGGATAAAAACATGATTTCAAAAAACCAATTAAAACTCCTTCGTGCTTTGGGCCAAAAGAAACAACGTAAAGCCCACGGCCTGTTTCTAGTTCAAGGTGAAAAGAACGTTCTTGAGCTGTTCAATAGTGACTTAGTGGTGAAGAACGTCTTTGCTACCGCTGATTTCTTATCTGAAAATCATGCTTCACTGATTGAGTTTGATTGTGTTGAAGCCTCGCTGGATGATCTAACCAAAGCAAGTACTTTGGTGAGTAACAATGCCGCGATTGCAGTTGTTGAGATCCCAACGTTTGAACTACCAGAAGCGACAGGACTGATGATTGCACTTGATGGCGTTTCAGACCCTGGCAACCTAGGCACGATTATTCGCGTAGCAGACTGGTATGGCATCAAGCATATCGTTGCGAGCAGTGATTGCGCAGACCCATACAACCCTAAAACTATCAGCGCGACTATGGGCAGCTTTGGCCGAGTACACGTAAGTCAAACTGACTTACCAGCTTACTTAGAGCAAGCGAATCTACCGGTTTACGGTGCATTTTTGGAAGGCGAAAGTGTTCATAAGACTGACTTCACTGCAAATGGCATTTTGCTGATGGGCAGCGAGTCTCACGGTATTCGTGAACACGCCGCTAAATACGTGACAGATAAGATTACGATTCCAGCATTCGGTGGCGCAGAGTCTTTGAACGTTGCAATGGCGACTGGCATCATTCTCGACAACATGCGTCGTCAGCACAGCTAGGTCTCATAAGCTAACGATCCAGTCGACAATGTTCAAATATTAAAAAAGGCGTATTGATTAAATCAGTACGCCTTTTTATCTAAGTTCTTTTCAACAATTACTTTTCTAGCATTGCCAACTTATCAGCGACACCATTCCACTTTTCAGCGTCATCCATTGGTGGTTTTACTTCCGTTTGCACAGGCCAAATCTCAGCAAGTTCTGCGTTCACTTCAATGAAAATCTTTTGATCTTCAGGCAGTTCATCTTCTTGGAAGATCGCTTGAGCATCACATTCAGGTACACATAAACCACAATCGATACATTCGATCGGGTTAATTACCATGAAGTTTGGGCCTTCATGGAACGCATCTGCGGGACACACTGCCACACAGTCTGTGTATTTACATTGAATACAATTATCGCCTACGACAAATGCCATGATGCTCTGCTCTATAAGTTAGTCAAAATTGAAGAATGGGGATAATACTCATCCCAAAGCAAAATTCAACATCATACGGCTCTAATATCGTGTCTATTTGCTCCATGTTTCCAAATTAGTATGACAGATAAATCAATTTCTCGTAAAATGCGCGCCATTGTGAGCTTATCGCTTCTTTGAACATCAGCGTTTCCATCAAACTCTGTATTAAGAAACGATCTAGCTAAGACACCTATAAAAACGAGACATCGAAATGATACGTTTAACCGAAATTAAACTCCCACTAGACCATGAAGAGTCTGCTATTCAAGACGCTATTGAAGCGAAACTTGGTATTAACTCTGATCAGGTACTCTCTTTTAATATCTTTAAACGTGGCTACGATGCTCGTAAGAAATCAAAGATCTTACTTATCTACACGCTTGACGTTCTCGTTGAAAACGAAGCTGAGTTGTTAGAACAATTCATTAGCGACCCGCACGTAAAAGTGACTCCTGATATGGAGTACAAGTTTGTTGCTAAAGCGGTTGAGAACCAAACTGAGCGCCCTGTGGTTATCGGTTTTGGCCCATGTGGTCTATTCGCTGGCCTAGTGCTTGCTCAAATGGGTTTCAACCCAATCATCGTTGAGCGTGGTAAAGAAGTTCGTGAGCGTACGAAAGATACCTTTGGTTTCTGGCGTAAGCGTACGCTGAACACAGAATCAAACGTACAGTTTGGTGAAGGCGGCGCAGGTACTTTCTCTGACGGTAAGCTGTACAGCCAAGTTAAAGATCCAAAGCACTACGGCCGTAAAGTAATTGAAGAGTTCGTTGCTGCGGGTGCACCAGAAGAAATTCTATACGTAAGTAAGCCACACATCGGTACCTTTAAACTGGTTACCATGATCGAAAAGATGCGCGCTTCTATCATTGAACTTGGTGGCGAAATCCGTTTCAGCACTCGTGTTGACGACGTTCATATGGAAGATGGTCAAATCACTGGCCTAACGCTTTCTAACGGTGAAGAGATCAAATCTCGTCACGTGGTATTGGCTGTTGGCCACAGTGCTCGTGACACGTTTGAAATGCTGTACGATCGTGGCGTTTACATGGAAGCGAAGCCTTTCTCTGTTGGTTTCCGTATCGAACACAAGCAATCGATGATTGATGAAGCTCGTTTCGGTAAGAACGCAGGCAACCCAATCCTAGGTGCTGCGGACTACAAACTCGTTCACCACTGTAAGAATGGCCGCACTGTATACAGCTTCTGTATGTGCCCAGGTGGTACTGTGGTTGCTGCAACGTCTGAAGAAGGCCGCGTAGTAACGAACGGCATGAGCCAATACTCTCGTGCAGAACGTAACGCAAACAGCGCGATCGTTGTAGGTATCGACCCAGAACGTGATTACCCAGGTGACGCACTGGCTGGTATCCGTTTACAACGTGAACTAGAAAGCGGCGCTTATGTTCTTGGTGGTGAAAACTACGATGCACCAGCTCAAAAAATCGGTGACTTCTTGAAAGGTCGCGATCCAAGTGCAATCGGTGAAGTACAACCGTCATTCACGCCGGGTATCCACCTGACTGATATTTCAAAAGCGCTGCCTGATTTTGCTATCGAAGCGATTCGTGAAGCAATCCCAGCGTTCGAGAAGAAGATCAAAGGTTTCTCTACGCCAGACGGCCTACTTACCGGTGTTGAGACTCGTACGTCTTCTCCTGTATGTATCAAGCGTGGTAAAGACTACCAAAGCATCAACCTTAAGGGCTTCTTCCCTGCTGGCGAAGGTGCAGGCTACGCAGGCGGTATCCTTTCCGCTGGTATTGATGGTATTAAGGCTGCAGAAGCGCTAGCACTATCAATGGTAGAACAGAACCAAGCAGAGAAGATTGAGATCGCTTAAGCGCTTTCGATAAAGCAAAGCTAGATCGCGATCAACCAAAACTAAAAATCCAGTGCCTTGTCGACACTGGATTTTTTTATGTGCATGTGACTAGCGGTGAGCAAGCAACATGGTAGAATGCCGCCATTAATCTTATCCTTGTATAAGATTGTTAAACCTTTCCATCGCTATTTAGCCAAATCATACCGAGAAACTTATGCCATTTTCCAAGCTTGGATTAAGCTCACCTATTGTTAAAGCCGTTGCAAAACAAGGCTATGAAAAGCCAACCTCTATTCAAGAAAAAGCAATTCCGATTGTTCTTTCTGGTAAGAACCTTATTGCTGCAGCACAAACAGGTACAGGTAAAACTGCGAGCTTTGTTCTCCCTATCTTAGAAATGCTAAGCAAAGGTGAAACGCAGCGTAAAAAACGTATCCGCGCAGTTATCCTGACACCAACGCGTGAGCTGGCAGTTCAGGTTGAACAGAACATCACTAAGTACGCGAAGTTCCTAAACCTAACATCACTAGCGATGTACGGTGGCGTGTCTTACCAACACCAGAAAGATCGTCTTATTGAAGGCGTGGATATTCTTGTGGCAACACCAGGTCGTTTGATCGACATGTACGGACAACGTGCCGTTCACTTTGATGAAGTGGAAGTACTGGTTCTAGATGAAGCTGACCGCATGCTAGACATGGGTTTCATTGAAGACATCAACAAGATCATCGCGCGTCTACCACAAGACATCCAAAACCTGCTGTTCTCGGCAACGCTTTCAACGCCAGTGCGTGCACTAGCGAAAAGTGCAATCAGTGAAGCGGAAGAGATTTCGATTGCCAAGACTGATGCGTCTAAAGCGAACATTGAGCAATGGTTAGTTACCGTAGATAAAGACCGTAAGTCAGCACTATTGAGCCACATGATTACCGAAGGCAACTGGGACCAAGCGCTTATCTTTATCGAAACCAAGCACGGCGCTGCTAAGTTGGTTGCTCAACTTGAGAAACGTGGTATTCAAGCGGAAGCTTTCCATAGTGGACGTAGCCAAGCGATTCGTGAAAAAATCTTGGCTGACTTCAAGAAAGGTCGTCTAAAGTACTTAGTCGCGACGGGTGTTGCTGCTCGTGGTATCGATATCGACAACCTAAGCCGCGTAGTGAACTACGACATGCCATTCCCAGCAGATGATTATGTTCACCGTATTGGTCGTACAGGCCGTGCTGATGCATCTGGCGAAGCGATCTCTTTCCTATCAAAAGATAACTTCAAAAACCTGTGCATTATTGAAAAGCGTCTTGGTCACTTGATTGAACGTCGCGTTGTTGAAGGTTTCGAACCACGCAAAGAAGTACCCATTTCAGTATTGAACTTCGTTCCTAAGAAGAAAAGAGAACAGCAACAAGACTAAGTAATTTCAGCGACAGAAAATGCAAAGTTGCATTAACCAAAAGAAAAGTCGCGTTAGCCAAAATGAAAATAAAACGAAGCCCTATGTGGCTTCGTTTTGTTCTTTGAAATACATATAACGTTGAGGCAATAAGATGATCACTCCTATCGCAACGAGATTAACCCGCGGCCAAGACCTAAAGCTAGAGATCCAGAGGCTAGTGACAGCGCACAATATCTCCGCGGGCTCTATTGCGTCTTGTGTCGGATGTGTTTCTCAACTCAATATTCGCTTAGCTAATGCCAACAACACCAAGCTAGTTCAAGCTCCGTTCGAAATAGTCTCGGTGATGGCAACGCTAACCCCAAACCACCAGCATATTCATATCTCCGTTGCTGATGAGAATGGCAATGTAATTGGTGGGCATTTGCTTGAAGGGACGATTATCGCAACCACCACTGAACTTATCGTTCACCGCTACGATACTTTGACCTTCAGCAGAGAGCACGACGATTCGACGGGTTACACTGAACTTACTATCGGCACTAGCAAATAACTGATTGACCCATAGCAACACCAAACGCCCCATGTAAAGCGATACTACCAAACAGCAATTAGGAAACACGATGGCTTCAAACTCCGCAGATTCCGTTATCGTTCTCGATTTCGAAACCACAGGCTTATCACCAAACATGGGTGACCGAGCGATTGAGATCGGTGCGGTTAAACTCGTTAACGGCGAAGTCGTTGACACCTTCCAACAACTCATGAATCCAGGGTTTCGTGTGAGTGGCTTCATTGAAAGCTACACCGGCATTACTAACCGCATGCTGAACACCGCGGCCAGTTGCAGTGAAGTGATGGATGAGTTTGCAGACTTTATTCAAGACAGTCAGCTTGTTGCTCATAATGCATCGTTTGATAAACGCTTTCTCGACGCAGAATTAGATAATATTGGTCGCGATTACAATGGACAGTTCGCTTGCTCAATGTTGATAGCTCGTCGTCTAATCCAAGACGCACCAACTCATAAGCTAGGCGACCTTGTGCGTTTCAAAAATATCGACAACGACGGTACTTTCCACAGAGCGTTAGCCGATTCAGAAATGACAGCAAGGTTGTGGTTATTGATGATTGATGAATTGCAAAGTGATCACGGCATTCAACAGCCAAGCTTTCAACTGATGCAGAAAATATCTAGGACAGCCAAAGGTTTGATTCCAAAACTACTGATGAGCAACAGGGGTTAGGTTCCGAAATTCAGTTTGATGAAAGGCTAGCTCGATAATGACCGCTAGCCTTTAAAAAGAACGCTCTACTCTTGCAATGACTCCAACGTTCCTTTGAGGCTTTCTAACTCATTCATAAAATACGCCCACTGCTTGTTACTGCTGGTCGCGGCCATATCTACTAAAAACTTGGCTGATGTTTCCATATTTTGGTTAAGCTGCGGCTCAAGTTCAGCAGGATAATAAGCTTCATTGTTTAAAAGCAACTTCATAATAATTGGCTGAGCAATATGTAGGTCGCTCTTCTTTGCCATCAGCGTCGTTAGCTCTTGATAGATGTTGTTTTGATATTGTCGCCAACTGCTATTGGTATTTACCCACTCTTTAGACCAAGCCAAAATAATCTGTTTTTGTTCTTTCGATACTGAACCTAACCACCGTTCTGCGCGCTCTTCTATTCTGCTTCGGTATCGCTCTCTCGAATCGGCATCGTTCAACGACAACCTTTCTTCATAATAGTCTTGCTGCTTTTCACGAAAGTTCTTTAAAAACTCCCTGTCTTGCTTAGGGCTAAGCTGCATACTCAAGGCGTAAATATCTGGAGCGAACTTATTGACGATTGAGCGAATATGCTCTTTCGTTTCTTCACTTTGGCCAACAATAAAAGCGGGATTCATATCCGACCGTTCTACGTTTTGAATCGCTTCTAATTGCGAAATATACAGAGGTAGCTGAGTTTCTTTATGCCATTTCTGTAATATATCTAATCGCTCTTCAAGCTCTGATTCTTGGCTATTTGAGAGGGAAACAAAATCTTCTATATAGCTAACGACAAACCAACCTATATTGTTATAGGCGAACTTGGTCCCGCACCCAGTAAATAGAAAACAGATCACTAAAACTAACCACCGGCACTTTCTCATTCTACCCTCTCACGACATTCAACAAAGCCACAAACCGATTAACTCATCCCTTTAAGGTTAGCCCAGTTTTTATAACGCTAATTCTAGCTCTTATAAAAGTAGTCTTAATAAACAGTGGTCGTAAAAACTTTGAGATAAATTGAGACCCAAACTTGCTAATCTAGCTATTTAGGCAAATGATTAAACTAAAAATAATTAATGGCAGTGATGTAACTTGATTTTATTACTCATTTGACGTGATACGAGCCCTATAAATGAGTTGGGTTGACGTATTTAAAATGATTGATATTTGGGAGGGAAGCTATGGCCGCTATTCCTGATCATACAAGCGATTTAGAATATGAGCTTTGTTATTTTGACGATGGATCAATAACCACAATCACGATATTGGTTCACAATCGACAGGAAGCGATGACTTGGTATCTTAGCGAAGGAAAACATATCAACGATCTTTATTCGATAAGACCCGATGAATAATGCTTTGGTATAGAGGACTAGGTCGATAAACCTAAGATAAGAAACTTAAGTGGCATTTTGTGGAACACCCTTTACTGCAATGCCATTAATTAGCAATGTCGTTAATTAGACATATCGCAGCAAAGGGATTCAGTCTCGAATTACTTCAGGATTCGGGCGCGGAATTGACGACCCTTCATTTTACCTGATTCGATTTTGTTCAGTGCTTTTTTAGCCACAGATCTTTCTACCGCTACGTAAGCACGCATTGCAAACAGATTGATCTTACCTACTGATTTACCATCAATGCCGCCTTGGCCCGTCAGTGCGCCAAGAATATCACCAGCACGAAGCTTAGCTTTCTTACCGCCATCAATTTGGATGGTAACCATGTTTGAGTAGTACGGCTTAGCAATTGGTTTTGCTGGCAGTTCAGATGGCTCGATTGGCATGTCCATGTACTCATCAATTTGAGCAACACGGTACATCTCTTTTTCGCTAAAGAAGCTGATCGCTACGCCTTTGCTTCCTGCACGGCCAGTACGACCAATACGGTGTACGTGAACTTCAGGGTCGCGAGACAATTCAAAGTTGAACACAGCATCTAGGTTATCAACATCAAGACCGCGAGCCGCAACGTCTGTCGCCACTAGAATCGAGATGGTTTTGTTTGAGAACTGAACCAAAGCTTGGTCACGTTCACGCTGTTCCATGTCACCATGAAGTTCGATAACACTGAAACCGCGGTGGCTTAGCTCATCGTTTACGTTCTGCACTTCTTTCTTAGTGTTACAGAACACAACCGCAGACTCCGGTTGGTGATGCAACAACAGCAGCTCTAGAGCGTCATCACGAGCTTCAGAACCTTCTAACTTGTAGAAGTGTTGTTGGATGCTTGAGTGATCGTGTGTTGATTCAACCTTCACCATTTCTGGATTGCGCATAATGCGGTCTGCAACAGATTTGATCTGTTTAGGGAAAGTCGCACTGAATAGCAGAGTTTGGCGTTCTTTTGGCGCCGCTTCAATCACAGCATCCAAAGCGTCTTGGAAACCCATCTCTAGCATGCGATCCGCTTCATCTAACACAAGTGTGTTCAGCTCAGACAGGTCAATGCGGCCTTTCTCTAGGTGATCAAGAATACGACCAGGTGTGCCTACAAGAATGTGTGCGCCATGCTCTAGTGAACCAATCTGTGGGCCCATTGGCATACCGCCACATAGTGTCAGCACTTTAATGTTGTGAATACCACGAGCAAGAGTACGAATCTCTTTTGCTACTTGGTCTGCAAGCTCACGAGTCGGACATAACACTAAAGACTGAACACGGAAACGCTTAACGCGTAGGTTCTGCAGCACGCCTAAACCGAAAGCAGCTGTTTTACCTGAACCCGTTTTACCCTGACCGATAACGTCCTTGCCATTTAGGATAGTAGGAAGACTTAACGCTTGGATCGGCGTCATTTCAGTATAACCAAGAGAATCTAACGTATTTAGAAGCTCTGGTTTAAGGGCGATTGAAGAGAATTTTGAAGTGCTCAATGGAAATATCCAACTGGTGAAAAACAGAGTGCATTATGAGTGTTTTTGAAAATTATTCCACCTTAATCACAGTTTTGGAGAAACATGTTAGGCGAACACAAAAAAGCCAGCTTACTTAGCTGGCTTTGACTTCTATACGAATTGCTTTCTATGGCACACCGTGACCTTTAGATGCCACCCATACGCGATACCACTGTTCGCGCGTCAGCTCGATTTTCAGTGCATCAACGGCCGTCTTCACACGCTCAATCTTACCAGAACCAATAATTGCAATTGGACTAGATGGTAAACGACGAACCCAAGCGTAAATCACTTGATCAATGCTGTCTGCACCGACTTCTTGACGAATCGCCTCTAGCTCATCACGAACGCGAACCGCTTGCGCTGAATCACCACTGAAGATGCTACCACCACCGAGACAAGACCACGCCATCGGGCGAATGCGGTTCATCTGCAGTTGATCTAGCGTGCCATCATGAGCCACTTCGAAGTTCAATGGGTTGATTTCAACTTGGTTGGTCACTAACGGCTTACCGAGTCGAGATTGAAGCAGTTCGAACTGACGCGGTGAAAAGTTAGAAACACCGAAGTGCTTAACTTTACCTACTTTGTGTAGCTCTGCGAACGCTTCTGCTACTTCATCGGCATCCATTAACACGTCAGGGCGGTGAATCAACAATACATCGATATCGTTAACACCTAAGTGCTCTAATGAGTTATTTACTGATTGGTAAATATGCTGCGCGCTGGTGTCATAGTGATTGATCTTACGATCTGGAGTGTGGTCACCACATAGGTTGATATCGCACTTGGTGACGATTTGAATATCATCACGAAGGCTTGGTTCAAGCGCTAACGCCTCACCAAACAACTTTTCACATTGGTAGTTACCGTAAATATCCGCGTGATCAACAGTTGTGATGCCAAGATCAATATGTTGCTTCAGGAAAGTCAGGCGTTGTTGCGGGGTCATGCCCCACTCTGCTGTACGCCAGTATCCTTGCACCAGCTCAGAAAGTTCTGGGCCTTGTGGCGCTATCGTTACTCTTGCAACCATGGGTTGTCTCCTTTATCAATACTGAACGTATCCTAAGCTCGTTTTACCGAAGGCTCAACGTATAACAAATGGCAAAGCTAAACGCTTATTAAAAATGTGAGAGCCGCAGAAAAACGAACACTTAAATGAATTATAACTTGCTGTCTGCCCGCGAGCCGTTCTCCTGAAAGGCTTGTTTAGCCTAATAAATAACGAAACTATCTATAAATTTGAGCAATTAAAAACGATTAAGTTCAACCGTTAAGTTGTCACCATCACTCTGTAACTGAATCCAAGGAGAAGTAGAGCTAGAAGAAGATAAGCTAGGCACATTCCACACACTCAGTTGCTCTGCTGAACCGTGAGGCGCGTTGATGAATTCGACCAGCTGTTTATCCACCTTATCGAAACCAACACCTTCATTTCGAGCTTGTTCGAGTTGAGCTGTAACATCGAATTCATCTTCACCAATACGAATTGAACTGAGAGCAAAGCCATCTTGGCGAAGGTATGCCTGAAGCTTTGTGTAACTTAGGTCCGAATATGGCAGGTTTAAGCGAACCGTTTCGACACTTGAGTCCCCCAACTCCAGTTCAACATACACATCCAGGTCGTAATATTGGGTTAAGTCACTGCACAACAAAGTACCTTCGATCTCACCACAATCCATCAACTCGATATCATTAATATAGTTTTGAGAATTCGGCAGACTTGGGCTGCTGTTAAATACTGTTCTTAGCCACCAGCTTTCGGTTGCTTGCGCTGAAAATGAAATAGCATTGAGGGACAGCATTAGAGGCAAGATTAGAACTTGAAAGATTTTCATCGACTGGGCTTATTTAGCGCTATATGAAGTGTCCATTATACGTGACCAAACGACAAACAACTGCTCGAGTCGCAAATTTTAGGCGAAAAAAAACGGGCATACATGCCCGCTAGATAATTTCATCACCGAATAACGTAATCCGTCACGTTGAGAACCATTACGAAAGAGAGAATATCACTCTCCCACAACAGTTACAACATGACATACCCATTACTTGTAGCCACCTTCAATAGCAGGCTCTTCAAGCGACAATCTGACTTTGTTACGTTGAATAGCTTCTGGCGGCAAGCTGATGAAGCCGTATTGGTTCAAAACGACTTGATGAAAAGGTAACTTCTATGCCGTTATACTTAACATCACAAAATACATTCAATGAATGTGTCATAATGTTGAAATTACTGGTTAATTTTCAAGGAATGTCATGACTGCAACGAACTATCTCAACCAATTGAATCAAAAGTATCTTGCGACTCATAAAGCGAAAGAAGACTTCTTTTGGGATACATATATGGGTATCAGTGACGACCACGATGGTTCGACACTCGCACAGACTCAGTGGACGGAATTTCTAAGCTCTGCCGAACAGATTACTGCTATCGAAACGCAACTCGCTGTTATCGATGAAATTCAAGATCCTCTCGAAAAAGAGAGTACGCTGACAGGCTTGAATGGTTGGTTGGCGACCTTTAGATCTCACGCTATTGAGTCTGAGCAGTCACAGAAGCTTAAAGCCGAACTCATAAAATTTGAGGCTGAACTGTTTGAGAAAAAACAAAACCATGTGATGACTTACGTAAATGAAACAGGCGACGAAACAGAAGGGTCGCTGCCCGTTTTAGGTTCAGCCGTTAGAAGTAATGGTAATGAACAAGTTAGGCTTTCTGCACATCAAGCACTATTAGATTTAGAACAGTGGCTGCTGGCTAACGGCTTCATTGAACTGCTCAAAAAACGTAACCAATTTGCTCAATCACTGGGTTTTAAAACCTTCTTTGATTACTCGGTGGTTAAAACCGAACAGATGACGACAGAGCAGCTGTTTACGATTCTGGATGACTTCGAAGCACGTACACGCGATAACCATCAGCAAAGTCTAACCAATTTGGCTGAGCAGAAAGGCGAGAATGCACTTCAAGCCCATAACTTTACCTACTCTTTTTCAGGTGACGTTATGAATGATCTTGATCCTTATGTTCCATTCTCAAAGTCACTTCGACGCTGGATCGAATCTTTTGGTCGCCTAAACATCGAATACTCTCAAGCGACATTAAAATTGGATCTGCTTGATCGCAAAGGTAAGTACCCTAATGGCTTCTGCCATGGCCCTATCCCTTCTTTCTACGATCAAGACACATGGGTAGCTGCTCAAGTTAACTTCACGAGCAACGCAAAGCCCGATCAAGTTGGCAGCGGCTATGATGGCATCAATACACTATTTCACGAGGGTGGTCATGCAGCACATTTTGCTAACGTAAAAATGAACGCACCGTGTTTCTCTCAAGAGTTTGCACCAACCTCAATGGCTTATGCCGAAACGCAATCCATGTTCTGTGACAGCTTGTTGAATGACGCCGATTGGCTCAAACAATACGCGCTTAATGCAGATGGCCAAGCAGTACCTGACGAGTTAATCAAAGCAATCATCGATAACAAACAACCCTTCAGAGCTTATCAAGAACGCAGCATTTTAGTGGTTCCGTATTTCGAGCGAGCACTTTACGAATTGGCGGATGAAAATCTGACACCTGAAAAGATTACCGCTCTTGCTCGTAGCAGTGAGAAAACGATTCTTGGATTAGCTTGTAGCCCTCGCCCATTAATGGCGATCCCGCATCTGTTGTCGGATGAAGCGTCTTGCGCGTATCAAGGTTACCTGCTGGCTCATATGGCGGTGTATCAAACTCGTGCATATTTCACCGATAAGTTTGGCTACTTAACGGATAACCCAGAAATCGGCCCTTTGTTAGCTAAGCACTATTGGCACCAAGGCAATAGCGTGAATCATAATGGGACAATCGAAAGCCTGACTGGGGAAGGTTTTAATGCAAAATACCTCGCTGACGAGTGCAACTTATCGCCAGAAGAAGCTTGGGCGATTGAGGAGAAAAAAATCAAACAGCTGTCGACAAGAGAACGTGCACCAGTCTCTGATTTGAATGCGAAGATATCGATCGTTGATGGGGCTACTGAGTTGGCGAATAATGCAAAGTCGAATGACCAAATGTGTGATGATTTTGAGCACTTTATTATTGAGCAATACGGTCGATAGATTGAGTTTTAATGCTAATGAAAAAGGCAAAAATGAGTAGTGACATAACTCATTTTTGCCCCAAAATCACTTAGATTAAATACTCTATACAATTCATAGGGCGTGCGTTTACCCTACTAAAACTTATTCGATTGAGTTGATAATTCATCATTCCCATTACTAGGCGACACATTGCTGTCTAACTTCCCTTTATGTGGCATAACGTATTGATTGTTATTTGAGTTAATATAAAAATGAATGCATCATTGAAGGATGAAAGACGACAATTTGGCGTCTAATAAGCGTTAGCTATATTATTCAAGTTCGGAGGAAAGTTTTGTTGGGTAAAGTCACTGGTTTTATGGATTATTTCCTAAAAATTCCGGCAACATTTTTAGTGGCTGTGATTGCAGTTGTTGGGATAATACTTTTTGTTCCAGATAGTGTAGCTGAATCTCTTGCTGTCAAAGGGTTCAGAGAATCCTATAGGGTTTATCTTGGACCAAGCTTTTTATTGTTGGTTTCTTTTGCTTGCGCTAGGCTCTTTTCATTTTTTGCCCGAGGTCAGGCTAGCAAGAAGAGTCTTGAAAGAAAGCAGAGCTTACTTCATCAGTTAACACCTGAGGAAAAAGGTTATTTGTTGCCTTATATCCAACAACAGTTAAATTCAGTTTATGTTGGGCACGAAGATGGTGTTATGGCTGGTTTGAGATCTAAGGGGGTTACTTACCTGCCATCGAGCACAGGTGACGTGCTAAATGGTTTTGCATTTAACCTGCAACCTTGGGCTAGAGAGTACTTAGTCAACAACCCTCATTTACTCGATGGTTATATAGGTGAGCCTATGACACCGAGAGAAAAAATGGGTTTTGGTGGCTGGTAGCATATAGCTAACAAACGACTATGGCGT
>NZ_JBFRMS010000063.1:0-5296 GCF_041470505.1 Vibrio sp. 10N.261.55.C5
ACTATCCTGCCAGATAGGGGGTTATCACTGCCCTTTAAGTATTAATATATCACACTCTTTTATAGCTAAAGAACTTGCTCTTATACTCAAAGAGAAAGTGTTACAGGGAAATGAAAAAAATTTATTATTACTCGAAGTTGAAATATTGGAAACGCATGCTGTCGACAATATAGAGACGGCAGCAGAATCAATAAAGAAATGTAAAGAGTTTGGGGTTTCGTTTTCTATCGACGATTTCGGTACTGGTTATTCTACACTAACATATTTGCAGAAATTACCAATTAATACACTAAAAGTAGATCAGAGGTTTGTAAGGCACACAATCAGAGAAACAGAGCGTGGCATTCTGAAAGGGATTTTAGTTTTCTGTGAGGTATTAAACCTACAGCCTATCGTCGAAGGTGTTGAAACCTTAGAACAACTGAAAGTTCTACAAGAACTAGGCTATGATACTTTCCAAGGATACTTTATATCTAAACCTTTAAATGAAGTAGATTACTTAGAATGGATTTCTAAGAAAATACCTGCTTGTGATGATAATATCGTTGGCCCGAGAAAGAGTAACTCAACTTTTAAGCCACTCTTAATATAGCCATAAGCTCTCCCTAAATATTGGTTTAATATAAAAGCTTTTACTTCATGAATTTTAAAATGATTTAGAGGGTTAATCCTGTAACAAAAGATTGGGGCTATTTTCATTGTCTAATCCTCTTAAATATCTCAGGACCATACTGTCGCTTTTCCAGTCTCCAAGCTGTATTAATTGGGTTAAGCTTAACCCGGCGGCGTAACCATCTTGCAGCGCACCAACACGGCTAGAGTGGCCACTCCAGATGTCTCGATGATGACGTTTACTAGTTACAACGTCACCAGATTGTTCTAAACATCGATGTGCACGTTGGTAAATTCTATCAACGGTCATTCCAGACATTGGGGTTTCTCTGTACGCCGCTGGCCTCAGGCCTTTTGATGTAAGCCAGCTGAAGATATATTCATTGTCTTCTAGATTTTCACAATACTCTGTTAAATACGTGCGAAGAATGGACGCAAAGCGACCTGTTAATCGCTTAGGTTCAGGGGTAATACTAGTTTTCGATGAGACACGATCAATGTTAACATCTCGATTATCCAATATTGTGATATGTTTTTTTCGGATAGCCCCAATTTCTGATTCACGTAGTAAGGTTCCATAAGCAATAGTAAGTACTGTTAAGTCTCTGAATCTCATCGGGTACTTGTGGTTACCCCAAGTATCCATTAGTTTATTTAAATGAACTTTCTTGAACGGTTTTGCCTGTAAATCAATAAGTTGTTCTCCTGTAATCTCCATTTCATCTTTCGGAAGCGAAGTGAAGAAGGTTTTCACGGAGAGCTTTTTTGTTATGTCTTCAATTTCCATTATTTTATGGAACAAGCTTAACTGGGCTCGATACTGTCGAAGGGTATTGATTTTCACACCTTCGATTTTTAATGCTCGGAACCAATTTAATAAGATGTATTCATTAATAGGGAAACTATATATTGCTTCGGCTTTACAATAATAATCCCACTTTCGTAGTACGAAGGACAACATCTTTAATGTGTTGGTGCTGAGACCGCCGCGATTGTCATCAAACACCTGCAGTTGTTTTACAACTTTAGGCAATTCATGCCAATCGGGCGCAAAACTGTCAGTTAAGTCGGGCAACTGAACCTTAAATCGCTTGAGTGTTTCTTTTTGCGTGGACCATTGTTCTTGTGTTTCTTTTTGAGATTTTAAGTGTGACAGCGTCACTTGATTTAGCTTGATAATTAGCTTTTTGTTATCCATAGTAAACCCTACACAAATAGTGTGATATAAATGTAATTATATCACACTATGTAATATTATATAACTTGGCATCTGACTTGTTGCTGCACATGAATCATAAGGAAAATGACTCAGCTAGGTGTCAATAAAGTCTGCTTCGGAGAGTTCCAAAATAAGAGTACTTCTAAATACTTTCACTAACTCGGATATCACACTCTGGGCCGGCCCAAAATATAGATTCTAATCCACCGCTTTTGGCCTACGCAGAAATCAAGTATCCATCAGCTGTTTCACTAAACAGCTTAAGAGCTTTATACAGATTTGACTTACGTTACCGTTGGCACCTGTCACCACATTGAGACTTGATAGCGGAGCAACGATTTCTTTGAGCGAGCGATAGTTTTGATCGCGAATGCTTCAATCACGGGAGTTCATCAAAAATGAAAAAGACACAATATCGTTAGATTATACAAGCATAAACTTTATCATAGAGCCTAGTACTTAATTTTAACTAATCGTTTGATTTAAAAGTATTATTTTTGAATACCGAACCTCACACTAGCAAGGTTTTGTTGCAAATTGCCACATATGATGCAATACGCTACAATTAACATCAACAAACAAATGACCATCAACCAAGGTAAGACATATGGCTACTACAAGCGTTAGACTTGATGAGAGCCTAGTAGATAGAGCTGCAACTATTGGAACAGCTTTAAATCGAACGACCCCCAAGCAAATTGAACATTGGGCAAAAATAGGCAAGATCATGGAGGATAACCCTGACTTAACCTATGAGTTCGTACTACAGGCAATCATCGCTCATGCCGAATTAGAGCACGGGAATACGACCTCTTATGAATTTAGCGAAAGTAACAAAGATTGAGCAAACTACGACATTTGCCAAGGCTGTAAAAAAGCTACACAAAAACCAGAAACAAGAGCTAGATAAAGCAGTGAAAGGGGTTATAGAAAACCCTTTTATTGGCGTGATGAAGAAAGGCGATTTGTCTTTTCTTAGGGTGCACAAGTTTAAGATAAACAAACAGCTCACCTTGCTCGGGTACAACTACGATGAAGACGGGACGTTAGTCCTGACCCTAATGGCGTTGGGCAGTCATGAAAACTTTTATCGAGATGTATCCAGAACATTTAGGTGACCAAAGCCTTGCCAAGCGCGAGGCTTTTTTGTGGAACGAGTGAGGTATATGCTAATTATACTAAATATTTTTTACGTACAGCGTTGATATGTAACCTTAAGGCTATCAGTATGCTTACCCAAGGCTAAGCTGCCTGTCGGCAGTGAAGTGTTAATTTCATCGCTGAAGGCTTGATTATTAAAGTAATTAAGGGAAATAAGATGAGTAGATTACCAAAATCAATTATTAGATTTAACTCTGGATCACGCCCATTAGAAATACTCATTTGTGGTGGCAAAGAACCAAGTGATGCTCCTTGGATAAACCGATTTATGGGCTAGGTTCTGTAATGATTAGTGAGCTTGATTGGCCTGACGGACAGAAAGCGAGTTCTGAAGAAATCAAAAACTACCTAAAACACCTACAAACTGATCGAAAAAAACTTAAGGTTAGCTAACGCTGAAGGAAAGGTGGAATCTACATCCCGTGAAACATCTCGGGGATTAACAGCATGAGAAGAATGGATAAGTTTTAGTGCGATAAAAGCCCATGAACAGGGTGTGAATGAGTAAAAGATCTCGCCAATAATAGGGCACTTCTGAATTGAGAAGTGCCATCTGTGAAGGTTCTGGACAAAACTTTGTCAGCGTCTTTACTAAATTAGCAACTCATAAATTATCTCAAGTATGGTAAATCTTCACCCGCATAAGGGGCCGTAAAACGTAGCGGCGACTTGATGCGATTGTTAGTTTCACTTTAGCACTGAAGGATCGGTGACAACTTTTAAGGATCTGCATTTAGGGCAAATTAAACCTAATTTTAAATTCCTATGGAATTTATGCTTGCATTTTTTACAGACAAAAAAATAGGGAGCCCCTTTGACAAATTTACTCATAATATGACTCTTTACTTGTTTTTTTTCATATGCATTTCTGCTTCGGAGTCACCTTTTTTGCCTTTGAATTTCATTTCAAAATTTTCGCAAATTTGTAACACCAAGGAAATGCCAAGAAAAGCAACTGCAACAATTGCGACAATCTCAATTCCAGTAAGCGTCGCAACAGCAGCGAAACCAACAGCCCCACTTACACCTCCAGTAAATGGAGTTGCGACAATTGCGGCCCCCAAAGCTGCCAACATAGGTTTAGATAGTTTTTTAATAGTTCTTGAACGTTCTAGCTTTTCCGCTAGTTCACCTTTTACTATGAAGTGTTCAGTACCTGCATCAATAGCTTTTTCAAGATCACTTTTTGTTCGAATTACAATTGAGTCACTCATGGTAGCTTCCTTTACATAATTCCGCTTTTTCTATCTGTTTATCTTGCTCAAATTTAATATGTAACTCAAGGCACATAAGCGATTCATGTGAAGTACGATAAGAAAATACGGAAAAAGTCCGCCTAATAAGCTTGGGACCGAGCATTAGAAAAATTTGGCTAATTTAGGAAGACAGAAATACAGTAGAATCAACAATCTAAGACAGTTTGGGGCAATTTCGGTTTAGGATTGCAATTCAGTAACTCTAAGAACAATTGCTAAATTCGTGACATGTGCTGTATCAATTTATTCGACTTATTAGGGTATTTCTGCGTACCGACTGTCAGCCACAACACGGTCATATCGCGTTACAAACTCAACTAGTTTTGACGGGTTTTCGACGTATGAAACAAGCCACTTTTCCATGGCCTTTTTTAACTCCGATATTAAGTCAACGAAATTAAAGTATTTGGTATCATGGTCTGAAAACGTCGTGGTTCCTGTTGGTGCGACCGTAAAGCTAATTCTTTTAACTTTACCTTGTTTTACTTTACGAGAGTCTAAGTTTGTCATATGCAAAATGGAGTTACGGAACTCCCATAGTTCCTCCTCAGTGATATCTAAATCTTTCAACACTGCATATTTTCTTAACCAAAGAATAAAAACATTACCACTTTCACCAAAATCTAAGTACCCCATAGTATCAACAAACGAAACTAGTAATTTCATTGAGGATAGATAATGCTTTTTATTAAAAAGAAGCTTGATCGCTATGTAATGGTCATTATACATTAACGAAGCAATGTCGAGCTGCCCATTAACAAAATACTGTTCAAGGTAATCGCTCATGTTACCAGCCCCTAATTTGGGATGACCTTGGTGGTCAGATAGATAGAGAGCACCATGATCTGATTGGATATCGTATGTGGGTGCGTGGTCAACTACTGGTGTTGAAACATAAAGAACATTTATCGGAGCTTTAAGCTGCTTAAAGATATCCTCGAATAGCTCAATACTTCGACCAAGCCGAATCATACCGTTAAACTTAGCCATAGATAGTTTGCCATCACTATCAGATAAGCTTTTGGGTATATTGCATATTTCGGAGCAT
>NZ_JBFRMS010000064.1:0-18533 GCF_041470505.1 Vibrio sp. 10N.261.55.C5
GACTTATGTTGCAAGCATCAGCCTCTAGTGTGTCCGTTCGTAACGAGTCCCAATACACATCTTGATAGGCGGTATAGGTGACATTACCGGCCTTGTCCGAAATCTTTGTTCGCGTTTGGAATCGATCAATCGCATTACCAACTGGGAATAGAGTAGAGTTCGCTGAAAGGTTTATTTCAGCAGATAGTTTTGACTCAGTGTAGGCAAGGCTGTTCGATTTATATGGAATACGATTGTCTTCGGCGTCGAAGGTGAAGGTTTCCATCTCAATGTTATCAATGCCCGATGTATCGGAGACATTTTTGACTTCAACGATGGTTGAGGTATAGGAACCCATTTGAGCTGATAAATACCAGCTTCCGGCAGGCAGCATTGAGTTTACATAGCCGCCATACATGTATTTTACTGACATATCATCAGAGGCTGGTGGCGTGACATCCCTAATGATGTTCGTGGTTTCTGAATTAACCACCTCTCCATCTAGTGACAGCGTTTGCGCCTGAACGGTAAAACTGCCTTCTGAGGGAATAGAAACGTTAAGTAATGAACCGAAATACTCACTATTGAATGGAGACTGTGAATCATTGACCGTGATCACGTTACCCGTGCTGTTGGTCACAGCAACGCCGTTCTGAAGAATATTGACTCGGATGCGACGATCTAATCCCGCACTAACATGAACCCCTAATTGGCCGACGTTATTAATTAACGTGGATTCGGCAGTGTTCGTTTTTACAAGCTTGGATATGCCGAGTGTATCGGTGAACTCGAACCCCTCGATTGCTGAATGCGCTAACCCAGAAGCGGTAAGACAAATTGAAAGAAAACATAATCGAAATTTCATACTTGACCTATTTAAATCAAAGTGAATTAGATTGATGTTATCAAGAGTGACTTAACAGGAATTCAAATAAAGGAAGAAATTACGGTGATTGATTGACGATGGTGCTTTGAAAAAAGAAAAGGGCTCGTAATGAGCCCATTCTCGCTCTTGAAACCCCTTCCAAGAGACTTGTGCTCGCAAGACCTCTCCTGCAAGACTTCAATCCGAGGATTGACCTTCTGGAACCCCTTCCAGACGGATTTGTATGGAGGAACTAAGAATAAACTTATGTCATTCACTCGTTCAAAATTAGTATACACCAGAAAGATTGGTTGTTTAGCAAAAGAAACTTAATTAATAAGTAAAAATCGCCTCTCTATTTGAGAAAAGATGAAGACCGTCTAAATACAATGCTCTGAGTGTTATCAAAAAGGACGATACAATGAATAAATCCCGTTACCCCCTTTATGGTCTAATTGCGAGTGTCTTCATCATTGCAGGTTGTTCGAGCGAGCCGGAAAATGCTGCGTATTGTCCACCAATGAAAACTAATTATGGCGCCGTGCATGGACATGAAAATGAGAGTGAATATTTCAAGGCAGCAACACCACTGTCATTGAATGAATTCAATCGCAAGTCATACGAAGCGCCTATCATCGATGGTGAAGTTCATTTGACCGACCCTAAGCGTATATCCAGTCGATACGTATTGATGAGCCTCAATCATGGGAAGGAGTCCTTGTATGTCATCAGGCACGCCGCGATGGACTACTCAAGGTTAAGTGGGTACGACTATGCCTTCTTAGCCGAGCATAAAGACAACGCAACCGTAGTAACGAGTGGAGAAAAGGTGACAGTCATTGCGTCATCTGGACAACCCAACTCATTTCACTACATCGAAGCTCCCATTTACAAAGAAGGGTATGAAGGACGGCGCGAATGGAAAACTCAAACGTTTCCACATGGGGTGACAAATCAATTTGATGAACTGTATATCGACACGGCCATTTCCATAGATAACAAACCCTACGTTCTCGGTTTTACTAAAACAAAGACAAGTTCAGGTGAACGAATAGGCGTTGTGCTATTTGATTTGACAACTAAAGGGTCATACAAGCACACAAGGTTGCTTGAATATAAGGGGAAGAAAGAACTACCTGGGAACGCGATGTACGTGTATCAACATGATAACGTCGTGATGGTCAGCGTGTTTGATAAAACGTTTAAGATCACCCATTCAGACTCGTGAAGGTAAGTGACCGATTGTTATTACTACTTCCGCAGAAGCTCCAATGTGGAGCTTTTGTGCGTTTAGACAGTCGATATTATGCTTTATCTCTTATCTCCTTTCTGTTTTGTGAAATGTACATTCCACACATATTGGAAATTGAGTTCATCACAGTATTGGAATCTATTCCCGGAAAATTTTTGCAGTAAATCTCTAGGGCCATTAATCCAATATGCATGCTTTGTGGCAGATTGACTGGTACGGCTCTGATCGGTTTGTCTTTCTGACCTACTTGAAAAAAGACTTTTGAACCTTGGTGCTCTACGCCAAAGAATTTCGATGATTTCTCACCTCCCACACCATGATTACCGAAATAAATCTTTTCGTAAAAGCCGAAACATACCCCGATGAACAATGGCAGTTCGATGTCTGTGAGTTGAATCGCGACCTTATCTTTCCAATTGAAAGAGCGGTCACCTGAATTATTACTAATGGCAGCTTCTAAACGAATGGTATAGAAAATATTTTGTTCGCCATTTTCATCAACAATACCCTGTTGGCTAGACTTTAATTTTTCGTCAGGCTTCACTTCCAAAGCAGCTTTACCGCCATGAACTTTATAACTATGAGCTCGTATTTGGCGCATTGAATTCGGATCAGGTTCTTGGTTATTTGCTTTAAATGGGTTCGGCTTTAGTCCTGCATTTTGCGGGTTATTCGCTGGTGGTGTAGCTTTAGAAAACGCTTGGTTGTTTTGAGGTTGCTCGGGGTGCGCCGATCTTTGTTGATTTACAGGGACCGAATGTAGATTCGCACTTGATGGCGCATTGTTGTTTTGTGGTTTCTGAATTGGTCGATTGCTAGGCGAAAATGTTTGAGTGTTCATAAAAGTAGTCCCTGAATGAAATTTCACAGGGTTATACAACTTACAGCTGACTATTTAGCCATTGGTGAACTTTGTTCTATGTATTTTTCGATATCCGATAGCAATTGTTTTGTATGGACGCATAAGCGGTAGTAAACGGTGGGGGACTCATCAGCATAGGGGCTTAAAAACGTATCTGCTGAGTATCCGGTATTTTGATAGTAAGCACTACGTATGCCTTCAGTCAGAATGCGCAGAGGGATGACAGGGTAAGGGTCAATCAATGTTTGGTTGGCTTCTAATGACGACTGTAGAGCGAGTTCAGATTGCAACAGTGCTTGCTTTAATACGGCTGTTAAGTCGACCAGAGCGTTATGGGTTAAGGTTGAGTCAATCAACGTTAAAGAGTTTGTGTTTTTCATACCATCGAGTGTCTTTGATGCGTTCGATTTCATATATTAGCATTTCTTGATGTGTTGTACTTATCATTCCCAATTTTTTTAAAAGCACAGCAAATAGATCAAATAGTCATCAATATTTGGCTGCCTATTTGGATTTTATGACTAAATAAAGTGTGAAGATTACGTATATCCAGTTTATCAATGTTTCGATAATGGCGGCGTATGAACATTACACAGTACACATATATCAAAATATTCGGCACGCTCGTTGGCTTAGTGTTGGCCGTATTGTTACTTAGTGGTCGGTATCAGATTTCATTGGTCCCAACAGCATTGGGTTGTTTACCTATCAAGGCCGCTGTCATCGACTCTAAGAATCATTTCCCCAAGCGTGGGCAACTCATGTCCTTCCTGTCGCTTAACGCACAACCTTATTTCGCACATGGCACCAATTTCTTGAAAATAGCAGCTGGTGTTGCTGGCGATACCGTGACCTTTGACTTGGATGGAGTCACCGTGACCACCAAAGATGGGGAGGTCATTCGTTATGCGGCTGATGCTCGTCGAATGATTAATTATGCCCAAATCGACTTCGATACCCTCAATAAAACTTTCGTTGTCCCTGAAGGTCAATATTTCGCTCTTGGCACGCTACCTACCTCTTTTGATTCAAGATACTGGGGTTTAGTTGAACACTCTCAAATTATCGGAGTTGGCTATGCATTTCTCTAAGGCACACAACGTCTTGTTACTAACTTCATTCATTGCGACTTACGCGTTGGCTAACGGACAACTCACTCAAGAAGATCTGGACAATGTACAACGAAGTAACGACATCATATCCAACGCCCATGAAGTTGAAGGTACTCAAGCAGTTTTAGATGCAAGTAACTTGAACCCTAAAATGATGAAAGAACTGAAACAAATGGCGGATCACGCCAAGTTGTTGAACAGTACTATTTCTGACCAATCGGACTCTCTTATCGAATATCGCAAGGACGATACGCCAGATATCAATTTCAGAGCCCTTCAAGATGTTATCGATGATAACCAAACTCAGTATCAAGCCAATTCCATTGTCAATGAAGGACAACCAAAACCCTTAGCATTCGATCCCTCCACATTGACAATTGATAATCTCGATTCGATAAGCATTGAGCAGCCTAACCCTTCGTCTCCAAGTCAAAAAGTAGACAACAAATACGACGATGAAGAAGCGAACACTGTTTTTTGGATATTCGTGTCGAGTTCAATGCCTGATCACCAAATGAAAGAGGTGCTAGAGCTCGCTGCAGAGTGGGGAGGCCGTGTTGTGTTTAACGGCTTACGACCTGGCGACGTGGGCGTACCAGATATGATTAAAGGTTTGTGGCAATTAAAGGTCAAACTGGCTAATGCTCAAGATGACATACGCACGCATGCCGAGAACCCAGACAAACTGAAACGAATCAATAAAGCCGCTGTTTACATGGATCCAATGGCATTCGAGCGTTTCAACATTGAACAAGTTCCAACGATGGTTTATGAGCGCAAATTATCCGATAACACAAAACTCGTCGGGAAAGTGAAAGGTCTAATCAGCGCAAGCTACTTACAGAACGAGACGGAAAGCGCGGCAGCAAACCCTGATTATGACGGCTCCGAGGTATTCCTTGGTGAAATGGGGTCCATATTTCCTATCGCAGAAAAAAGCTTCATTGAAGAGTCAAAAAATAGAATGAGGGCCGTGGATTGGGAAACGGAACAAAAACAAGCAATAGCACGCCACTGGCATAACCGCAGTTTTCATACTCTTCCACCAGCCGCGAAAGACCGTGAGTTCGACTTTGACCCAACAGTAATAGCCACTGCTGATGTGAAAGCGGTGAATGGTCTTATTCTGGCCAAGAAAGGAGAGTTAATAAATCCCCTCAAGCCGCTTAAAAACCACGACATAGTACCTGCACATTTAACCATGTTTATCTTTGATGCGACCGACGAACAGGAAGTGGAGTTTGTAAAGTACATGTCTCTCAATGAATCTCGCGGGAAAGTGAAACTCATTTCTACACGTATCGACAAGGATAGGGGGTTTGACCACATATCTGAGTTAAATAAGAAGTTCACCTATGACGTGACCATCCTGACTAAAGAAGTCATCGATCGATTTGATTTGGAAGTGACCCCGACTCGGTTAATTAGTACCGATGAGGGTATGTTCCAGATAAATGAGTATTCAGCGCAAACAGTCACTCAGGTCAACCTACAAGTAGCTGACGGTGGCCAACCTACACCGTTCAATCAATCCAAAACAAACTAGTTAAGGAAAACACAACATGATTAAGAATCTCGTACTTATTGGTTTCGGCGTCGCTCTCGGTGTGTGGTTGGCTGATACACAGCCCAATCTAGCCAACTCTGTGAGGGACATTACTGAATCAAGCATTGATGCTGCAGATCAGCTAATGAAAGATAACCCAAACTTCTCGAATTCCGTGAACAACATTAAAGAACAAGGTATTGACGCTGCTGGTGTTGTGATAGAGCAAGTGAATAAGAACTAAAGGGAGGAACATATGATTAGGTTCTTTTTGATTGGTTTGATGTCCACAATGATAAGCATGGCGAGCTTATATTCTGTGGCTGCGGATAACGACAAAGCAGGCGACTTATGTCCCGATGCCAACATCTTGAGTACAGTCATCGACGGTATGTGTTGGAGCTGTTTACTTCCAATTCGACTAGCCGGTATTGGTGGGGACGCGCCTAAAGGTGCCGCTTCGAGCAAGCCTTTTTGCATGTGTGCTGATGAGCTAGGTGTCCCTGAATGGGGTATACCGCTCGGATTCTTCCAACCATCAAGGATCGTATCTTTTTCACCAACGCCATACTGCATGCCTTCATTCGGTGTTCGTTTGGCAGACGATAATACCCGTGCTGGACAAGGCCGAACAGAAACAGCGATTGACGATACAGAAACTTCTTTTTTTCACTATAAATATTGGGTTTACCCAGTAATGCAAATGATTGAAATGTTTGCCAATGCGGATTGTACCTATGATGGGGCGACAACATTGGATTTGGCGTACTTTTCCGAAGCCGACCCGTTGTATCAAGATGATTTGTTGGCGTTCGTGATGTTTCCGGAAACCGTTATCTTTTCGAACCCAATAGCGACGTCTATCTGTACAGCCGATTGCGCTCAAATACTGGCTGGTGGAGAGGTGGTTGAAAACTATTTTTGTGCTGGGTGTTCAGGGAACCTTTACCCAATGACTGGTAATAATCAGTACAGTGACGATCCGGTACGTGGCACTTCGTTGTTAACCACGCGTTTGATGGCCACTCTACACCGACGTGGGCAAGCACAGCTGACAATGGGTAATCATATGATTCAAGACAGTTGTGAACCGAACTACGCGCCAATGTTGCCAAAAACACAATATCGTTCATCCATGCTTTACCCAGTAAGAGAGGCGAGCTCGCAACCTAAAGGTGGGGGAGGATCTTCAATTCCACTATCAACAGGTTGTTGTCATAAACTCGGTGACAGCGTTCTTAAGTGGGGGAACGGGCGATTGGTCCCTGGTCGGGAAGCGTTCGTTTATCTTTTGTATTCTTGGAATGATTGCTGCTTAAGGTAACTTTAGAGAGCCACCCTAACGGGTGGTTTTTTGTATTCGTTTAACAAAAACTCAAAATGCCCTCGCTATTTGAAATTTTTTAAGTGTTACGGGATTAACCTGATCTTGTTTTGAGAAAAAGGCAGGGCGTTATGTTTAATCGAATACTGACTCACTTTAGCTTGTTCGCGTTTCTGGTTCAGATCTTTCATGTTTCTTTTATCGGTGTGCTGTATGCATCTACCTCAAAGGTGACCTACGCACAGGATATGTCACTTGATGAGATATACGGAAACTTTCAAACACCTACTTACAGCGGTGGTAATGCTACTGTAGGTGGTAACTCGCTAGGCAACTCAGAATTGTTTGGATTGGATGTTGAGCGTGTTGGTTCAGAAGGGCAATTCGACGCTTACCAAGCCTATCAAAATGAAAACAAACTCAGAGATTCAGGGCAAGGTGTCTCTGATAGATTTTCTAGCAACACAGTTGGCAGTGAGTCAGATTATGACGCTAAGGCATACAACACCTTAAAACTGAACTATAACGACAATTACCAAAAGCTAGAGTCCGATGACGCTATCATGGTCGATGCTGACAACATCTTTAAAGACTTAGCCAATAACCTCGAAGATTCAGATTCTGACTTTTATAGTGCCTGCACCACTGAAACAAACACGTATTCAGTAAACAGGGAGTATGTCGGAAAAGTGCAAAATGAATGCATGGAACCCGATCGTTCGAACTTAATGAAGTGTGAACTGACGCGACACACAACTTACCCTTTGAAAAAGCGTTCGGGGAGTGGTGATGTAGAAATTCTGGATTCTCATACCTTCAGGTTGACGGTAGGTGACCCTACAAATAACGGCACAAATGACCACGGAATGGGGTGTTACCACAAAATTAACTTTGTTGAATTTGAACTCGAAGACGATGTGCGTATCAGCTCCGTGACCTTTGAACGCGTGTGGGTGGATGATGTCATCCAGTTTACTCTTAATGACGAAATCGTTTATCAATACGTTCCTACCAAGTCGTATTGGTTTGGCAATAGCGGTTCTACATACCCTGATTATGATGAAAACGGCAATTGGGCGCACCCATATGTAGACGAAACTGGCTTTCCATACCAGCATACCAATTGTGAATTCAGCTCTAGCCGAGTCTTTACAACGAATACCAATATAACAGGCCAATTTGAAGCCGCTCGCGCTTCTAATCGCGGTATTGTCAAATTCAAAATGCGCCTCGGTGTTGGTGGTGGAGGGGAAGGTAAAGCCACCATCCTAGTTCGTACCGTGGATCCAATCGACCCACGAGAATTCATAGAACAATCGCCTGTAGGTTGTGCTGCTGAACTTGGGTGGATTCAAGACCCTTCGACGTGTGATGTGTTTGGTAGCGAAGGCGATCAGATCTACATTAATCCAGACTGTAGTAATCCACTGAATCAGAGTGGTGGACAACAAGGCATGATGTGTAGCTACGGAGGATGGGAATGTGTGGAATCCGAAGCGGCGCATATCGATGATTATGATCAGTTCTTAATCGGTTTGCCTATTAACGTGCCTCGTCCGGGCCAAACGAGCGATGGTAAAGCGTGTTTAAAGGCCAATGCTGTCAACTACGAATGCAATCCTTTACCGAACCAACAGATTTGTGGTCAACCATACTGGCCAGAAAGCAATGAGAGGGTTTGCACTTCTTTCACTGAATTTAACGCCAATATTCCGGATCGCTGTGAGCCTTACAGAAATAATGCCGATTGTGCGTTAATTGAACAAAACCCAGCCTTTGTTGACCCTATAACGGGGCGAGCTTACGTCCAAGAGTCAGTCTACGAATGTAACACTTATACAAACGGAAACTATTCGTACACGATGGAGGAAGACATTTGCACGGGTGAAATGCAGTGTGTGGGTGGAGATTGCCGTTATTCAGAGCTTGAAATGAATGATGACTTTGCGGAAGCAATGGCGACGTTCAAGATGCTGGAAGACATTAAATCGAATATGGAATGTGAAAATCCAGATGATGTCTCCACCTGTAAAGTCTTCAATGGTGAAGTGTCATATTGCGGTATCGAGCAGACAGGGCTTGGTTTTAACTGCTGCACGCTATCCGCAGGACAAACCAATATCTTCGATTACATCAAAGGCGTCTATCATCACTATGCGATGGAACAATCTCTGGCTGGGTTGGCAAGCTCTGGTGCCGGATTCGGTTCCTGGGCATCTAGTTACCCAACTCCTGTTACCAATACCGTAACTTATGTGACCGATGCTGTGAGCGCTGGTTGGGATTTTGCTGTACGTAACATCACGGGTGAAGTCGGGGAGGCCGCAGCTGAGGCCGCAACAGAGAGTTTGCTCGATGAAATTAAAGGTGAATTGATGAAAAAGGTCGCAGACCTGCTGCCTGATGCAATCCGAGATGCGATCTTTGATACTGTGACGGAGGGAACCGGTTCGACTGCTACTACTACAGTGTCACTCAACCCAGCTGTCTCTGGCGCATTTGCAACTATTATGGCCGTTTATGCTGCCTATCAACTGATTAAGTTGGGTGCAATGATGATTTCGGAATGTGACGACCTCGAAATGGGCATGGGTATGAAGCTTGACCAACAACAATGTATATATGCCTCTACCAGTTGCCATAAAGATACCCCTTTCGGCTGTCTGATAAAACGGAAGCACTATTGCTGCTACCCAAGTCCATTGGGGCGTATCATCATGGAGCAGGCTGCGCCTCAACTGAATATCAGCCTAGATCCTAGAAATGGACAATGTTCTGGTATGACGCTTGAACAAGTCAGTGAGTTGGATTGGGACGCCATAGATTTAACCGAATGGGAAAACTTGATCATGGCCTCTGGGTTAGCCGTTGAACATGATGACTTAAATATCGATACACTGTCGAGCCAAGCTTGGATGCCGAACAATGATGATGCATTGAATCCTGTGGACCTTAACCAAGCGCGATTCGAGTCAACTGACGCTGATGCAAACTTGAAAGAAACGCATGATGCGGCAATGCCTGGTAACTTAGATTGCTCGGTTTACCCTAGACCACCAGTGTGTGACTCTCCGTTATCGATTTTGGACGACTAGATTTCATTTATAAAGGACAAATGGCATGAATCAACTCAATGAATTACAAGCTGGGTTAGCAGTACTACAAAGTCACTGTACAAGGGGTAAAGTTATCGTGGTGGCGAATACAGGGGGAACGGGTATCAACGTTACCCTTCGTGCGCCAAAGAGTGAACAAAATGGTCTACTTGAGAAATTACGTTCTGTCGCCCCATTCCAAGGCAAAGAACAGCTGATTTCTCTGTGGGTCGATGACCTTAATTTCTATGAGTGCCGCCTAGAGAAGTACATGGCGTATATCACGGATAACTAACCATCAATGATACTGCTGACTTCGAAACATGAAAAAGGGCTTACAATGTAAGCCCTTTGTATTCATATTGACTATTTAGCTGTCTGCTTCTAGTTGCTCAACACGACTGATTTCGTCGTCGCACGAGATAGCGGTTATTTCAACATCTTCATACTTCGAATCCGCGCAGAACGCTTGTGTCAACTTCTTGGGTAAGGACGCCCCCTCTTTAAACTTAAAAACCACTGTCATGAATTGTTCCATATTCGGGCTCCTTACTGCGTAGAAACTTTCGTATGCGAGTTTTTGTCTTTAGCTCGCTCAAGAATCTCAGTGACCGTCGAGTGATATTCTGACAAACTTTGACTGAATTGCTGTCCATCAACCGGCTTAACGAAATAGTACACCGTGTCATTGTTACGCACTGCATTGATGTTAGGAATGTACTGAGAATCAGCGATATATTCCTTCATCGGTAAACTCATAAAAGTAGCGGTCGGGAGCTTAATAGAAGGGCTGGTGGATAAGCCATTGGCATTTACAAAGCCTGTTGTTTCAGCGTCGCTGTATTGCATGTGTGCTATCAGGCTACTGTAATAAGTAAATCTGACCGCGATGACATTTGTATCTGGGATCTGCTTTTTAAGGTCAGCATCGAACACGTCTGTACTGAAAGGTTCCGAAATAGACCGTACACCGACTCTCGTCCCTAAGAAGGCAGTGTCCACTCCTCTGAAATATATCGCTGCGTGGGAGTCCACGTTTGAATCAAGTGGATACCCTTCAACACAAAGGCTTTCACCACCATTGTATCTTTCATCGTAAAACTTCGAATCTGGCGACAATGGTTTTTTGGTAAAGGATTGAAGTGTGTCGAATGAAGGAACCATTACCTCATCCATTTTAGACATGACAACCTTACACATTTCATACTCGTCTAAGCCACTATAAGTATCAGCATCCAAGTACATAACTAGGTTTCTTCGATCCCAACCGTACTTTTGATCCGCTAGGATGGCCAATCCGAAACCCGTTGCCATAGAGCCCAATGGTAGCCCTAATAACGTAGACCCCACATAGCCACCGATTCCCACATCCGAAATTGCACCTTTAGGTAAGGTTTGGTCTTCGATGATCGTTCCACTTCCTGCTGAACGGGTAACTTGGAGCGCGATACTTGATGTGCCTAATTCCGGTACTTCGTATTTTGCACTATTGGACGCACATGCATTCAAGAGTAAAGCGGCGGTAATGACTGATGCTGTTTTGAATAGGTCCATAATTCTGTCTTCCTTAGCCAAGTGAAACTGTATGAGTATTTATTAAATCTACTTACATTTATACATCATGAGCCGAAAAATACACAAAACCAGCCAATGAAAACGGGGGAAAACGGGGGGAAATGGGGGGAAGCTTCGGATTATTTTCAAAATTAGTGACGGATGTCGAAACGATGTAACAAAGTGAATTTCCTTCGTTAATTGAACTTTGTAGCTAAATAATCTCCTACTCTGATGTACATATTCAAATCCATGAAGCAGTACGAGTCACGTATATGTTAAATCCAGATCAACATCTTTGCGTTAATGCGGAAGGCCATATCATGGTTGTTGCATTGCCCGGTTCAGGTAAAACTGAAGTGTCAGTGCGTTATGCTGAACGGGTACTTACCGATTCTGAGCAACACGCAATTGCCATGCTGACGTTCACAGATGCAGCGGCTACCAACTTAAAACGTAGGCTTAAGTCGACAATGCCAAGAAGTCAGACTCTTCGTGTATTTCCAAGTACTTTTCATTCTATGGCTGTGCAGCTTTGGCGTCAGACGAACTCATATAAAACGATTGTTATGGGTGGACACTTAAACATCTATATTGAGCGAGCGATGCGTGCTTGTCATGTGGCGATGAGTTATGAGGAAGCAGAGAAAACGATAAGTACGATCGGACAGTATTTAACTATACCTCGCTCAGAATTCTCATCTATCAAACTGAAACTTTTTGCAGCTTATGAAAGCATCATGCGAAAAGAGGGCAAAGTCGACCTAAATCAGATATCTCGCGACGTTATTCATGGTCTGCGAGATGGAACAATTCGACCACTGTCAGAAACTTTAGGCGTTACTCACATATGTGCTGATGAGTTTCAGGATTCCGACGATCTCCAATATATGTTTCTTTACGAGCACGCTAAACGAGGTTGTTGCATCATGGTTGTTGGAGACGATGACCAATCAATCTATGCCTTTCGAAATGCAAGAGGGGTCGATAACTTCCGTAACATGCAAGCTGATCTAAACGCGAAAGCCTACAGCTTAAAAATTTGTTATCGATGTCCACCAGCAATACTGAATGTGGCCAACAACTTAATTCAACACAATGTAGAACGAATTCCCAAAGAATTAAGGTCACACGTAGAGGAGGGCGGTGTTGTCGATTGTCATGGTTTTAAGGATGAAGACCATCAAGTTGAAAGTGTTGTTGAAGGTATCCTTGCCGATCAAGGCGGGTGGGCGGTACTGGCTAGAACCAATAAAGAAATCGATACAGTTGAGCTGGAGTTGTCCAAACATAAAGTGAAAGTTAAGCGCCTCGGCGGTAAGAGCTTCTTTGAGTCAGCCGATGTAATTTGTTATATCAAGTTGATGTGGATGCTGACACACCGTAACAGTCGGTATCTACAAGATTTCTTGGCTTACATGCATGAAGATGAGGTGATGATTGATATGGCGAAAAGTGCTAAATCAAATGGAATCGACTTTATTGGGACGGTAACCACCTTAACCCAAAGCCAATCATTGCTAATCCACACCCAATCAATTTTTGAAATGTTCATGCATGAAGGTGTCCCAAAAGAGCCAAGCAAAACGGTCAACGCCGAGTATCAACGAAAGATCATTTCAATGGTGATGGCGCAACGAAATATGAACTCTCCTGCGGCTCTTGGAGCGATGGCTGACATCCTAACCAAAACAGCTGCGTCACTTGGCAGTTTGGCTAAGGCCGCAGATCAGTTTCATGACCGGATAACCAAAATAAACGCTAAAAAGGCTGAAAAGATTGGTACAGATGAGGTAGTGATCGCTACGTTGCATGGCTCTAAAGGACTAGAGTTTCCGAAAGTCGCGATATTGAGCTGTCAAGATGAAAGAATTCCGCAACCAGATAAAGATGGTTTAGGCGAAAAGCATTGGGAGGAAGAGCGTCGCTTGTTGTATGTGGGGATAACAAGAGCTGAGAAGTACTTGCGACTGTGTTTCTTCAAAGAGCAGTTGTCATTTTTGAGAGAGGCGGTTCCAGATCGAATTGAGTTGGCCGTACAACAGCGAAATGAAGAGCCAGATTCGGCAGCTCAGGCAGAAAAACTGCAACAGCTAAAAAATGAGTTTTTGAACGCTTCTTAGCTTACGGAAAAGTTAAACACTAAAAAAGCTGCGCTTAATTTACAAAAGTCTCCCGTTCTTGGGGTTTACTATAGGTGATTTACCCGAGAAATTTTTTCACTTTTTTAAAGTGATACTTTTCTCCCTTAGTTGGAGAGCTAATAGCAATTCTCCCATAGATTTATTCTATGTCCCCAGTGACTTTTTTAAGTCATAAACCTGACCCTAAAGTGGGCTATAGATATCCCACTAGGGGATTACTCTATCTATAGTTCCACGTTATTTTATTAATGAGGAATTAATTATGAAACCTTTCCGTTCAAACAATGGCCTTATCGCATTCGTAGTTACTGGTTCTCAAATTGAGAATGGCAACACGACCATCTGGGCCGATCAAGTTACCTCTTGGGTAGACGGTCAAAACCAAATGCAGTCACGTACTAACCAGATTCAACTTTTTGCCCATGGGCAATTAGAGTTTCCAGTCGGTGTTGGTTATGTGTGTAAAGTATCTCTTAAGACGTGTAAATTCACTGGTAACAATAACAGCGAACTTACGCATACTTATTATGAACTTCATAATGTGTTAGGCGAAATTGATGGCAATTCTGTTAATCAATTTGGACTACCTTCATTGTGTAACTTTACGCTTGGCGGCAATGTTGGTTCGATTGAACAGAAAAATGCAAATGGCAGTACTTGGTACAATGTTTCAATTGCATTAACTCGTTCATTTAAAGATGAGCAACAAAATTGGCAAGATGAAACCCACTGGGCTCGCCTGTCAATTTCACAAAAAACTTTTGATCAGAACTTCAAACAAGGTTTAGACAAAGGTGATTCTTTAATGGTCGAAACTGAACTCTCTACTAACGATTACACCGACAAAAACGGCAATAATGTCACTGGACATGAATTCCGCGTTAGTCGTGTTCTTGGTATGGTTAAGAAGTTCGAACTTCAAAGCTTAAAAGCTGCGAATCAAGCCCCACAAAACAATGGATCTGCGTACAACAACGCACCACAGCAAAACGCTCCACAGCAAAATGCTCCTGCGTATAACAACGCACCGCAGCAAAATGCTCCTGCGTACAATAACGCTCCACAGAATGGTCCAGCGTATAATGCTCTACAGCAGAATGCTCCACAGCAGAATGCCAATAATGCACAACAACCTGACTCTACACAGCGTCAATTCCGCCCACAAGCAGGCAACGGAAATTTCCGTCAGCGTGCTTATAACCAGCAATAATTCGAGGTACGCGGATATGAATTTTTCTCACCAGAAAAATGTATCTGCAGCACGAAAAAGGCGCGCTCTGCGCCTTCTTCGAAAGGCTCAGGTACTGAATAACCCCAAACTTCTTCATAAAGCAGAAATGCTACTTGAAGATGCTAATAAAGCTTTCTTTCTCAAGACAGCTTAACCCCTTAATTAACTACCCATATTAATTTAACCCCACACTTTATTCCTGGAGGAATTAACTATGTCTAATGCTAACCCTGTGACTACTGTAGACACGAATAACCAACCAACTTCTACTGTTGAAGAAATTGATTATTCAGAGATGATTACTGTTCGTATGGCCGACGTGTTCAAACCGTTTGTCCCAGCAGCAGTAACGGCAGTTATTCAGATCCCTAAACACCGTCATCCAGATGTACCTCGCGAAATCGCAGGTTATATTCCAGATGAAAAACAACTTTCCCAAGTTATATCTTGGTTTTGCTCACCTCAACGACCTAACTTCATGCATATGGTTGGTCCTACGGGGTCTGGTAAAACTGATTTCATGCTTTGGCTTTGTGCTCGCCTTAATTGGCCAACTGTGCTGGTGTCTGTTAACCCGACATTACGCCCTGAGAAGATGCAAGGCCGCTGGGTGTTGTCAAACGGTCAAACGGAATATGTTTATGGACCTATCGCTGACGCTATGAAACACGGAAAATGTGTTTTGCTTGATGAATGTGATAAAGGGTCTTTAGATTTTATTGCCAAACTTCACCTTCCTTCTGAGATGACGAAACCTTGGTCTATTGAAGACACAGGAGAAATCATCTATCCACACCAGAACTATCGTTTTGTAACGTTAGGTAATACTTCTGGAGAAGGGGACATTTCTGGTTTGTATCCATCGTCTCGACGTTGGGATACGGCTTTTCGAAATCGTTCATTCGTTGTGCCTTTTCCGTATTTACGCACGGAAGTAGAAGAGAAAGTGGTAATTGGTAAATTTCCGTTCTTACTCGACCACAAGAAGTTACTTAAGAAGTTAATCCAGTTTGCTAATGCTATGCGTGATGCAATGTTAGGTCCTAATCGAGATCGAACAACCAAATCTGGTATTGGAACGGCTTTTTCAACTCGTGTGGTTTTGTCTTGGTGCTACTACATTCAAATTAATGGTGATAGAGCTCCACTGCGTGCTTCGTTTAATAATGTATTTTGGAATGGCTGCGACACTCGTGACAAAGCTGATATCGAAAAGATTATTGATCAAGTGTTCAAAGATAAGAATGGTCATATTCTCGATCAACCGTATACCTGGTTGAAAGAGCAATCAAAAAAGTAACAAGCAATGATTCAGAGTGTGATGATGCTGATTTGCCAAGATCGGATTTAGACGGTCTAGATATCAGTACAATCAAGTTCAAAATGTATCATTGCAATGACAATGGAAGTAATAAGCTTTGGGGATATACGTGCCTTGGTGCCGACACACTGGTTGTTTACGGAGCCAAAGGCCAAAAGCTTAACTTCTATCGTAAAACCCATCAGTCTGAGTTACTAGCGCGTAACTACATCGACAAAAAAGTTAAAGAGAAAATGAAGAAGCAATATCAGTTTACACAGATTAATTGTTTCAGCAAAAACGAACTTAGGTTCGCTACTCCTTAACAAACCTACCTAACCCCTTCAGGGACTAGATTCCCTGACCGGGATCAGTCCCTCCAATTTTTATTCCTTGGAGGAATTATGAAAGACATCAACGATACCCAAACTCTCGATATCGATACAGTAGCTCAAAATCAACTTGACCAAGTGGCTCAACAAGATGGCGAATTTGCTAATCGACTCGAAAATGGGCTTGTGATTATCGATGTAACTACTTCTGGCCGTGATGGAGAGAAAACGTTAGCGAATGCTAAAACTCTCTTAGACGAAAAGGAAGTGAATTCAAAGATTGCTCGTAAAGCCCGTATTGAGTGGTTTCCTCGTTCTGAGTTGCAGTTTAAGAACACATTGGAGACTAAGGCACGCCGCGCTATTGCAGCCCGAGGTGTCCGATATGGACGCGTTACCGCGATTCCAGTTGATGAACTTGACTCTCTAATCGTTGAACTCAAGGCAATTCAAGCTGAGTTTTATTCAGAAGTCGCTGACCGTGATAATCGCTATGACACCATAGTTGAAGAACACAAGAAAGCTAACCCTGATATGGCTGAAATTATTGAGTCATTGAAGACCCCTAAAGATGATTTCTTTAGACGTTTTCAATTCAACGTGTTGCCGCCGATGGCCTTCAAACCTTATTTCAATGATGACCAACAGGAAGCTGTTGATTACATCGTGGAAGGGATTTTGGATAACGTCGCGGAGCAAGCTGTTGTTGTTTATGAAAAAATTATTGGTAAAAGTTCAATGATTCAGCGAACTTTCAAGCCAATAAGAGCTATTCGTGATTACGTTTACTCAATGTCATTCCAACACACTGTGTTTGACCGATTGGTTGATGAACTTGATGAAGCGTTCGATACCTTACCCAAAACTGGGAACATCGAAGGCTCTGATATGACCTACGCGGTTAAATTGGTACATAACCTTACAGAACGTGGCTCCATCTTAAATGGCATTGTGCCGGTGATGGAAGTCGCAGATGAATCTGAACCGAGAATTATTGACGCGATTAAGGACTCAGTAGTTTCTACTGATACTGACAGCGGCAATAGTACTCCTACCTATGAAGAAGTCACTGGCGAAACGTCAACAACCGGCTTCTGGTTCGGCTAACCCCACCTACCTAACCTAATGAGCTCCCTTTGGGAGCTCTATCCTATTTTTTGGAGGAACACCTTATGGCTTCAATTCAAGAAGTTCAAAACACAATGCGAGTTATTACAGATATTCACGCACGATTTGACGTAAATATCTATTTTGACCGTCGAACTTGCTACACGAATGGCAGAGATATTTACATCAATGCTGGTGACCCCTCTGATGAAGTTTGGTCACGACTCGTTGAAGCAAAAATTACTCATGAAGCTGGTGGTCATTTACGATTCAGTGACTTCTCAGTCTTCGAGAAACACCTCAAGGGTAAATCAAGCACGTTCTTATCAATCAACAATATCATTGAAGATTGTCGCGTAGAGACTGCTTGTATGAAGGAGTTTTCTGGTGCCTACTGGGTATTTCAGAAAATGACTTATGACTTGCTCGAAGAGGGTTATTTTCAGGAACCAATAATAAGTGACGGCCCCGCTGGGTTGTTATTTGCTTGGTTATTGTATTCTGGTCGTGGTATTGCAATTGAGGGGCAATCTCACCTAAAGAAACTTGGTGATGATGCTCGACATCTACTGATGAAATTAGGCACTCCAAACTCTCCAATTTTTGATGAAATTGAAAAGCGGATGATTAATTGGGGTAAATTACCTTCAACAGTGGCTGCTATAGATGAAACCATCGAGGTTATGCTTTTATTAAAGCGTCTTTCTAAAGAGCAACCGCAACCACCACAGCAACAACAATCGGCTAATCAGAATTCAGATTCAGACGATGATTCAGATGGTCAGGGCTCCGGTTCAGATTCAGACGATGATTCAGATGGTCAGGGCTCC
>NZ_JBFRMS010000065.1:0-61881 GCF_041470505.1 Vibrio sp. 10N.261.55.C5
TCGGCGCACCATAAAAAAGCACCATCCAAAGGATAGTGCTTTAAAATGATTTTAGTTTTTTGAGACGAAGCTATTTGGCTTTAGTTCAAGGAAGAGGCGCGGAGCATACGAATGTATGTGAGCACCTCTGACACAGAAATTAAGCCAAAGAGCGAAGTATCAAAGAGACTAAACGTCTAGGTTTGCTACTTTCAGTGCATTCTCTTCGATGAAGTTACGACGAGGTTCAACTTGGTCACCCATTAGCGTCGTAAACAACAAATCAGCACCAACAGCGTCTTCAATTGTTACTTGCATCATACGGCGAGTTTCAGGATCCATCGTGGTTTCCCAAAGTTGATCAGGGTTCATCTCACCTAGACCTTTGTATCGCTGTAGGCTTAGACCACGACGAGACTCTTTCACTAACCAGTTCAGAGCATCAACGAAGCTAGAAACTTCTTGAGTACGCTCACCACGCTTAATGTAAGCGCCTTCTTCAATCAAGCCATCAAGAGCTTCAGAAAGATCCGCTAGCTTACCAAACTCTTTAGAGTTAATAAGATCGATGCTTAGTAGGTGTTCATGAGTCACACCATGAGTACGAACCACAATCTTAGGAACGCTTAAGCCTAGCTCTTCGTGTTTTTCAACTTCAAGGCTGTATTGGCTTGCACCTACTTCTTTCGCGTTTAGCTGTTCAACAAGCTGCTTACCCCAAGCTTCAACTGCCGCGTCATCATGACACTGCTCGGCCGTTAGACGAGGAACGTAAATCAGTTCGTGAACCAATGCGCGTGGGTAACGGCGGCTCATACGATCAACAAGCTTGATGCCTGCATTGTATTGCTGAACAAGCTTCTCTAAACCTTCACCTGCAAATGCTGGCGCTTCAGGGTTTACGTGCAGTTCTGCGTTGTCTAAAGCCAAAGATACTTGATACTGGTTCATCGCATCTTCATCTTTAATGTACTGCTCTTGCTTACCTTTCTTCACTTTGTAAAGTGGCGGTTGAGCAATGTAGATGTAGCCACGTTCAATCAGCTCTGGCATTTGACGGTAGAAGAACGTCAGTAGCAGGGTACGGATGTGAGAACCATCGACATCGGCATCGGTCATGATGATGATGTTGTGGTAACGCAGTTTATCTGGGTTGTATTCGTCACGACCAATACCACAACCAAGAGCGGTGATTAGCGTTGCTACTTCTTGAGAAGACAGCATTTTATCGAAACGTGCTTTCTCTACGTTAAGGATTTTACCTTTCAGCGGTAGGATTGCTTGGTTCTTACGGTTACGCCCCTGCTTAGCTGAACCGCCAGCAGAGTCTCCTTCCACAATATATAGTTCAGACAGTGCAGGATCTTTTTCCTGACAGTCAGCAAGCTTACCAGGAAGACCCGCTAAATCTAATGCGCCTTTACGACGAGTCATTTCACGAGCTTTACGCGCTGCATCACGAGCACGTGCTGCATCAATAATTTTAGAACAAACTGTTTTCGCTTCACCTGGGTTCTCAATAAGGAACTCAGACAACTTCTCACCCATTGTAGATTCAACGGCAGACTTCACTTCTGAAGAAACCAGCTTATCTTTAGTTTGGCTTGAGAACTTAGGATCAGGCACTTTAACAGAAACAATCGCCGTCAGACCTTCACGAGCATCATCACCAGAGGTCGCAGTCTTCGCTTTCTTAGAGAAGCCTTCCTTGTCCATGAAGCTGTTCAGAGTACGCGTTAGCGCCGCACGGAAACCTGCTAAGTGAGCACCACCATCGCGTTGAGGGATGTTGTTGGTGAAACAGTAGATGTTTTCTTGGTAGCCGTCATTCCACTGCATCGCAACTTCAACGGTAATACCGTCTTCGCGCTCAGAGTTAAAGTGGAAGATTTTTTGGATGATTGGCGTTTTGTTAGTATTAAGGTGTTCAACAAACGCTTGGATACCGCCTTCGTATTCGAAGTGATCCATTTTGTCTTCTTCGCGCTCGTCAATTAGCTTAATTGATACACCTGAGTTCAAGAATGATAGCTCACGTAGACGCTTAGCTAAAATGTCGTAATGGAACTCGATGTTAGTGAAGGTTTCTTCACTCGGCCAGAAACGAATCTCTGTACCTGTTTTATCCGTGTCACCGATAACCGCTAGTGGCGCTTGAGGCTCACCGTGGCTGTAGGTTTGAGTGTGGATTTTGCCACCGCGGTGGATAGTAAGAGTAACTTGCTTAGAAAGTGCGTTAACTACTGAAACACCAACACCGTGCAGACCACCAGATACCTTGTACGAGTTATCATCGAACTTACCACCAGCGTGAAGAACCGTCATGATTACTTCGGCTGCAGATACGTTTTCTTCTGGGTGCAATTCTGTTGGAATACCACGGCCGTCATCGCTCACAGACACAGAACTATCTTCATGGATAGTTACAATGATGTCATTACAGTGACCAGCTAGCGCTTCATCAATAGAGTTATCTACCACCTCAAAAACCATGTGGTGCAGACCGGTACCATCATCCGTGTCGCCAATGTACATTCCAGGACGCTTACGTACCGCATCCAGACCCTTCAGTACTTTAATACTCGATGAATCGTAATTATCTGACATAGTTACTCTCTGACTAATTATCCTTGCTCTATTTTGCCATGTTCCACATGAAACATCCTGCTATTTTCGTCATGCATATCTGCAATCTGATCAGCGGTAATAGAGCTTACAAAAACTTGAGCCTGGGTCGCCTTTAAACACTCAGCAAGACGTGCTCGGCGTTGGCTATCTAATTCGGAAGCGAAGTCATCTATCAAATAGATGCACTGCTTACCTGTCATTTGAGTGAGGTGTTGCCCTTGTGCTACTCGTAGCGCGCACACCATCAACTTCAATTGACCTCGTGACAAGACATCTTCCACTGGAGTGCCGTTCACTTTTATCTTCAGATCCGCTTTGTTTGGCCCACTAAAGGTGTAACCAAGCTGCTGATCCCTTTCAAAATTCTTTTCTAATATATCGGCGTACGGGGTGTCTTTGTCCCAGCCACGATAGTAGTTAATCTTTATCTCAAACTCAGGAAGGAAGGTCGCACAGATTTCTTCGGCGACTTCTTTGAGCTGATCAACGTAGGTGGCACGCCACTGACTGATGCTTTCTGCTAAACGGGCCAATTCTTGGTCCCAATAGCTCAGCTCTCGATAGTGCGTTGCCGTTTTCAATAAGGCGTTTCGCTGCTTATTGAGGCGCTTTACCCTGCCCCACGCATCATAAAAGCCCGACTCACTGTGGAAGACTCCCCAATCAATGAATGCTCGGCGATGCTTAGGTCCATCGGTTAGTAAATCAAACCCTTCAGGGTGAATCAACTGCAAAGGTAAGACTTGAGCTAACTGAGCCAACTTTTGCCCAGTTTGACCGCTTATTTTAACCTCTGTCGTGCCATCGCGCTGCTTATTAATGCCAATTGGCAGCTCAAATTGATCCGAGGTCATAAAACGGCCATGTACAAACAGCTCACTACACTCGTTTTGTATGATACGACCGGTAAGTGAACTCTTGAATGAGCGACCATGTCCGAGCAGATACACAGCTTCAAGGACACTGGTTTTGCCGCTTCCGTTAGCCCCTATAAGAAAGTTAAAGCCTGATGACGGTTGAATGTCACAGGCTTCAATATTTCTAAACTGCTTAACGATTAAGCGCGATAAAGGCATAACGTCTTCATATTAATCTTCAATCACGACTCGGTAGGTCAACATAGGGCTGCTTATAAGCGAATTGGCATAACAACGTACATCGCGCTGTCATCTTGTGCGTTCTCGATAAGAGCACTCGCATTGGCGTCTGACATTGAGATGCGAACCTGTTCACAACGCAGTGTGTTCAGAACATCCAATACGTAGCTTACGTTGAAGCCAATCTCTAGCGCGTCACCGTCGAAGTTAACATCGAGTACTTCTTCTGCTTCTTCTTGCTCTGGGTTGTTCGCGGTAATGCGCATCTCGCTATCCGCAAGGTTAACGCGAACACCACGGAATTTTTCATTCGATAGAATCGCAGCACGAGAAAATGCTGAACGTAATTCATCACAGCCAGCTTCAAGTGTCTTGGTGGTATTTTGCGGCATTACACGGCGATAATCAGGGAAACGACCATCAACCAGCTTAGAAGTGAAGACATAGTTGTTCACTTCAGCTCGCACGTTAGAGTTACCAATTTGCAGTGTTACTGGCTGTTCAGGTGCATCCAATAGCTTCACTAGCTCTTGAACACCTTTACGAGGAACAATGATCTGCTTCTGAGCAAAATCCGCACCCAGTTGTGCTTGAGATACTGCCATACGGTGACCATCGGTCGCCACGCTGCGCAGGATAGAGCCTTCAATCTCAAACAACATACCGTTGAGGTAATAACGAACATCTTGGTTCGCCATTGAGAATTGTGTTTTCTCGATAAGACCGCGAAGTTCAGCTTGTGTCACTGACACTTCAACTTCACTGCTCCAGTCTTCAATATTTGGAAAATCTGCCGCAGGTAATGTTGCTAAAGAGAAGCGGCTACGACCAGAGCGAACCTGAATACGGTCACCATCCAATACCACCGTGATCACTGAGTTATCTGGCAATCCACGGCAGATATCTAGGAATTTACGTGAAGGTACGGTAATGCTACCCGCTTCGAAATCACCTTCAAGCGTTACACGGCTGATCAGTTCAACTTCTAGATCCGTCGCTGTCATCGACAACACGTTATCTTCTACTTTAATCAGTAGGTTTCCTAGAATTGGAAGCGTTGGCCTGCCACCGAGTGCGCCAGATACTTGTTGTAATGGCTTAATCAGGTGACTACGTTCAATGGTAAATTTCATATCTTGCTCTTACGGTCTAAATGGCACTGCGTAATAGTACGTGGCCAAGATTCTGCTTATTAAGGTTAAGAATACTGTGTATTAAGAAGAAAGGGTACGAATCAAGTTCGAATAATCTTCTTTAATGTCGTGGCTCTCTTCACGCAGCTGAGCAATCTTACGACAAGCATGCAGTACCGTCGTGTGGTCACGACCACCGAATGCATCGCCAATCTCAGGCAAGCTATGGTTTGTTAGCTCTTTCGCCAGTGCCATCGCCAATTGACGTGGACGAGCAACAGAACGAGAACGACGCTTAGACAATAGATCAGCGACTTTGATTTTGTAGTACTCGGCTACTGTCTTTTGAATGTTATCAATAGTGACCAGTTTTTCTTGCAGTGCAAGTAGGTCACGCAGTGCTTCACGCACGAAGTCGATCGTGATCGGGCGGCCAGTGAAGTTTGCATTCGCAATAACACGGTTCAATGCGCCTTCCAGTTCACGAACGTTAGAGCGTAGACGCTTGGCAATAAAGAACGCCACTTCATCCGCAAGGTGAATTTGGTGGTCTTCGGCTTTCTTCATCAAGATCGCAACACGTGTCTCAAGCTCTGGTGGCTCAATCGCTACCGTCAAACCCCAGCCGAAACGAGATTTAAGACGATCTTCTACCCCGTTGATCTCTTTTGGATAACGGTCAGACGTTAGGATGATCTGTTGATTGCCTTCAAGCAGCGCGTTAAAGGTATGGAAGAACTCTTCTTGAGAACGCTCTTTATTAGCAAAGAATTGGATGTCATCGATAAGCAATGCATCAACACTACGGTAGTAGCGCTTAAATTCTTCGATCGCGTTGTTTTGCAGAGCCTTTACCATATCCTGAACAAAACGCTCTGAGTGCATGTAAACCACTTTCGCATTCGGCTTATTATCAACAATGGCGTTACCCACCGCATGCAACAAGTGCGTTTTACCTAAACCAGTGCCGCCGTATAGGAACAACGGGTTGTAGGCTGTACCTGGGTTATCAGAAACCTGACGTGCCGCAGCCAAACCGAGTTGGTTCGACTTACCTTCAACAAAGTTATTGAACTTATGTTTTGGGTTCACGTTTGAGCGGTGATTCAAGTCAACCGCGACAGGCTCTTCATCACGCCAGATATTATGGACAGGTTTGCGAGCTTGTAATTGCGCAGGTGCTGATGACTCAGCGGCCACATCAGCTGCAGTGCGAGTCTGAGTTGGTGTCGGTGTCGCAGGCTTTGGTGCAATCACACGCTTGCTTCCCACTTCAAAATGAAGATGTGGGATATCGTTACCGCAATATTCTTGCAGCAGACGGTTAATGCTATTTAGATACTTATCACGAACCCAATCGAGTACGAAACGGTTCGGTGCAAATAGAGTTAGAGTATTGTCATTGAGTTCCGCTTGTAACGGACGAACCCACATACTGAATTCTGTAGCTGGTAACTCTTCTTGAAGCTGTTGCAAACACTGCAACCAAAGCGAAGATGACACGGTGCCCTCACTCTATTTAAAGTAATATGAAATGACCGCTAATTTTACCTGTTGATAAGTCAGATCACCAGCAATTGATCACAGATCCAGTGAATAAGATCCAAGTTATTCACAATAAATTTGTAATTTATCGGTGGATCCACACATCTTGCCCCTAATTTACTCACACAATGATCCACTTATGCCCGGATCCTTGCTAGTTATCCCCAAATCGGGAATTCAATCTGGTTATGGTTAATAACATCTGGTTATTTATTCTAGTGAGCATTTTCCCAGTAACATCCAAACCCATAAATATAAGGAGTTACCAAATGAATAACTGGATTAAGGCTGCAATTGCGGCTATCGCACTCTCTGCTGCTACTGTTCAAGCTGCGACTGAAGTTAAAGTCGGCATGTCTGGTCGCTATTTCCCGTTTACGTTCGTTAAACAAGACCAGCTACAGGGTTTTGAAGTGGATTTATGGGATGAGATCGGTAAGCGTAACGATTACAAGGTTGAATACGTAACGGCAAACTTCTCTGGTCTGTTTGGTCTTCTTGAAACGGGTCGCATCGATACCATTTCAAACCAAATTACAATGACGGATGCACGTAAAGCGAAATACCTATTCGCAGACCCATACGTAGTAGACGGCGCACAAATTACCGTTCGTAAAGGTAATGACAGCATTAAAGGCATCGAAGACCTTGATGGCAAGACGGTTGCGGTAAACCTAGGCTCAAACTTTGAACAACTGCTTCGCAGCTACGACAAAGATGGCAAGATCAATGTAAAAACCTACGATACAGGTATTGAACATGACGTGGCACTGGGTCGTGCCGATGCATTCGTAATGGATCGCCTATCAGCACTAGAGCTTATCAAGAAGACTGGTCTACCATTACAACTAGCAGGTCAGCCATTCGAAACAATTGAAAACGCTTGGCCTTTCGTCGACAACGATAACGGCAAAAAACTGCAAGCAGAAGTAAATGAAGCATTAGCAGCAATGCGCGCAGATGGTACGCTAGAAAGTATCTCTCAGAAATGGTTTGGTGCGGACATTACTCAGAAGTAATTACTCACTTTCTCCATTCAAGGCCCACTGCTTTATACAGCGGTGGGCTTTTTGCTTTTGTGCACTGATTAAAAAACCTGATACAACAGTACTTACATATAGAACAACACTGCCAATAAAAATACGAGATAGATTATGGGATTTGACTTTAATTACATGCTAGAGCTGTTGCCGATACTGTTAAAGTATCTCGGCACCACCATGGAGATGGCGATTTGGGGCTTGTTCTTTGCTCTGATCCTGTCTCTGATACTGGCGAATATTCGTGTATTCAAAATCCCAGTGCTCGACCAACTGAGCCAGCTGTACATTAGCTTCTTCCGAGGCACACCACTGTTGGTGCAGCTGTTCCTCCTTTATTACGGCTTACCACAAGTCTTCCCGTGGATGGTTGGGTTGGATGCCTTCAGCGCCGCTGTGATTGGCTTAACCCTGCACTTTGCCGCGTATATGGCAGAAAGTATTCGTGCCGCGATTATCGGTATTGATCGCAGCCAGATGGAAGCCAGCCTTTCGGTCGGTATGACAACCAGCCAAGCGATGCGCCGAGTGATCTTACCGCAAGCAACTCGCGTGGCACTGCCGTCGTTGATGAACTACTTCATCGATATGATCAAGTCGACTTCACTTGCCTTCACCCTAGGTGTCGCCGAAATCATGGCTAAAGCTCAGATGGAGGCTTCTTCAAGTTTCCGCTTCTTCGAGGCTTTCTTAGCAGTCGCACTGATTTACTGGGGCGTGGTGGTTATCCTCACTCGTATTCAAATTTGGGCCGAAGTGAAACTGAATAAGGCGTATGTACGATGATCAAATTACAAAATATCCACAAGCAGTTTGGTGACACCGAAGTTTTGAAAGGGATCGACCTAGAAATCAAACAAGGTGAGATAATTGTCATCATAGGTTCAAGTGGTACGGGTAAATCTACCCTACTGCGTTGTGTGAATTTTCTAGAGCAAGCCGATCAAGGCACGATTTCGATTGATGATATCAAGGTTGATACTCAGAAACACACTAAGGCAGAGGTGCTTGCACTGCGTCGTAAGACCGGTTTTGTGTTCCAAAACTATGCACTGTTCGCTCACCAAACCGCGAGACAGAATATTGCTGAAGGTTTAATTACAGTTCGTGGTTGGAAAAAACAGCAAGCCCATGAAAAAGCACAACAAATACTTGATGATATTGGCTTAGGTGACAAAGGTGATAGCTACCCAGCCGCGCTCTCTGGTGGCCAGCAACAACGGGTGGGTATTGGCCGTGCAATGGCACTACAACCCGAGCTTTTACTGTTTGATGAGCCGACTTCAGCGCTCGATCCTGAGTGGGTTGGCGAAGTGCTTAACCTAATGAAAAAACTGGCAAATCAGCATCAAACCATGCTGGTGGTTACCCATGAAATGCAGTTCGCGAGAGAGGTCGCAGACCGAGTGATCTTCATGGCTGACGGTCATATTATCGAGCAGGGATCTCCACAGGATATTTTTGGTAATCCACAGGATCCTAAATTAAAAAAATTCTTAAATAAGATTGGGATCGACTAAGGATCCTTGTGATTTTAGTTATTCTACGTATAATCCCCCGACCGGAATTTTAGTTAACCCAATCATTGACACTTTTTGTGACAGTGATTACAATTCCGCCTCTTTGTTGAGAGGCGTCGGTTTTCCTTTCTTATATAAAGAAGAGAAAAAATGCCCACGCCGGGTTTAACAAAAACCTAAAACTACTGATCAGTAAGGTAATTACAATGAAACGCACTTTTCAACCTACAGTTCTAAAGCGTAAGCGTACTCACGGTTTCCGTGCTCGCATGGCTACTAAGAACGGTCGCGCAACAATCAATGCACGTCGTGCAAAAGGCCGTAAGCGTCTTTCTAAGTAATCTTTGATTATTTTGAATAAGCTAGCCTTCGGTCGGGAGTTACGCTTGTTAACTCCCGAACATTATCAAAATGTCTTCAAGCAAGCTCATCGAGCTGGCTCCCCTCATTTCACCATCATTGCCCGAAATAACTCTCTTTCAAATCCTCGTCTTGGATTAGCCGTTCCGAAAAAGCAGATTAAAACCGCCGTGGGTCGTAACCGATTCAAGCGTCTTACTCGTGAAAGCTTTCGTAACACTCAACACAAACTTCCTAACAAAGATTTTGTTGTAATCGCTAAGAAGAGCGCGCAAGATTTAAGCAATGAAGAAATGTTCAAGCTACTCGACAAATTATGGCTTCGCCTGTCTCGCCCTTCGCGTGGATAGCGCTAATACCCATCTATTTTTATAGATGGTTTATTAGTCCACTCATCGGCCCACGCTGCCGATTTACTCCAACCTGCTCTTTATATGCGATAGAAGCGTTGAAAGCTCACGGTTTTGTAAAAGGGTGTTGGTTATCAGGCAAACGTCTATTAAAATGCCATCCTTTGAACGAAGGGGGCTTTGACCCCGTTCCACCAGTCCAAAAACAAGACAGAGATAAATAACGATGGATTCTCAACGTAATATCCTGTTAATCGCATTGGCTTTGGTTTCTTTCCTACTGTTCCAACAATGGAACGTAGCTCAGAATCCAGCACCACAAGCGGTTGAGCAGGCACAATCTGGCAGCACCCTACCAGCGCCATCTTATGCAGATGATCTAGACCCGGCTCCTGGTCAAGTTGCTTCTTCTGCTAAAACTATCACAGTAACAACTGATGTACTGACTCTGTCAATTGATACGGTTGGTGGTGATGTCGTTAAAGCAAACCTAAACGATTACTCTGCTGAGTTCGATTCTGAAGATACGTTTGTTCTTCTTAAAAACGAACCCGGTCACCAATTTATCGCACAAAGCGGTCTAGTGGGTCCTCAAGGTATCGATTTAAGCAGCACAAACCGCCCAAGCTACACAGTTTCAGCAGACAGCTTCACGCTTGCTGATGGTCAGGATGAACTACGCATCCCGATGACTTACCAAGCGAACGGCCTTGATTACACGAAAACATTCATCCTTAAGCGTGGCAGCTACGCAATGGATGTTGAATACGATGTAGTCAACAACTCTGGTAACAACGCGACATTCGGCATGTACGCTCACCTGCGTCAGAACGTAATGGATGACGGCGGTAGCCTAACAATGCCAACTTACCGTGGTGGTGCTTACTCTACGGAAGATACGCGTTACAAAAAATACAGCTTCGACGACATGCAAGATCGCAACCTGTCTCTTAACCTAGCAAACGGTCAAGGTTGGGCAGCGATGATTCAGCACTACTTTGCAAGTGCATGGATCCCACGCGACGAAGCAGGCAGCAACCTTTACACTCGTGTAATTGGTAACCTTGGCGACATCGGTGTTCGCATGCCGAACAAAACCATCGCTACTGGCGACGAAGCAAACTTCAAAGCAACGCTTTGGGTTGGTCCTAAACTTCAAGACCAAATGGCTGCTGTTGCACCTAACCTAGACCTAGTAGTTGACTACGGTTGGTTATGGTTCATTGCTAAACCACTTCATACTCTGCTTTCGTTCATTCAAGGCATCGTTGTGAACTGGGGTCTGGCAATCATCTGTCTAACTTTCATCGTTCGTGGTGCTATGTACCCACTAACGAAAGCTCAGTACACGTCTATGGCGAAAATGCGTATGCTTCAGCCTAAGCTGACTGCAATGCGTGAGCGTATCGGCGACGACCGTCAACGCATGAGCCAAGAAATGATGGAGCTTTACAAGAAAGAGAAAGTAAACCCACTAGGTGGCTGTTTACCTATCCTTCTGCAAATGCCTATCTTCATTTCGCTATACTGGGCACTAATGGAGTCTGTTGAACTGCGTCACTCACCGTTCTTCGGTTGGATTACTGACCTTTCAGCACAAGACCCATACTACATCTTGCCACTTCTGATGGGTGCTTCAATGTTCCTAATCCAGAAGATGAGCCCGACAACTGTAACGGATCCAATGCAGCAGAAGATCATGACCTTTATGCCGGTTATGTTCACATTCTTCTTCCTGTTCTTCCCTTCAGGTCTGGTTCTATACTGGCTAGTATCGAACATCGTAACTCTGATTCAGCAAACGCTTATCTACCGCGCGCTGGAAAAGAAAGGCTTACATTCTAAGTAAGTTCGATAATAGAAAGAGACAAAGAAAGGCGACCAAAAGGTCGCCTTTTTGTTTTTAGCTGATTACAATTCAGCTAATTGATTAATCGTGAGCGCCCCTTTTTGGCTTTCACATGCTAGCAGGCACAACTATGACTACAGATACGATTGTTGCTCAAGCGACTGCACCCGGCCGTGGCGGCGTCGGTATTATTCGCGTTTCAGGCCCACAAGCAGCCCAAGTTGCGCTTGAAGTTACCGGCAAAGTACTGAAACCACGTTACGCTGAGTACACCCCTTTTAAATCTCACGATGGTTTAGAGCTAGACCAAGGCATCGCGCTTTACTTTCCTAACCCGCACTCGTTTACCGGTGAAGACGTTTTAGAGCTGCAAGGCCACGGTGGTCCTGTGGTAATGGATATGCTCATCAAGCGCATCCTCGCTATTCCAGGGCTACGCGCAGCACGCCCAGGTGAGTTCTCGGAGCGTGCCTTCTTGAACGACAAGATGGATTTAACCCAAGCAGAAGCGATTGCTGACCTCATTGATGCCAGTTCAGAAGAAGCGGCGAAATCAGCTCTGCAATCGTTGCAAGGTGAGTTCTCGAAACGCATTAATACGCTGGTGGACTCTCTGATTCACTTACGCATCTATGTTGAAGCCGCTATCGACTTCCCAGAAGAAGAGATTGATTTCCTTGCTGACGGTAAAGTAAGTGCTGACTTACAAGCTATCATCGACAACCTCGAAGCGGTTCGCCAAGAAGCCAATCAAGGTGCCATCATGCGTGAAGGTATGAAGGTGGTGATTGCAGGTCGTCCTAATGCCGGTAAGTCGAGCTTACTGAATGCATTATCGGGTAAAGACTCCGCGATTGTGACTGATATTGCAGGTACAACCCGTGATGTACTTCGTGAACATATCCATATTGATGGTATGCCACTGCACATTATTGATACCGCAGGCCTGCGTGAAGCCTCGGATGAAGTCGAAAAAATCGGTATTGAACGCGCTTGGGAAGAAATTGCTCAAGCCGATCGCGTTTTATTTATGGTCGATGGCACCACTACCGATGCAACCGACCCGAAAGATATCTGGCCAGATTTCGTTGATCGTCTGCCGAATAACATCGGAATGACCGTGATTCGTAACAAAGCCGATCAAACCGGTGAAGATCTCGGGATTTGCCATGTTAATGATCCAACTCTGATTCGACTATCAGCAAAGACGGGACAAGGCGTTGATGCACTACGTAATCACTTAAAAGATTGCATGGGCTTTGCTGGTGGCAATGAAGGTGGCTTCATGGCACGTCGTCGCCACTTAGATGCCCTAGAACGCGCATCTGAGCATCTAGATATTGGCCAGCAACAGCTCGAAGGCTATATGGCAGGGGAAATCTTGGCAGAAGAACTGCGTATAACGCAGCAACACCTTAACGAGATTACTGGTGAATTCAGTTCCGATGACCTACTCGGCCGTATCTTCACCTCTTTCTGTATTGGTAAATAACCTTTAAAGGCCGGCTCATGCTGGCCTTTTTCTTTAGTAAGGACAGCTTAATGATCCACATTATTACAGGCAGCACCTTAGGTGGTGCAGAGTACGTTGGCGATCACCTTAATGATCTTCTTGAAGAGCAAGGCCACGAGATCACCCTTCATAATCAGCCTGAATTCGATGATATTCCCCAACAAGGCTTTTGGTTGCTGGTGACTTCAACTCATGGTGCGGGTGAATTTCCAGATAATATTAAGCCGTTTATCGACGCATTGGCCCAGCAATCTCCAGATTTAAGCCCGGTTCGCTTTGCTGTCGTGGCGCTTGGTGATTCGAGTTACGATACCTTCTGTTTGGCGGGAAAATCAGTCCACAGCCAGATGAAAGAGCTCGGTGCTCAGCCTATTTCTGACTGTTTTACCATCGATGTATTGGAAACTCCGGTACCAGAAGACGCAGCAGAAGCTTGGTTCAACGATCATAGCGACCAGTTTTAACCTCTCTCCTCTCTCAAAAAGCGGCTTATGCCGCTTTTTTTGTCTCTGAACATCGTGATTGTGAATAACTTTTTTTCAAAAACACCGAAAATTAGCGATCTATTTTCAATTTCTGCTGTGGATAAGATCATACATATACGGTGATTAACCTATAGTTATCCAAATAACAAGTTTTAGGCTAATTTCCTCCTGTGAATAAGTAGCCATTTTGATCCCAGCTAATCCTCATCCTGATCAAAGTTAGATCACATCATTTGATCCAAAAAAGATCCATGATCTCGTTGATCATTTCCGACTTATCCACAGATACCCTCGATCCTAATAATAGATCTAATAAAAGATCTCCTTAAAGATCTTATCTATATTAATTAAAAACAGCTTTTTCGAAAAATCCCAAAAACGTTTTCTCAGGCTATGAAAACAGGTAGAATATCGCTCCTTTTTATCAATCTAGAAAACGTTTGAATACCTGAGGTCGGTTCATGCTTTATCACGAAAAATTTGACGTCATCGTTGTTGGTGGTGGCCATGCAGGAACGGAAGCCGCACTCGCATCTGCACGTACTGGTCAAAGTACGTTATTACTTACTCATAATATCGATACACTAGGACAAATGTCTTGTAACCCAGCCATTGGCGGGATCGGTAAGGGCCACTTGGTAAAAGAGGTCGATGCAATGGGTGGATTAATGGCGCAAGCTATTGATCATGCAGGTATTCAGTTCAGAACATTGAACGCATCAAAAGGCCCTGCGGTTCGTGCTACTCGTGCACAAGCTGACCGCGCACTGTACAAAGCCTTTGTTCGTAACGTTCTTGAAAACACGCCAAACCTGACTTTGTTCCAACAGTCGGTTGATGACTTGATCGTTGAACAGGATCAAGTGGTAGGTGTGGTAACGCAGATGGGCCTTAAGTTCCGCGCAAGCGCTGTGGTTCTGACTGTGGGCACATTCCTAGGCGGCAAGATCCATATTGGTATGGAAAGTTCTTCAGGTGGCCGTGCTGGTGATCCACCATCGATCGCACTGGCTGACCGTCTTCGTGATCTTCCATTCCGAGTTGATCGCCTGAAAACAGGTACTCCTCCTCGTATCGATGCGCGTAGCGTTGATTTTTCTGAGCTTGAGGTTCAGCACGGTGATAACCCGACGCCTGTTTTCTCGTTCATGGGCAGCCGAGCTCAACAACCTCGTCAAATTCCATGTTACATCACGCATACCAATGAAAATACGCATGACGTAATTCGTGCCAACCTTGATCGCAGCCCTATGTACGCGGGTGTGATTGAAGGCATTGGCCCTCGTTACTGCCCTTCGATTGAAGACAAAGTAATGCGTTTTGCTGACAAGAACAGTCACCAAATTTTTATTGAGCCAGAAGGTCTAACGACTCACGAGCTATACCCGAATGGTATCTCTACCAGTCTGCCGTTTGATGTACAGGTTCAAATTGTTCGTTCGATGAAGGGCTTTGAAAATGCTCATATCGTTCGCCCTGGCTATGCGATTGAGTACGATTTCTTTGATCCTCGCGACCTTAAGCTGACTTACGAAACTAAGTTTATCAAAGGTCTATTCTTTGCGGGTCAAATCAACGGTACCACTGGCTATGAAGAAGCGGCTGCACAAGGCTTGATGGCCGGTCTGAATGCAAGTTTGTTTACTCAAGGCAAAGAAGGCTGGAGTCCACGTCGTGACCAAGCTTACATGGGCGTGCTTATCGACGACCTATCTACCATGGGTACCAAAGAACCTTACCGCATGTTTACGTCTCGCGCGGAATACCGTCTGCTGCTTCGTGAAGACAACGCCGATATCCGCTTGACTGAAAAGTCGCGTGAACTTGGCCTTGTTGATGACGCTCGTTGGGCTCGTTTCAACGAGAAGATGGAAAACATGGAGAAGGAGCGTCAACGTCTGAAAGAGACTTGGATTAATCCAAAATCTGAAGATATTGATCAACTGAACCAAATTCTGAAAACACCAATGTCTCGTGAAGCGAGCGGTGAAGATCTTCTTCGTCGCCCTGAAATGACTTATTCACAGTTAACCGCATTGGATCGTTTTGGTCCTGCACTGGAAGATCAACAAGCGTCTGAGCAAGTTGAGATCCAAGTGAAGTACGATGGTTACATTCAGCGTCAACAAGACGAAATTGAAAAATCACTGCGTCATGAAAACACCAAACTGCCTGCTGATATCGATTACAGCAAGGTAAAAGGACTTTCTAACGAAGTGGTTCTTAAACTAACGACAGCTAAGCCTGACTCAATTGGTATTGCTTCGCGAATTTCAGGTATCACACCTGCAGCAATCTCAATTCTGTTGGTTTACTTGAAAAAACACGGCCTGTTGAAAAAAGGTGAGGAAGCATAATGAGCGCATTACGCGAAAAACTGGATCACCTTATTGGCCAGACTGAACTTGAAGTATCTGAAAAACAACGTGGCCAGTTGGTTGGCTACGTTGAGTTACTGAACAAGTGGAACAAAGCTTATAACCTAACATCAGTTCGTGACCCACAAGAAATGATGGTGAAACATATCTTAGATAGCATCATTGTTAGCACTCACTTACAAGGTAAGCGCTTTATCGATGTGGGTACGGGACCTGGTCTTCCTGGGATTCCGCTCTCAATCATGAATCCAGACTGCGAGTTTTACTTGCTAGACAGCCTAGGTAAGCGTATTCGTTTTATCAAACAGGTGATTCATGAGCTGGGTATCGACAACGTGGTACCGGTTCAAAGTCGCGTTGAAGAATTTCAACCAGAAGAAAAGTTTGATGCAGTGCTCAGTCGTGCATTTGCGTCAATGACAGACATGGTAGAGTGGTGTCACCATTTACCTAAAGAGCAATCCGGTGTATTTTTGGCTCTTAAGGGACAACATCCTAGAGACGAAATCGACCAGTTACCTGAATGGTGTTCAGTGACAGACATTAAAGCTTTGCAAGTGCCAGAGCTTGATGGAGAGCGTCATCTAGTTACTTTATCGCGTCAGGGATAATCAGCGAGGCCATAGTGGGTAGAATCGTAGCAATTGCCAACCAGAAGGGTGGCGTAGGAAAAACAACAACTTGCATTAATTTAGCAGCATCAATGGCGGCAACAAAACGCAAGATATTGGTTGTTGACCTCGATCCTCAAGGTAATGCCACTATGGCGAGCGGTGTCGACAAGTATCAAGTTGAAGCAACAGCTTACGATTTGTTGGTTGAAGACACCCCATTTGATGAGGTGGTTTGCCGGAGTACATCTGGCAATTATGACCTCATCGCCGCGAACGGTGATGTTACTGCGGCAGAAATCAAGCTGATGGAAGTGTTTGCTCGTGAAGTTCGTTTAAAAAATGCACTCGAACCCATTCGTAATAACTATGATTTCATCTTTATTGATTGCCCGCCCTCATTAAACCTTCTTACAATCAACGCGATGGCTGCGGCCGACTCCGTATTGGTTCCTATGCAATGTGAATACTTTGCTTTGGAAGGTTTGACTGCATTGATGGATACCATCAGTAAGCTAGCGGCTGTTGTAAACGAGAACCTGAAGATCGAAGGTCTTCTGCGTACTATGTACGATCCTCGCAACCGCTTATCGAACGAAGTATCTGATCAACTCAAAAAACACTTTGGTAGCAAAGTCTACCGAACTGTGATCCCTAGAAATGTGCGTCTGGCAGAAGCCCCGAGTCACGGCAAGCCAGCAATGTACTACGACAAATATTCCGCAGGAGCTAAGGCTTACCTTGCTCTTGCTGGCGAAATGTTGCGTCGTGAAGAAGTCCCAGTATAGGTCCAACCAAAGGAATTCGCTCAATGTCTAAGCGTGGTTTAGGAAAAGGGCTAGATGCATTGCTTGCAACTAGCTCATTGGCTCGTGAAAAACAGCAAGTTGCTTCTCATAGTCAGGCGTTGTCGGCTGATGGTGAGCTTATTGAACTGGCTGTTGGTTGCTTGAAGCCTGGTGTATATCAACCGCGTAAGGATATTGCGCCGGAAGCGCTAGAAGAGTTAGCGGCATCTATACAATCTCAAGGCATTATCCAACCGATCGTTGTACGCCCTTTAGCGCACGACCAATTTGAGATTATTGCTGGTGAACGTCGTTGGAGAGCGGCTCGTCAAGCTGGTCTTAAACAAGTTCCATGCTTGATCAAGAGAGTAGAAGACAAGGCCGCGATTGCGATGGCATTGATCGAGAACATTCAACGTGAAGATCTGAATGTTATCGAAGAATCACAAGCGCTAGAGCGCTTGCAGAACGAGTTTTCACTGACACATCAGCAGGTCGCCGATGTGATTGGTAAATCCAGAGCTACCGTTAGTAACTTATTACGTCTAAATCAGCTCGAAAATGAAGTAAAAGGTTTAGTTTCCAGTAAACAACTAGAAATGGGGCATGCTAGAGCACTGCTTGCGCTTGAAGGTGTTACCCAGGTTGAGGCAGCGAATACCGCAGCAACCAAAAAAATGACCGTGCGTCAAACTGAGCAACTTGTCAAAAAGTGCTTAAAACCAGACGTTGAAGCTGAATCGAAGCCCGAAGACACTGAGGCCATCGAACTTTCACGAAGACTCACGGAAAAATTGCAAGCAAACGTTTCAGTTACTCGTTCTGTTAGCGGTAAGTCAAAAGTGACAATTACTCTTGATGAGCCTCACAAATTAGAGCAACTTATTGCTAAACTAGAGTACTAAATGAGATAATTGATTTAGGTCAATTATGTAATAAACAAGTGATTTCGTACAAAAGTTGTAGGTTTGTATGCAAAAATGTAAATGATTGCAGCATTGTTATTGCAATCAATTTGGCTGAACGTATAATTTTCGCCAATTTCTCAGCACGCTTTTAAGCGAGTGGTAAAGTGGGCTTAAAAGAGGAACGAATACATGGTAGCGGCGTTAGCAAGACCAGGACGAGTGCTTGCAAAGCAAATGTTATTGATCGAGCTTAGCGCGGTTATATTAGTGGCGATAGGGTTAGGTTTAGCTGTTAATCCTGATTGGGGTTTTGCTGCATTAATCGGTGGCGGTATTTTTGTCATCGCGAATGCAGTTTTTTGTGTGTGTGCTTTCCTATTTAGTGGAGCTCGCGCAACTAAGTTAGTTGCGGCGTCGTTCTATGCAGGCGAAGCGCTAAAAATCCTTATCACAGTTCTACTATTCTCTATTGTCTACATGTATATGCAGGTGGAATTAGTTCCCCTCAAACTGACCTATTTACTGGTTCTAGGTATTAATATCTTTGCGCCAGTGCTTTTCATTAACAATAAAAAATAGGATGAGTTATGGCTGCGCCAACAGCATCCGGATACATTGAGCACCACTTACAAAACCTTTCTTTAGCTAAGTTTGGTCTTGTAGAGGAGACAAGTTTCTGGAACGTACATATAGACAGTCTGTTTTTTTCGGTGTTGACAGGGATGTTATTCCTTTGGGTTTTTCGCTCAGTCGCTAAGAAAGCAACAGTAGGTGTACCTGGTAAGCTTCAGTGTTTTGTTGAAATGGTAGTTGAATTCGTTGATGGCAACGTTAAAGACACTTTCCATGGCCGCAACCCTCTGATTGCTCCATTAGCACTGACTATATTCTGCTGGATTATTTTAATGAACTTGATGGACTTAGTGCCTATCGATTTCTTACCATATCCTGCGGAGCATTGGCTAGGTATCCCTTATTTGAAAGTGGTTCCTTCAGCTGATGTTAATATAACCATGTCAATGGCCTTAGGTGTTTTTGCTCTGATGATCTACTACAGCATCAAAGTAAAAGGCTTAGGTGGATTCGCCAAAGAACTTGCTTTACATCCATTTAATCACCCAATCATGATCCCGTTTAACCTACTGATTGAAGTGGTATCGCTACTCGCGAAGCCTCTATCACTTGGTATGCGTCTATTCGGTAACATGTTCGCAGGTGAGGTTGTATTCATTCTTTGTGCGGCAATGCTACCGTGGTATTTACAATGGGTAGGCTCTCTACCTTGGGCTATCTTCCATATCTTGGTTATTTTGATTCAAGCATTTGTTTTCATGATGTTAACAATTGTTTATTTATCAATGGCCCATGAAGATGGCGATCACTAAAAATTTTTAAGTTTTATTCTAACTATTAATGTTAATCGGAGAACGTAAATGGAAACTGTACTAAGTTTTTCAGCAATCGCTGTTGCTATTATTGTTGGTCTTTGTGCCGTAGGTACTGCAATTGGTTTTGCTATTCTTGGTGGTAAATTCCTAGAAGGCGCTGCGCGTCAACCTGAAATGGCTCCAATGCTACAAGTTAAGATGTTCATCATCGCTGGTCTACTGGATGCTGTTCCAATGATCGGTATCGTAATCGCACTACTATTCACGTTTGCTAACCCATTTGTTGGTCAACTAGCAGGCTAATTAACTGTTAATTAGTTAATTAAATTTTTGTAGTTGATTCTTAACGAGGGGTAGCTGTTGTGAATATGAACGCAACTCTGTTAGGTCAAGCAATTGCTTTTTCTATGTTTGTTTGGTTCTGCATGAAATATGTATGGCCACCAATCATGCAAGCAATTGAAGAGCGTCAGAAAAAAATTGCTGACGGTCTAGTAGCCGCTGAACGCGCTGCTAAAAACTTGGATCTAGCACAAGCCAACGCTTCTGACCAATTGAAAGAAGCGAAGCGCACCGCAACTGAGGTTATTGAACAGGCAAATAAACGCAAGGCTCAAATTATTGATGAAGCTCGCGAAGAGGCTCAGGCAGAACGCCAGAAAATCTTAGCGCAAGCGGAAGCCGAAATTGAAGCTGAGCGCACACGTGCCCGTGATGACCTGCGCAAACAAGTCGCAACTCTGGCAATTGCTGGTGCTGAGAAAATCCTTGAGCGTACAATCGATAAAGATGTACACGATGATCTTCTTAACAACATTACTGCAAAACTTTAAAGCAAGGGGCTGTATATGTCTGATTTGACTACAATCGCACGCCCCTATGCTAAAGCAGCGTTTGACTTTGCGGTAGAGAAAGGTGAGCTAGACCAATGGGGTCAGATGCTTACTTTTGCTGCCGAAGTGGCACAAAATGATGATGTTCACAATTTCTTAAGCAGCTCTCAAACTGCTGAAAAATTAGCTGAAGTATTCATTGTAATTTGTGGCGAACAATTTGATGAATTCGGCCAGAACTTGATAAAAGTAATGGCAGAGAATGGCCGCTTAATGGCTTTTCCTGATGTTTGCAAAGAGTTCTTATTGCTCAAACAAGAGCACGAGAAAGAGATCGACGTTGAAGTCACTTCAGCGGTTGAACTTTCTAAAGAACAACGCGCAGAGATCAGCAGCAAATTGGAACAGCGCTTAGCGCGCAAAGTTCAGCTGAATTGCAGTATAGATGAGACTCTACTTAGTGGAGTTATTATTCGAGCCGGAGACCTAGTCATCGATAACTCAGCGCGCAGTCGTTTAGACCGCCTGAGCGATGCATTGCAGTCTTAATGGGGATTGGAGCATGCAACTTAATTCCACTGAAATTAGCGATCTAATTAAACAACGTATTGAATCTTTCGACGTTGTTAGTGAAGCTCGCAATGAAGGTACTATCGTTTCGGTAAGCGATGGCATCCTTAGCATTCACGGCCTAGCGGACGTGATGCAAGGTGAAATGATTGAACTACCGGGTGGCCGTTACGCGCTAGCACTTAACTTGAACCGTGATTCGGTTGGTGCTGTTGTAATGGGCCCATATGCTGACCTACAGGAAGGCATGAAAGTTACAGGTACGGGCCGCATTCTTGAAGTGCCAGTAGGTCCAGAACTACTTGGTCGTGTTGTAAACACACTAGGTGAGCCAATTGATGGCAAAGGTCCTATCGAAGCGAAACTGACTTCGCCTGTAGAAGTAATTGCACCAGGTGTAATCGACCGTAAATCGGTAGATCAACCTGTACAAACTGGTTACAAGTCTGTTGACTCAATGATCCCAATCGGTCGTGGTCAACGTGAACTAGTAATCGGTGACCGTCAAACTGGTAAAACAGCGATGGCGATCGATGCGATTATTAACCAAAAAGATTCAGGTATTTTCTCTATCTACGTAGCAATCGGTCAGAAAGCATCGACTATCGCTAACGTAGTTCGCAAACTAGAAGAGCACGGCGCGCTAGCTAACACTATCGTTGTTGTTGCATCAGCTTCTGAATCTGCAGCGCTACAATACCTAGCGCCATACGCAGGTTGTGCGATGGGTGAATACTTCCGTGATCGCGGTGAAGATGCACTGATTGTTTATGATGATCTATCTAAGCAAGCAGTAGCTTACCGTCAGATCTCGCTACTACTTAAGCGTCCACCAGGTCGTGAAGCGTTCCCAGGTGATGTTTTCTACCTTCACTCTCGTCTACTAGAGCGTGCTGCTCGTGTAAGCGAACACTACGTAGAAACATTCACTAACGGTGAAGTGAAAGGCAAGACTGGTTCTTTAACTGCTCTTCCTATCATCGAAACGCAAGCTGGTGACGTATCTGCATTCGTACCGACGAACGTAATCTCGATTACCGATGGTCAGATCTTCCTACAAACTGAGCTATTCAACGCGGGCGTACGTCCAGCTGTTGACCCAGGTATCTCAGTATCTCGTGTAGGTGGTTCAGCGCAGACTAAAATCATCAAGAAGCTATCTGGCGGTATCCGTACAGCTCTAGCACAGTACCGTGAACTTGCGGCATTCGCACAGTTCTCGTCTGACCTTGATGAAGCGACTAAGAAGCAGCTAGACCATGGTCAAAAAGTTACAGAGCTAATGAAGCAGAAGCAATACGCTCCTATGTCTGTATTTGACCAAGCACTTGTAATCTTCGCTGCAGAGCGTGGTTACCTTCAAGACGTAGAGCTTGCTAAGCTTCTAGACTTTGAAGCTGCTTTACTATCGTTTGCTCGCGGTCAATATGGCGATCTAGCTACACAGATCGACACAACGGGTGCTTACAACAATGATATCGAAGCTGAGCTGAAGAAGCTTGTTGACGATTTCAAAGCAACCCAGACCTGGTAATTGGTGGGTGGCCTTCGGGTCACCTCATACCATTAACGGAGAGTAACGATGGCCGGCGCAAAAGAGATACGTAATAAAATCGGTAGTGTTAAAAGCACACAGAAGATTACGAAAGCAATGGAAATGGTAGCAGCTTCAAAAATGCGTCGTTCTCAAGACGCAATGGAAGCTACTCGTCCATATGCAGAAACAATGCGTAAAGTGATCGGTCATTTGGCTAACGGTAGCCTTGAGTATAAGCATCCTTATCTTGAGGAACGTGAAGCCAAACGTGTTGGTTACATCATCGTTTCTACAGACCGTGGTCTTTGTGGTGGTTTGAACATTAACTTGTTCAAGAAAGCCATGAACGACATGAAAGATTGGTCTGAGAAAGGTGCTGACGTTGAACTGGCAATTATCGGTTCAAAAGCAACAGCATTTTTCAACAACAGCGGCGCGAAAGTAGCAGCTCAAGTTTCTGGCCTAGGCGATAGCCCTAGCCTTGAAGACTTAATCGGCTCTGTAAGCGTAATGCTAAAGAAATATGATGAAGGTGAATTGGATCGCCTGTTCGTAGTGTTCAACAAGTTTGAGAACACTATGGTACAAGAACCAACGATCGATCAATTACTTCCTTTGCCTAAATCAGATAGCGAAGATATGCAGCGCGATCATGCTTGGGACTACATTTATGAGCCTGAGCCAAAACCACTACTAGATGCACTATTGGTTCGTTACGTCGAATCTCAAGTGTACCAAGGTGTGGTAGAGAACCTTGCTTGTGAGCAAGCGGCTCGAATGATTGCAATGAAAGCTGCAACCGACAACGCTAGCGACCTAATCGATGATTTAGAGCTTGTGTACAACAAGGCGCGTCAAGCGGCTATTACACAAGAACTTTCTGAGATCGTTTCAGGCGCAGCAGCGGTTTAATCGCTTATTCGTTTTAAGCTTAGGTAAAACTAAATAGTTAGAGGATTAACGATGGCTACAGGTAAGATCGTACAGATCATCGGTGCGGTAGTCGACGTAGAGTTCCCACAGGGCGAAGTACCTCGTGTATACGATGCTCTGAATGTTAATGAAGTGAAAGAGCGTCTAGTTCTTGAAGTTCAGCAACAACTTGGCGGTGGCGTAGTTCGCGCAATCGTAATGGGTAGCTCTGATGGTTTACGTCGTGGTTTGACAGTTGAAAATACTGGCGCTCCAATCTCAGTACCAGTAGGTACTAAGACCTTAGGTCGTATCATGAACGTTCTAGGTGACGCGATTGATGAGTGTGGTGAAATCGGTGCAGAAGAGCACTACGCAATTCACCGTGAAGCTCCAAGCTACGAAGAACAGTCTAACGAGACAGCTCTTCTAGAGACGGGTGTTAAGGTAATCGACTTGGTTTGTCCATTCGCTAAGGGTGGTAAAATCGGTCTATTCGGTGGTGCAGGTGTAGGTAAGACCGTTAACATGATGGAACTTATCAACAACATCGCACTTCAACACTCTGGCCTATCTGTATTTGCAGGTGTAGGTGAGCGTACTCGTGAAGGTAACGATTTCTACTTTGAAATGCAGGAAGCAGGCGTTGTAAACGTTGAAAACCCTGAAGAATCTAAAGTAGCGATGGTTTACGGTCAGATGAACGAGCCACCAGGTAACCGTCTACGTGTTGCACTGACTGGTCTAACAATGGCTGAGCGTTTCCGTGACGAAGGTCGTGACGTTCTACTATTCGTAGATAACATCTACCGTTACACGCTTGCAGGTACTGAGGTATCAGCACTTTTAGGCCGTATGCCTTCTGCGGTAGGTTACCAACCTACTCTTGCAGAAGAAATGGGTGTTCTACAAGAGCGTATCACGTCAACTAAGCAAGGTTCTATCACGTCTGTACAGGCGGTATACGTACCTGCGGATGACTTGACTGACCCGTCTCCAGCAACAACGTTCGCGCACTTGGATGCAACGGTTGTACTTAACCGTAACATCGCAGCTATGGGTCTATACCCAGCGATCGACCCGCTAGATTCTACATCTCGCCAACTGGATCCATTGGTAGTTGGACAAGAGCACTACGACATCGCTCGTGGCGTTCAGTCTACACTTCAGCGCTATAAAGAGCTGAAAGATATCATTGCTATCCTAGGTATGGACGAGCTATCTGAAGAAGATAAGCAAGTAGTATCTCGTGCTCGTAAGATTGAGAAGTTCCTTACTCAGCCTTACCACGTAGCGGAAGTATTTACTGGTGACCCAGGTGTTTACGTACCTCTAAAAGAGACTCTACGTGGCTTCCAAGGTCTACTATCTGGTGAATACGATGACATTCCAGAGCAAGCGTTCATGTACTGCGGTACTATCGACGAAGCTATTGAGAATGCTAAGAAGCTATAAGGCTAACTAGGAGGCGATATGGCAGCAATAACCTTTCACCTAGACGTAGTAAGTGCAGAGAAAAAGCTTTTCTCTGGTCTTGTTGAGACGTTTCAGGTGACCGGTAGTGAGGGTGAACTTGGTATTTTCCATGGTCACTGTCCACTGCTGACCGCTATAAAGCCTGGCATGGTGCGTATTGTTAAGCAGCACGGCCACGAAGAAATCATTTATGTTTCTGGTGGTATGGTAGAAGTTCAGCCTGGTACAGCAACTGTACTGGCTGATACAGCTATCCGTGGTGAAGAGCTAGACGCAGCAAAGGCGGAAGAAGCTAAGCGCAAGGCTGTGGAGAATATCCAAAATCAGCATGGCGACATAGACTTCGCACAAGCGGCCGGTGAACTGGCTAAAGCCATTGCTCAGTTACGAGTTATCGAACTGACAAAACAGCGTCGTTAATCTTTTTAAGATTACAGACTCTGAGATAAAGGCGACCTAAGGGTCGCCTTTTTGCATTTTTAGATTCTCAAAAATGCTTCTTTTACGTATCACTACTGGTTAAATGGTTATTGCGATTTAATTTTTTGCCCAAAAACGGTTACAATATCGGCTTAATAAAAATAACGTTGGATAGGTTTACAATGAAGTTTAGCGCGGTAATTCTCGCGGCGGGCAAAGGCACTCGCATGTATTCAAACACACCAAAGGTTCTGCACACACTTGCGGGTAAGCCAATGGTGAAGCATGTTATCGATACATGTAATGGTCTAGGCGCTCAAAACATCAACCTGGTTTACGGCCACGGTGGTGATCAGATGAAGGCTACCTTAGCTGAAGAATCTGTAAACTGGGCACTGCAAGCTGAACAGCTCGGCACAGGTCACGCTGTGGATCAAGCATCTGCACATTTCGCTGATGATGAAAAAGTATTGGTGCTCTACGGTGATGTTCCACTAATCTCACCTGAAACCATTGAAAACCTATTAGACGCTCAACCAAACGGTGGCATCGCGCTACTTACTGTCGTGTTAGACAACCCGATGGGCTACGGACGTATTATTCGTCGTAATGGCCCTGTTGTGGCTATCGTTGAACAGAAAGATGCAACGGATGAGCAGAAGCTTATCAAAGAGATCAATACCGGCGTTATGGTGGCGACTGGTGGCGATCTGAAGCGCTGGTTGTCAGGTCTAAGCAACGACAACGCACAGGGTGAATATTACCTGACTGACGTTATCGCTGCGGCTCACGACGAAGGTCGTGCAGTTGAAGCGGTACACCCAGTAAGCCCAATTGAAGTGGAAGGCGTTAACGATCGTTCGCAACTGGCTCGCCTAGAGCGCGCTTACCAAGCTACGCAAGCCGATAAGCTATTGAAGCAAGGCGTGATGCTACGCGACCCAAGCCGCTTTGATCTGCGTGGTGAACTGCAGTGCGGTATGGACGTTGAGATTGATACTAACGTTATCATCGAAGGCAGCGTAAGCATTGGCGATAACGTGGTTATCGGCACTGGCTGCGTGCTGAAAGACTGTGAGATCGATGACAACACAGTTATTCGTCCATACAGCGTAATCGAAGGAGCGACTGTTGGTGAAGACTGTACGGTTGGTCCATTTACTCGCCTACGCCCTGGTGCAGACATGCGTAACGATTCGCACGTCGGTAACTTTGTTGAAGTGAAGAACACTCGCCTTGGCGAAGGCTCTAAAGCCAACCACCTGACTTATCTTGGGGATGCTGAAATTGGTCAGCGCGTAAACGTGGGTGCGGGTGCAATTACTTGTAACTACGATGGGGCGAATAAGTTTAAGACCATTATTGGTGATGACGTATTCGTTGGTTCAGACAGCCAATTAATCGCGCCTGTTACGATTGGTAATGGTGCTACCGTTGGAGCTGGCTCTACAGTGACGCGTGATGTGTTGGAAAATGAGCTGGTTATCAGCCGAGCTAAAGAGCGCAAGATCGCTGATTGGAAACGTCCGACTAAGAAGTAACCTTTCCGCCTCCAGCACTTAAAATTGGATTCCAATCAAAGCCAGTAACGTCAGTTGCTGGCTTTTTTGTCAGAATTTACTGACAGTGAAATAATAGATTTGCCAATTGTATTTTGTTGGAGGCTTGTTAGTATTCAGGTTACGGTTCGGTAAAGTTGGGTTAATACATCGTGATATTGGTTGAAAAGAAATGGCAAACATTGCCGATCATTATTTTGTCTTTTTCAATGTTAATAGGTCTCTATGGCTTTTATGTCACCTTGGAAAAGTTAGTGGTGGAGAATGAGCGCGATCATCTTGTCTCTTTGATGTCCGATGTTATCTATGAAATTCGTGAAGACAGCGAGTTATTTACGGCTGGCGTGGATGTTGATCACTACATTGGAGGGTTAACCCAAGCCAATACTCGCCTTCGAATTCAAGTGATCAATACCGATGGGGTAGTGATAGGGGATACGGACTTATCTGAGCATGCATTGGCGAGAGTGGAAAACCACGCTAACCGCCCCGAATTCCAACAAGCGCTTCAACAAGGTATTGGCAGTGATGTCCGTTTTAGTACCGTGACCTCCATCGACCGAATCTATTATTCAATGAAAGAGAGCGTTAACGGACAAGATTTCGTTGTCGTGATCTCCTCGCCAATGCATCAATTGAAACAGATGAACTTCCAATTAATGGGAATACTGGTGGGCATGGTCGTGCTGAGTTTAAGCTTCTTGATTGGCACCTCTTACGTGAGCAATCGCCAAATCGTTCAGCGAGTGGAAGAGGAGCAAAAGAAGCAAGATGAACGGATTCGCCAAAGAACCCATGAAATTGAGCTGATGCATCGCCTTGCGACTATGCTGGCCGCGTGCAGCAACATGGTTGAGGCGCAGCAGATCGTTTCAGATATCTTGCCGCGTATTCTTGGTCAGGTGAATGGCAGTGTTTCTTTGATGCGTGCATCTCGTAACCAGTTGATCACTCAGCTTGATTGGGGAGAAACATGGCCAGGCAGTGTCAGCTTTGCTCCGGAAGAGTGCTGGTCGCTGCGCAAAGGGCGTGCTCATCTATCGAATAACGATTTTCATTCTCTTACTTGTGGTCACATGCATGAAATGGACAACAATCAAACCTTGTGTATTCCGCTGACGGCGCACGGCAATACCATTGGCATTATGCACCTCTATTTTGGTCAAGGTGATATCAAGATTGATCCGATTATCGAACAGTTGGCTTTTAGTGTTTCTGAACACTTGGGGCTCGCTTTAGCCAACCTCAGCTTGCAAGAGAAACTGCGTTCTCAAGCATTGAGCGATCCGCTGACTGGCTTATTCAACCGTCGTTTCTTCGAACAAAAACTGGAAGAGCACTCAATGAATTCGCCCACCAGCGAGCAGCCATTATCGCTATTGATGCTCGATTTGGATCACTTCAAACGCTTCAATGACAACTTTGGTCATGATGCAGGTGACTTCGTATTGAAAGAGATCAGCGCACTGCTCAAACAGAGTGTTAGCGAAGACGAGATTGCTTGCCGACTCGGTGGTGAGGAGTTAGCGGTACTGCTTCCACATTATTCAATGCAAGAAGCGACGGAGTTTGGTCAAACCTTATGTGATACGGTGCGTTCAATGCACCTTGAGCATAAAGGTCTGTCATTAGGTCAGTTGGGTGTTTCGATAGGTGTCGCCACTTATCCTAAGCCAGCGTCTGATACCGAGTCTCTGGTTAAGATGGCCGATAATGCTTTGTACATGGCGAAAGATATGGGCCGCAGCCGAGTGGTTAACTATGATGAATATAGCCGCCATAAAGCGCCAGCGTTAGAAGTAGTCGATGGTGAAGTTGCTGCAAAATAAGTAGAAGTAAAATTTAGATATAAAAAAAGAGCGAGTAATCTCGCTCTTTTTTGTTTTCGTTAACTTAGAAACTAGTCTTGTTTCTCGTCAGCGACTACTCGAGAGTTGTCAGGTGTCGCGAAGTGTTCAGAAAGCTCTTTGTTCGAAACAATATAGCCAACCCACAACGCACCCAAACAGATCACAACGGCAATACCCGTCGCGCTTAGTGCTTGGCTAGCCATTGCCGCGACCAATGCACTTGATAGGCCACTGATACTGATTTGCAGGCTGTTTTGTAGACCAGCAGCTGTTGCTGGGCTTTGTTTAGCGCTTGATAGAGCACGGTTTACTACGATTGGGTAAAGTGCGCCGTTTGCGACAGCAATCAAACAGAAAGGCGCAAGTAGAGGCCAGATTGACGTCAGTTCCCACTGTGATGCGATAAAGATAAGCATCGCCGCTACACTGAACAAACCGATAAGGTTTCTTAGTACAACGCCATCGCCATATTTCTTCACTGCTTGCTTACCGAAGTAACCACCCGCCATGAACGCGATTGTTTGTGGGATAAAGCTCAAACCGATGTCTTTTGCTTCATAACCTAGTTGAGCCATGATCTCTGGCATACCCGTTAGGTAAGCGAAGAACGCTGCAGATGCTGAAGCAAACATTAAGACATTACCCATGTAAGGCTTTGATTTAAGCAACATCTTGATGTCTGTCTTAATCGATGTCTGTTTTACTTCAGGCGCTTCTTTTGGTTGAGCCATTGTTGTCGCCACTAGCAGTGCACCCATCAAGGTTAATGTGATGAAGATGCTGTGCCAGCCAAAGCTATCCGCCAGTAACACACCTAGCTGAGGTGCTAATGCAGGAGATAGCGCAACCAAAGGCATGATGGTTGCAAAAATTTGTTGGCTACTGCTTTGTGAGTAACGCTTGATAACCATTGCTTGCCAGATTACCGCAGGAGCACATACGCCGATCGCTTGAATGAAGCGCAGTGTCAGTAGATGCCATACCTCGGTGCTGAATGCTAAGCCGAATGAAGCTGCAGTAAAGATAACAAGACCAACCGCCAGCGTATTACGGTGACCATACTTGTCACTCGCCAGACCCCAAAGAAGCTGACCCATTGCCATACCGCCAAGGAATACCGTTAAAGACAGGGCAATCTGCTCTGGGCCGGTTGCGAAATCAACTTCCATTGCCTTAAATGCAGGAAGGTACATATCGGTCGCAATAAAGCCAAGCATTGAAAGAACTGCAAGGTAGACCAATTGAAATTTAGAAATATTCATAAGATGCCATTAAGCTAAAGGTAATGATGTTTTTATCATCAAAAAAATTGTTTGATATACAGAAGTGAAAGCCCCTGTTTATTTATGCTGACATTCTATTTTTCAGACCTGATAAAATAAAACGCTAAAATATGTGGTTATCAATCAAAAAATTTGAAGGCTTATGTTCTCTAAATCCTCTCTAGAAATGCTCGATACGGTAGCGCGCTTGGGCAGTTTTACCGCGGCGGCTGAGCAGTTGCACAAAGTGCCCTCGGCGATCAGTTATGGTGTCAGACAGGTCGAACAAGAACTGGATGTGCTGCTTTTCAGGCGTTTACCGAGAAAGGTTGAGCTCACTCCGGCAGGTGAACTGTTCATTGAAGAGGCGCGTGCACTACTGAGGCAAATGGAAGAGGTCAGTGCCCAGACTCGTCGAGCAGCTCGAGGTTGGAAGAAAACCTTGCGTCTGACGCTCGATAATGTGGTGAAGCTCGACAAGATGAAGCCGATGATTGAAGAGTTCTATCAAACCTTTGAGTTTGCCGAACTTCAGATCAACATGGAGGTATTCAACGGCTCATGGGAAGCGATTGCACAGGGCAGGGCGGATATCGTGATTGGCGCCACCTCAGCTGTGCCAGTTGGTGGCGATTTTGAAGTCAAAGACATGGGGCAATTAGATTGGGCATTTGTAATGTCGCCAAGTCACCCGTGTGTGCGCGAACAGAACCTCAATGAAGAGTTCGTGAGCAAATATCCAGCCATCTGCTTGGATGATACCTCCAGTGTGCTCCCTAAGCGACACACAGGCCACTACTCAAGTCAAAGACGCCTGTTGTTACCCAATTGGTATAGCGCAATTGAATGCCTTAAAAATGGAGTAGGGGTGGGTTATATGCCGAGGCACATTGCCGCGCCAATTATCGAACAAGGCTTGCTGGTGGAAAAAATACTGCCTGAACCGAGTCCGCAGAGTCATTGTTGTTTGGTGTGGCGAAAAGACGATAACCATAAGTTGATCGAGTGGATGGTGAAATACCTAGGATCGAGTGAACAACTTCACCAAGATTGGTTGGATCATCGCAAGGCGGTCTAATGATCTTAGCGAGAAGATCCTTTTCAAGTTTGAGTTGAATCAGCACCAATAAAAAGAGCGAGTAAATACTCGCTCTTTTTGATTCGGTCGTTAACTCTTATGACAAGAAGAACTTGTAGGAAGGGTTATCGGTTTCATCTTTACACTGATAGCCAAGCTCTCGTAGATGTGTTGAGAACTGAGCCAAATCATCGTCTTCAAGTTCAAAGCCACACAATACACGGCCGTAGTCGGCACCGTGGTTACGGTAATTGAATAGGCTGATATTCCAGTGTGTCCCTAAGGTATCAAGGAATTTAATCAATGCACCTGGGTACTCTGGGAACTCAAAGCTGTATAGGCGTTCTTTCAGTGGCTTCGATGGTTTACCGCCAATCATGTAGCGAATGTGCAGTTTTGCCATCTCATCATCAGAGAGATCGACAACCGGGTAGCCGCCCTCACGTAAGTCATTGATGATGTGTTCGAGTTCTTCTTGACCACCTTGTAGGCGTACACCAACGAAGATATTCGCTAGGCTTTCGTCGTTGTGGCGGTAGTTAAACTCAGTTACCGCTCGACCACCAATAATATTACAGAACTCTAGGAATGCTCCTTGTCGCTCTGGAATCGTAACCGCAAGTAGACCTTCTCGCTTCTCACCTAGTTCACAACGTTCAGAGACATAACGCAGACCGTGGAAGTTGGTGTTAGCACCAGACAGTACCGTCGCCAGTTGCTTGCCTTGCAGTTGATTCTGCTCTGCAAACTTCTTTAAACCAGCCAGAGCAAGCGCACCAGAAGGCTCGGCAATCGCACGAGTGTCTTCAAAGATGTCTTTGACCGCAGAGCAGATCTCATCGCTAGACACGGCAATGTGACCATCGATGTACTGCTGACACAGACGGAATGTCTCTTCACCAATGCGCTTAACCGCAACGCCATCGGCAAACATGCTGACTTGATCCAGTACTACTGGCTCACCGGCATCGAGGGCTGCTTTCAAGCAAGATGAATCTTCAGGTTCAACCGCGATGACTTTTATTTCCGGCATCAATTGCTTAACTAGCACGGCAACACCCGCAGCCAAACCACCACCACCGACAGGCACAAAGATGTAATCCATGTGACCATTTTGCTGAAGCATTTCCATACCCATGGTGCCCTGTCCGGCGATCACCAATGGGTGATCGAATGGAGGCACAAAGGTGTAGCCATGTTCTGCGGAAAGGCGTTCTGCTTCAGCTTTAGCTTCATCAAAGTTGCTGCCGTGTAGAACTACGTTACCGCCAAAGCCACGTACCGCATCAACCTTGATGTCTGGTGTGGTTTTTGGCATCACAATCGTGGTTTGAATACCAAGCTTAGAACCGGACAGCGCCATACCTTGAGCATGGTTACCTGCCGATGCTGCAATCACACCTGCGGCTTTCTGTTGCTCTGAAAGGCTTGATACCATGTTGTAGGCACCACGTAGCTTGAACGAGTGGACCGGCTGACGGTCTTCACGCTTTAGCTGAACCTGATTACCAATGCGAGCACTTAAGCGAGGCATCTCTTGCAGAGGTGTCACGATTGCGGCTTCGTAAACTGGCGCTCTCAGGATCTGACGCAGATAATCTGCGCCAGTTTGTTTTTGGGGACTGACCGTGTCATCACTCATAGACTAGCCCTCTAGCTTAGACTTATCACGCACGGCGCCTTTGTCGGCACTGGTCGCCATGCTTGCGTAAGCTTTCAGTGCAAAAGACACTTCACGCTGACGGTTTTCTGGTTTCCAGCCTAGTGCGTCTTGCTTAACACGACGCGCTTCTAGTTCAGCTTCAGGCACATCAAGTGTGATCGAACGGCTAGGGATGTCGATAGTGATGATATCGCCAGTGTTTACTAGACCAATCACACCGCCACTTGCTGCTTCTGGAGAAGCGTGACCGATAGACAGACCCGATGTACCACCCGAGAAACGACCATCTGTTAATAGAGCACAAGACTTGCCTAGACCCATTGATTTTAGGTAAGTGGTTGGGTAAAGCATTTCTTGCATGCCCGGACCACCTTTAGGACCTTCGTAACGAATAACAACCACTTCGCCCGCTTTCACTTTGCCACCTAAGATGCCATCAACAGCACTATCTTGGCTTTCAAATACGATAGCAGGACCTTGGAATTTCAGGTTCTCTTCATCAACACCTGCTGTCTTAACGATACAACCGTCAACGGCGATGTTGCCTGAAAGTACGGCTAGGCCACCTTCTTGGCTGAATGCATTCTCTTTAGTACGGATACAACCTTCTTTACGGTCGTCATCAAGACGATCCCAACGGCAATCTTGTGAGAAGGCTTTGGTGGTACGAATACCTGCTGGGCCCGCGCGGAAGAACTTAAGTACCGCTTCGTCTTCTGTCTGCATGATGTCGTATTGAGCTAGCTGCTCTTGCATGCTTAGGCCAAGTACAGTGCGAGTTTGGTTGTTCAGTAGGCCTGCGCGGTCTAGTTCACCTAGGATAGCCATAACACCACCAGCGCGGTGAACGTCTTCCATGTGGTATTTAGGTGTTGAAGGCGCAACCTTACATAGGTGTGGAACGCGGCGAGACATCTCGTCGATATCACCCATATCAAAGTCGACTTCACCTTCTTGAGCTGCTGCCAATAGGTGAAGAACGGTGTTACTCGAGCCACCCATTGCGATATCTAGAGCCATTGCATTTTCAAAGGCTGCGCGGTTCGCGATGTTACGAGGCAGTGCTGATGCGTCATCTTGCTCGTAGTAACGCTTGGTTAGGTCAACGATACGCTTACCAGCATTGATGAATAGCTCTTCACGGTCAGCGTGCGTTGCTAGCATAGAACCGTTACCAGGCTGAGATAGGCCTAGCGCTTCAGTTAGACAGTTCATTGAGTTAGCCGTGAACATACCTGAACAAGAACCACATGTCGGACACGCAGAACGTTCTACTTGCTCACTTTGCTCATCAGAAATCGTTGGATCGGCACCTTGAATCATTGCATCAACAAGGTCTAACTTGATGATTTGATCGGAAAGCTTGGTTTTACCCGCTTCCATTGGGCCGCCTGATACAAAGATCACTGGGATGTTAAGGCGCATTGCTGCCATCATCATTCCCGGAGTGATTTTGTCACAGTTAGAGATACACACCATCGCATCCGCACAGTGTGCATTGACCATGTATTCTACTGAATCCGCGATAAGCTCACGTGATGGCAGTGAGTACAGCATGCCGCCGTGGCCCATTGCGATACCATCATCGACTGCGATGGTGTTGAATTCTTTAGCGATACCGCCCGCTTTCTCGATTTCACCTGCTACCAATTGACCCATATCTTTAAGGTGAACGTGGCCTGGTACGAATTGAGTGAAAGAGTTTACAACTGCGATGATTGGCTTACCGAAGTCATCATCTTTAACGCCAGTTGCACGCCATAAAGCGCGCGCACCAGCCATGTTGCGTCCGTGGGTAGTCGTTGCTGAACGATAGATTGGCATTGCTTAAATCCTTATAAAATATTTGGCTGTTGCTTACTTAGTTGTTTGCGTTTGGTTTTCTGAAGTTTGGTCTGCTGGGTAAACGTAGTCTAACCAGCCCCACTTATCTTCAGTGGTTCCATTGAATAGACCAAAGTAAGCCGCTTGAACTTTTTCAGTGATAGGACCGCGTTTGCCTTCACCTACTGTAATTTTGTCTACGCTGCGAACCGGAACGATTTCCGCCGCTGTGCCTGTCATGAATACTTCATCGGCAAGGTATAGCGCTTCACGAGCAATGTTCTCTTCACGGATCTCATAACCCATGTCTTTTGCTAGTGTCATGATCGAATCACGCGTGATACCCGGCAGAATCGCACTGGTCGCTGGTGGTGTGGATAGCACGCCGTTACGTACCACAAAGATGTTCTCACCAGCCCCTTCAGAAAGGTAACCATCAACACTCAGTGCGATGCCTTCATCGTAACCATGACGGCGAGCTTCGCCACCAACTAATAGTGAAGATAGGTAGTTACCACCGGCTTTTGCTGCGGTTGGGATCGTGTTTGGAGCGGCACGGTTCCAGCTAGAAATCATTGCATCAACGCCGTTTTCTAGCGCTTCTTCACCTAGGTAAGAACCCCAAGGGAAAGCAGCGATGATAAGTTCCATCTCAGTGTTTTCTGGAGGGCATACGCCCAAACCTACGTTACCAACAAAGCCGAGAGGGCGGATGTACGCTGACTCTAGCTTATTTTGACGTAGCGTTTCGCGAGTCGCTTCCATAATTTCTTCCTCTGTGTAAGGAATAGGGAAGCGGTAGATTTTTGCTGAGTCTTTTAGGCGCTTAGCGTGTTCAGGGTGACGGAAGATAACCGGCCCTTTTGGTGTGTTGTAACAACGAACACCTTCAAACACAGAAGTACCGTAGTGCATTGCGTGAGTCAGGACGTGAACGTTCGCCTCTGCCCAAGGAACCATCTCACCGTTAAACCAAATATAGTCTGCCGTTTTAGCTGTCATGTTTGTGGTTCCTTATGCGTTTATCTTTTGTTGTAAGTTGTTGTTTGGCAATTCATTACGACTGATAGAGATAACGTCAACGGTACGCACATCCCACAGCTTTTCGATTTGATTGACTAAGAAAGAGATCGGACGGTCACTGTCTACAATGATCTCAACACTCGCCACTTTGCTTTCGTGGTTTTGAGTGCCCGCTACTTGCTTAACAATAAAGCCACGGTGGCGGATAACACGAAGAACACGCTCTAGTAGTACAGGCTTATCATCGGCTTTGATGTCTAATAGGTATCTTTTCATGTTATGTGTTCTCCAACATCTCACTGTTTGAAGCACCTGGCGGTACTAGTGGCCATACGTTCTCTTCTTCATCGATAAGAACATGAAGTAGGTAGGCGGTTTTGCTCTCTAGCATCTCTTTTAGTGCTGGCTCTACTTCTTCTTTACGCGTGATGGTTTTACCCGGGATATCGAACGCTTTCGCTAGCATTACGAAGTCTGGGTTGTCATCTAGGATAGTTTCACTATGGCGGCCATCGAAGAACAACGATTGCCATTGGCGAACCATACCCAAGCGAGAGTTGTTAAGAAGTACCATCTTCACTGGGATTTGGCGGCGTTTCAGCGTGCCAAGCTCTTGCACGTTCATCATGAACGATCCATCACCAGAGATAAGAATAGATTGGTCATCAGGACGCCCAACCGAAGCACCCATTGCAGCTGGCAAGCCAAAGCCCATGGTGCCTAAACCGGCAGAGGTAATGAAGTTCTGTGGATCGCGAGGCTGAATGTGCTGAGCTGCCCACATTTGGTGTTGGCCCACATCAGTCGATACGATAGAGCTTGCTGGCATCATGTCTGACAGTTGCTTCAACAGCAGTGGAGCAAAAATCAGATCACCAGGGTGGTCGTAACGCCATTTGAATGAGCTACGAAGACCTTCAGAGTGATGAACCCAAGAGGAGATGTCTTGGCTTAGCTCTAGTTGAGGCATGATCTTGTTGATGTCACCGCGAATTGGCGCATTGGCAAGACGCAGTTTGCTGAACTCAGCGGCATCGATATCGATATGGATAACCTTAGCATGCGGCGCAAAGGTATCGAGTTTGCCAGTTACTCGGTCATCAAAACGAGCACCGACAACAATCAACAGGTCACTCTCTTGAACCACAAGGTTAGCGGCTTTAGTGCCGTGCATACCCAGCATGCCAAGGTAGTGTGGGTCGTCACGTTCGATAGTGCCCAAGCCTTTCAGTGTGCTTACTGCTGGCATTGGGTTTAGGCGTAAAAACTCACGAACCGCATCGGTTGCTTTAGCAAGTTGAACACCACCACCTACGTATAAAACAGGACGGGTCGCTTGAGAAAAAAAGTACTGTGCCTGTTCAATGGCATCAGTTGTCGCAACAGGAATTGCGGGTGGAGTAAATTCAGGAAGAGCGTTAACAGGTGCTTCTGCTAGTTGAACGTCTTTAGCGATATCGACGATAACCGGGCCAGGGCGGCCAGACTTTGCTACCACAAACGCTTCAGCGAGGGTTGGAGCTAGCTCTTCAATATCAGTTACTAGGTAGCTGTGTTTAGTACATGACAGAGACATACCAATCACATCCATTTCTTGGAATGCATCGGTACCAATGTGGGAACTTGCAACCTGACCTGTGATAGCAACCAATGGGATTGAATCCATAAAGGCATCAGCAAGGCCAGTAACTAGGTTGGTTGCACCTGGTCCCGAGGTTGCCATACAAACAGCGACATCTTGTGTTGCTCTAGCCATGCCGATCGCGGCCATAGCGGCGCCTTGCTCATGGCGACATAGGATATGTTCAACCCCGCCGTCATAGAGTGCATCGTAGATTGGCATGATGGCACCACCGGGGTAACCAAATACGGTCTCAATTCCTTGTTGCTTGAGTGCGGATACGACTAGTTCTGCGCCTTTCATCGGAATTCTCCCGTATTACCTTTATTTTGGTAACTGTTTCCTTTGTCTCTGCACATCTTGTGCTCCCATTCTTCCTGTAAATCGGCAAAGCCGAAAATGCTCAAAAATATAAAAATCGAATGTTTAAATTAGAAAAAACCCCCGGACTTGTCAGTGCGGGGGTTTTTTCTAATTCGTGGTTACTTTCTTCCCACTCGCCCCCGCGCAGTCTTAATAATGACTACGATAATCAGGTTAATCAGTGCGTAAATGCGAGCGTTAAAAATCATAATATTCGAGTTTTCTCGTTTATTGTCTTCAGTAAATGTCTACATCTCTAGTGTTATCACACAAATCTGCCGCATGACAAGGGAAATGTCATTCTTTTTTCACATTAAAATACCATTCCACCAAGCTATATAACAACCTTATCGCTTTGGTGAGCAACGAATATCCAGAGCGAATACTTTTAAATCAAAGACAAAGGAAAGTTATGGGACTCGCGATAATTCATAGCCGAGCTAGTGTGGGTGTAGAGGCGCCAGAAGTGACCGTTGAGGTGCATATAAGCAACGGAATGCCTGGCTTCACGCTGGTGGGTCTACCTGAAACAACGGTCAAGGAATCTAAAGACCGAGTGAGAAGCGCGATCATCAATTCTCGCTTTGAGTTTCCATCGAAAAGAATCACGGTCAATCTCGCCCCAGCCGATTTGCCCAAAGAAGGTGGCCGTTTTGACCTGCCCATCGCGCTTGGGATTTTGGTGGCGTCAGATCAGCTTCCGACATCAAAAATAGCTCAACATGAATTTATCGGTGAGTTGGCATTGTCAGGAGAACTTCGCTCGGTAAAGGGCGTTTTGCCTGCGACGTTAGCCGCCGACAGTGTAGAGCGATGCTTAGTTGTCCCACATCATAACGGTGATCAGGCTGCGCTGGTGGGCAAGGGAGCGCATAAATCTGCACAAACCTTGTTGGAGGTTTGTGCTGACATGTGTGGACAGGCTCAGCTTGGGCTATATAGAACGGAACATCATCAGGCTGATGTTTCAGTGCTTCGCGACCTACAAGATATTATCGGCCAACAACAAGGAAAGCGAGCTCTAGAGATAGCCGCTGCTGGGAATCATAACTTATTGTTTCTTGGCCCACCCGGAACCGGAAAAACTATGCTCGCTTCTCGACTGCGTGACCTATTACCTGAAATGAGTGATGACGAAGCGATGGAAACCGCGTCGGTGGCCTCGTTAACGCAACAAGAAATCAATCAATACAACTGGAAGCAACGACCTTTTCGCTCTCCTCACCATTCCAGTTCAATGGCGGCATTAGTGGGTGGTGGTTCGGTGCCTCGCCCCGGAGAGATCTCTTTAGCGCATAACGGCTTATTGTTCTTAGATGAGATGCCGGAGTTTGAGCGCAAGGTGCTTGATTCATTACGAGAGCCACTAGAGTCGGGCGAGATCATTATCTCCCGTGCTGCGGGCAAGACTCGTTTTCCTGCGCGTTTTCAATTGGTCGGTGCACTTAACCCAAGTCCAACGGGTTATTACGAAGGTAACCAGGCGCGCGCCAACCCACAGATCATTCTGCGTTACCTCAATCGCTTATCTGGGCCCTTGCTGGATAGGTTCGATATGTCATTGGAGATACCTCTGTTGCCAAAAGGAATGTTGGCCGAAGGCGGTGATCGCGGTGAAACCACTCAAGTAGTTAAGCAAAGGGTTAGGCAGGCGCGAGAGTTAATGCTATCTCGCAACCATAAATCGAATGCACTGTTAGGTAGCCGAGAAATTGAGAAGTATTGCCCACTGCGACGCGAAGATGCAGAGTTTCTTGAGACAGCACTACATCGCTTGGGTTTATCGATTCGTGCTTATCATCGAATTATTAAGGTGGCACGAACCATTGCCGACCTTGACGGTAACGAGCAGATCGAAAAGAAACATCTATCAGAAGCGCTAGGCTATCGCGCGATGGATCGCTTGCTGAAACAACTCACGGCTCAAGCTGTCTAGCAAGCAGAAAAAGCCTGCTTAGATGCAGGCTTTCGTTGGATTGCAGTTCATACTCGCTAAGGTTAGAACTTGTAGTTCAAGCCAACTGAAACTATATATTGAGACTCGTCGTAGAAGGTAATGTTCGAGTCGCTGGTGCCGTAGCCTGCCAGTGAAATAAACGACCAGTTTTCCCAATCCATGAATTGATCATACTCATAGGCGGCGAATAGGTTGATATTGTCGTCGCTGCGTTTCTTGTCGTAGATCGGGTTGCTCGCATCGTAAGAGCGTTGGTTGTAACCCGCTGTTAGTGCGTACTTGTGACGCCCCATGCCACCAAACAAGCTTACCTCACCACCGAATTGGTCGTAAGATTCAGCTTTACCATCAGCATCACGTGTTTGATAGATGACGGATGGAATAAGCATCATGGTACGACTAAGTGGCAGGCGATATTGACCTTTCAAGTAGAGAGTATTGGCATCTCGTTTGAGCTCTTGATCTTGAATATCATCCTTGTCGACATCTTTGGTCGCATAGGCCATGTCTAGCGAGAAAGCTGAGCCCGCAATGTTGCTTAGCTTCAAACGAAACGCATTGCCAGTTTCATCGGTCTTGGTGCGAGCTGATGTGGTGTTGTATGGATCAGCCCAAGTTTCACCAGACATAATGGTTGGCAGCAGTGAAGCGTCGATCACCATGCCTGACTCAAGTTGGTATTTGTAACCGACTTCGAGAACTACAGTACCTGTTGCTACATCATCTCGCGCGGTACCTGTGTATACCTGATGGTTTAGCTTTTCACCAAAGGTATAAGCAACACTACCTAAAGGAGCAACCAGAAAAGAGCTTTCCGAAGAAGCCTTCTGATCTGTGGATGAAAGATTGCTATCAGCATCGGTATTAAAGTTCGAGGTGGAAGAGGTAACCCCGGTATTGAGAGAGATTTCACCACTGAAACCTTGTTGGTCTGCAAGCTTGGCAAAAGCGGGAGAAGCCGCAACGCTCAATGCCAAGAGAGTTATTTTTATTTTCATTCAAGGGCTCCTTGCCCACCGGTTCTTAGGACGGGTTATTAATAGCAGTAAAGCTTTAAACTTCCAGGTTAATTATTTATCAATAATGATTTTTGAACTAGCAAAAAAAAGGAAGCCGAAGCTTCCTTTCATCAATGGCTTACTTCTTTAATAAGAAGTTCACGAGCTCGAAGTACTCATCAAGAGAGTTGATACCTTGAGCTTCTACTAGGTAGCGGTTGTTAACCACAACAGCGGGTACACCTGAAAGGCCGCTGTCTTTGAATGCTTTGTCGAAGCGACGAACCATAGAATCTACAGCAAAGCCGTTATACGCAGCATCGAATTTCTTCGCATCAACGCCTTCGTCTAGGAAGATTTGACGCAGTTCTTCTTCATCACGTGGTGGCTTGTTCATTGTGTGGATGCGGTTAAACATCACTGGCACCATTTTATCTTCAACTTTCAGTGCAATCATTGTCGCGTAAGCTTTGCTCATTGGCAGACCCATGTTGCCACCCATGAATGAAACATGGTTCTTCTGTAGCTTAGCGTCTTTAGGTAGCTGTTGTTTTAGCTGCTGGATGATTGGCTCAAAGCTATTACAGTGTGGGCAGTAAAAAGAGAAGAACTCTGTCACCATTGGTTTTTTTGATGCTTCTAGGTCGAGAACTTTGTAGTGTTCACCTTCGTTAAATTTCGCAGCGTGAGCGGTAAGGCTCAACATGATCAATGAGAAAAATGCGAATAGCTTTTTCATTTATCCAATCTCCATTATGTTTGAATTTTTATCTAGTTGTATGTTGCGATTGCTGTTACCACTGAGGCATTAACGAAAGTGGTGGCTCTTGCAGGGTAGCAATTTGCTCTTTACAAGCAAGTACTTGTTGCTCCCAATATTTCGGATCATTAAACCACGGGAAGGCCAGAGGAAACGCAGGATCGTGCCATCGTTTCGCCAACCATGCCATGTAATGCACCATACGTAGACCGCGTAGTGGTTCGATTAGTTTCAGTTGTGCGGTATTAAAATCGCAAAACTCTTGGTAACTCTCTAGCAAAATATCCAGTTGCATCAGCTTATCTTGGCGCTCGCCATTGAGCAGCATCCACAGATCTTGTATCGCAGGGCCGTTACGTGCGTCATCAAGATCGACGAACATTGGCCCATCGCGCCACAAAATATTGCCAGGGTGGCAGTCACCGTGCAGGCGGATATTCTCAATGTTGCTCGGCCACTGGCTCTCTAGCTCTTTGATCAGAAGGTCAACGTCATTGAAGAAGGCATTTTCTAGGTGCGTCGGGATAAACTGAGAGTTCTCTAGAATCTTACGTGGCTGATAAAGGTATTCATCTAAGCTGATGGTCGGGCGATGCTGGAATGTTCTTCCCGCGCTGGCTTTATGAATACGACCAAGAAAGCGTCCTACGCCTTCCAATTGATCTAGATTGTCAACTTCATACTGTCTGCCGCCAACACTTTCAAATAGTGCAAATAGGTAGCCTTGGTATTCATGTAAGGTTGCACCGTTGATTCGCATTGGAGGCGCAACCGGCATCTCTTGTTCGATAAGCTCGAGTGCGAAGTCATGCTCTTCTTGGATCTGTGCCTTGTTCCAGCGTTGTGGACGGTAAAACTTAACGACGTAGCGCTTACGGTCTTCATCGGTGAACTGATAGACACGGTTTTCGTAACTGTTGAGAGCGAGAAGCCCGGATTCAGCGCGAACTCCGATGCTCTCCAGTGCGTACCACATGAAGTCAGGAGTCAGGTTATCAAAGTTAAAGGCTTGCATCGTCATAGAATAAAAAAGGCTCATTACTGAGCCTTTTTCCATTTATTGGGTTGTTATACCAAGCACTACGGTGCGGGTATCAGAGCTTCTTGATAAAGCGGCTTTCGACTTCCATCGTAAACTCTTCATTATCCGAGAGTATAAACTGAATTGTCGAAACTGGTGAGCTCAGTTTTTCTGGGTCGGCGCCCAAACTGATAGGTAGGTTCAAAACCTCGCCTGGATCGACAGTAATCGTCTGTTTACCATACCAGATAGAATCGGGCAGTCCGCTAACATCGAGTTTGTACTCTTGCTCTTGTTGAGTCTTGTTGATCACTTTCAAGGTGTAGGTGTTTTCAACCAACCCTTGGTTATTGACTCTAAACAGTTGGTTTCGGTCACGCAGAACACTTAGGCCGGCAGGATCAACGCTCGCGATTTGGGCGAAGAACAAGCCCAGCATCACGATCAAGATAGCGCCATAGCCCAACAGCTTGGGACGCATTACCTTGGTCGAGTGACCTTCAAGTCTGTGCTCGGTGGTGTAATTGATCAGGCCTTTCTCATAGCCCATACGCTCCATCGTGTTGTCACAGGCATCAATACACGCGCCGCAGTTAATACACTCGTATTGCAGGCCGTCACGGATATCGATACCCGTAGGGCACACTTGTACACACAGATTACAGTCAATACAGTCGCCTAGACCAAGCTCTTTTGGATCGGCTTTACGAGAGCGAGGGCCACGGCTTTCACCACGTTCTGTGTTGTAACCAACGATGAAGGTGTCTTTATCGAACATTGCCGACTGGAAACGCGCGTAAGGACACATGTGCAGACAAACAATTGAACGCATCCAACCCGCATTGGCATAAGTACATCCAGCAAAGAACAGTACCCAAAACACCGGCCAGAAAGACGAGTTAAAGGTAAAGAAGCCAACCACTAACTCTTTGATTGGGATGAAGTAACCAACAAAGGTTAAGCCCGTCGCAATGGCTATCGCCCACCACGCAATGTGTTTGATGGTTTTTCTGAGGATTAAATTGCTCGTCAGTTTGCCCGAGTCTTGTTTTCTTCGCTTATTGGCAGCGCCTTCTAGCTTCTCTTCGAACCAGATATACATGAAGGTCCAGACGGTTTGTGGGCATAAATAGCCACACCAGACACGGCCTAAGAAGGTGGTTATGAAAAACAGGCCAAACGCGGCAATCATAAATAGGATCGCGAGTAGGGTCAGATCTTGCGGGTATAAGGTGGTGCCAAAGAAGTTGAACTGTTGGCTGCCGATATCGAGCAAGATCGCTTGACGTTCACCAAAGGGAATCCATGGGATAAGCGCAAAAAGTAAAAGTAAGAACCAACCGCCATAGCGACGCAGTTGTTGGAATTTACCTTTGCTTTCTCGAACATAGATTCGGTTACTTGGGTTAAATCGATCTCCATTACCTTTATGTGTTTTCGGGTTAAAGGTTTTAGGAGTCACATCTTTGATATCGATTTTATCCTGACTCATGGACTATCCTTTTTGTGGCTTGTTTGCCCGGTTAAGTCGGGCATGACGACATTACTTGAAAGTATGGTTTAGAGAACCTGTTGAAATTGAGCTTGGTGCATTTGTTGTTATCGCACTCACTCTTATTATTTTAGAAGATTCTTATGGATGGCGATTATAGCGACAATCTTGTTCTCATTTCTTTAACGCTATCAACCTTTAACAACAAAAGTCATAACAGTTGTGACGAAAAAATAGCGAACAGAAACAAAAAAGCGACCTGGTGGTCGCTTTTTAAAATTGAGTGTTTTATCTATACGGCAATTGAGCTCTAAACTAACGGGCGACTAAAGAAGGCCACGTGCTTTTAGAATTGCGGTTTTGAAATCATCTTCTTGGTCTTTTTTCAGGCCCGGGATCATCTCATCTTTTTCGCTGTTGCGCATTTTTAGGTGATAGATAAGAACATCGTCAGTCAGTTCTTCAAGCTTGCCTTGGTAGCCCGCTTCTTTTGATAGTTTAATGATGAACTCTAATAGGTTAAGCTCTTGATCTTTCTGCCACTCAGGCTCCATCAGTTCAAGCAGTTCTTCAATGCGGTGACACTTCATACTTTATTTCTCCACAAATTTTATAATGATTTGTGGCTAAGGTATCAAATCGGGTAGGGAATACCAATGTGTAAACACATTTCAAGATGGGAGCGGGCAAGAAAAAAGCGCAGTAAAAACTGCGCTTTTTGTTAAGCGGCTTTAATCACTTTCGTTGTAGTCGGTGCTAATAAAGCAGTCTTCTTAACTAGAGTCATTGTAGGAGCCAATTTCTTAGCCGTTGGAGCAGCAACAAAGCCACTACGACGACGCATCGCACTACGGTTGGTGTGCGAGAACCTGACAGCTGTTGGGCGCATTAATTTACCTAACGGTCAGGCATATCCATTGCCAATCTAATGGCCTGATTTACCATGAGCTCCACCTCAATTGCTTGAAGCGTCACTCGTCTGGCTTTCGCCAATCCGAAAAATAAATCAGGATAATGATATGCATGCATATCAAGGCTTAGATTATCACTATCTAAGTTATCGATCGACGCCTGAGTGATAAATAGACGATATTAGAGCTAAAATAGTGTGAGCAGTATATTTGAGTTTGAACCTCTTTCAGGCTTAAGATGATGCTTTAAAGGAGGTGCATATGTCGTTCTTAAAGAAAACGTTAGCAAGTTTTGGAATTGGATCTGCCAAGGTGGATTCTGTATTGCAACAGGAAGTGCTTTATCCAGGCAAGAAGGCGAGCATTATTGTGCATGTCTATGGTGGCGCTCAGCCACAAGAGATCGACAATATCGATCTCAACTTGTGCTGTCGTTACGTCAAAGAAATTACTATGAATTCGCAAAGGCAAGAGGGCGGTCAAACACGTCGAATGCACCAAACATACTCGTTGGCCAAATGGAGCCTGCCGTATTCCTTTGTGATTCAGCCGGGAGAAACTCGTGACTTTGAATGCGAGTTTGATGTGCCGTTGAATACCCCAGTGACGATTGGTGACTCAAAGGTGTGGCTTGAAACCGGGCTCGATATTGCGATGGCGATTGACCCTTCGGATAAGGATATTTTAACGGTTCGTCCTGATGCGCTACTTGATGGCATTTTTAACGAACTCGAAGCTCAAGGTCTGCGTATTCGCCAAGTTGAATGTGAAGCGGTAGATGGCTTTGAATTACCGTTTGTACAAGAGTTTGAATTTGTTCCAACCACAGGCCCTTATCATGGCCGCTGGCGTGAGCTGGAAGTGGTTGCTCATCGTGATGATACGGAGCTTAAGCTGTGGTTTGAGATAGACCGCAATCGCGATGGTGCAAAAGGCATGTTGGCGAGCTTGTTAGGCATTGGCCAACTGCAGCGTCAATTGAGTGTGCCATTGGATACGTCACCACAAGATGCGGGCAAGATGGTACTTGAGTATCTAGACAACGCATCTTAGTTAGCTCTTTGGTTCTGTAGCTTTAGAGACCTTAGCTTCATCACACCGTTTAGGCGTTATTAATGTCATAAAAGATGTCATAAAAACTTAAGCTTACACGTGTAAGCTTAATGTGCAATACTAGGCAAATCGAACATTTACTCTAGTAGGATAATCATGTCTGCATCATCGGCGAGCGAATACAGTGACATCGAAGAACGCGCCAATGCGATAACCCATGGCTTGGGTGTTGTGCTTGGCGTGGTTGGTTTAATCCTGCTGCTGATTCGTGCGTTTGACCATCAAGCCGACATACTGACTATTGCGAGTATGGCGGTATATGGCAGCAGTATTATCCTACTCTTTCTCGCTTCCACGCTTTATCACTCGATCACCACAGAAAAGACCAAGCGATTACTGAAAACTCTCGATCACTGTGCGATCTACTTATTGATCGCGGGCAGTTACACGCCATTTTTATTGGTGAGTTTAAGAACACCATTGGCGATGGGTTTGATGGCAGTGATTTGGGGTATCGCGCTAGTCGGAATCATTATGAAGATTGCCTTCGTCTACCGATTTAAGCGTTTGTCATTGGTGACTTACTTGGCGATGGGTTGGTTATCGCTGATTGTGGTTTATCAACTGGCGATGAATATCGAGATGGGTGGTTTGGTGCTACTAGCACTCGGTGGCGTGATTTACTCGTTGGGTGTGATTTTCTATGTGGCAAAACGCATCCCTTACAATCATGCCATCTGGCATTTGTTTGTGTTGGCGGGCTGCGCTTGCCATTTCTTCGCTATCTATCTGTACGTGACTCCGGTTTAACGAGTCAGCACCTCAGTAATCTCAGCTTTAATCTGATATTCAGGGTGTTGTTCTAGGTCGAGCTTGATGAGCTTGCCTTCTTCACCCGTCTTTGGTCGTAGGTATGTGTCGGCCATTCGTTTGATTGATTTCCACACAGCAACTTCTTCTTCTGCCAACAACTCACCTTCTGCAGTAAATACGCTGATGTTAAGTGATACCAAAATGACCGCTTGAGTGCCTTGGTTAGTGATGGCTGTCGGAATGATAAGCTCACCGTCTTCATAGCGACTTGCACCCAGTACAACATCCACTCCTGACTGAGACAGCTGTAAGCTTGGCTTTTTACTATTAACCACAATCGTAGTGCCACGCGTGTTCGTTGCGACAGGTACGGCTACGACAGGGGCTGCTGCAATAGGCGCTTCGATCTCTGATGTTGTCGCTGCTGTTTCCGTTTGCTTCGGTGCCACGTATTGCCAAGTAAAATCATCTTTGAGTAACACTTGTTTTCCATCAGGCAGTGTGACCATTTGATCAGCAAAGGCAGAACTTACGAATACTGAGTTTGCGAGCAATGCGCCAGCGAGAAGTACGTATGATTTCATCTGTGTTTCCTTGATTTTGTGCTTGGTTAGCGTCGCCAAAAGGCTGGGAAAAATAGAACAATGAGCGTCAGTATCTCGAGTCGCCCCATCAGCATTCCTAAGCTTAGCAACCATTTAGCAGCGTCGGGCAGTGGAGCAAAGTTCCCGGTTGGACCGATCACGCTGCCCATACCTGGACCAACGTTGGCAACGGCTGTGATAGCGCCAGATATACTGGTCACGGGATCAAGTCCCATTGCGCTCAAGCCGCCTGCAATTAGGATAATCGTAATAAAGAACATCAAACCAAATGCGACCAGTGAACGCACAATGTCGTCATTCACTGGTCGTTGGTTATAGCGTTGAACAAATACGCCCGACGGGTGAATCAGTTTCATCATCTGTTTATGAAGCATGGTCATCGCGATCTGGAAGCGGAAGATCTTGATACCACCAGAGGTTGAACCCGAGCACGCGCCCGCCATCATTAGAAACGCAAATAAGGTGGTTGGCAGTGCGCCCCACGCGGTGAAGTCTTCTAAGCCAAAACCGGTTGTAGTCACAACAGATACAATGTTGAACATCGAAACACGCATCGCATCCATGACTGTGTAGTCATCTCTAACCACCAACCATGTCGATATCACGGCACTGGTGACTAAGAATAGATACGTGAAGCCTCTCACTTGCGCGTCTTTGTAGAGGATTGAGAGTTTTCTACCACGCAGTGCGCTGACAAACAGTAGGAATGGCAGACCGCCAAGGAACATGAACAGGGTTCCTACCCAGTGAGCGCTGTTGGAGAAGTGGTTCATTGAGCTATCTGATGTTGAGTAACCACCCGTCGACAGTGTTGTGAACGCGTGATTGATCGCATCAAAGATGCCCATGCCTGCAAACAAATAACTAATAATGCATAAGCCTGTCAGAACCAAATAAACCGCCACGATGTTTTTCGCGACTGTTTTCGCTCGTGGGCTACTTTTATCTGACCAATCGGATGATTCGGTTTGGAACAGGCGCATACCACCGACGTTGAGCATTGGTAGAACCGCTACCGCCATCACGATGAAGCCGATACCACCTAACCATTGCAGTATTGAACGCCACAACAGAATACTTGGAGCCATGCTGTCTAAGCCGCTTAATACGGTTGAGCCTGTCGTGGTGATACCAGACATGGTTTCAAAATAGGCGTCAATGAAGCTGATGTGGTTGATGAAGACAAACGGCAGTGCAGCAAAGGCACTGGCTATCGTCCATACCAGAGAGGTGATCAGGAACATATCCCGTACCCCAAGTCGGAACTTAGCTGAACGGCCTAAGCTCAAGCAGATGAACGCCACAATGTGCGTGATCACTACCGACTGACCAAACTCGAGGAAGCCACCGGTGCCTGTGAAAAAGGCAACCAATGTAGGGATGTACATGAAAAGGGCGAGTTTTGATAACACTAACCCTATCACTAATAATATCGGACGAAAGTTGACCATAGCTTAATAGACCATAGCTTTAATTGATTACAGCTTTGTGCCGGAGCGCCGTTCTCACAAAAGAAAGTTGCGAGAAGAAGCTCACGAGAACAAGGCTATAAGAAGAACGGGCTCGGTTGGAATAGAGACTCAACATCCGGTACGTATTTCTTGTCCACTAGGAACATCACTACGTGGTCATCCTGTTCGATTACGGTTCTATCGTGCGCGATAAGTACTTCTTCTCCGCGAACAATCGCACCAATAGTGGTGCCCGGTGGTAACTTGATGTCGCCAATCGCTCGGCCAACCACTTTAGAGGTGGTTTCGTCACCGTGAGCAATCGCTTCGATCGCCTCTGCAGCGCCGCGACGTAGAGAGGATACGTTTACGATATCAGCACGACGAACGTGAGTAAGCAGCGCAGAAATGGTCGCTTGCTGTGGCGAGATAGCAATATCAATCACACCACCCTGAACAAGGTCGACATAAGCGCCACGTTGAATCAGTACCATTACCTTCTTGGCACCCATTCGCTTCGCCAGCATTGCTGACATGATGTTGGTTTCATCTTCATTGGTTAGGGCGATGAACACATCAACTTGATCGATGTTCTCCTCGGTCAGCAGCTCTTGGTCTGCTGCATCACCACAGAATACGATGGTGTTTTCTAATTCTTCAGATAGCTTCTCGGCGCGAGTGTAGCTGCGCTCGATAAGCTTGATACTGTAGCTCTGTTCAAGGCGTTTAGCCAAGCTTGCACCAATGTTACCACCGCCAACAATCATGATGCGGCGGTACGGCTTCTCTAGGCGTTGTAGTTCACTCATTACTGAGCGGATATGGTTACTCGCTGCGACGAAGAACACTTCATCATCGGCTTCAATGATGGTGGTGCCTTGTGGGCGAATAGGGCGACCTTGACGGAAAATCGCGGCAACACGAGTATCGATGTGCGGCATATGCTCACGCAAAGCAGACAGTGCGTTACCAACCAGTGGACCACCGTAGTAGGCTTTTACTGCTACTAGGCTAACCTTCTGTTCAGCAAAACTCACAACCTGCAGTGCACCTGGATATTGAATCAGGCGCTCGATGTAGCTGGTCACTAGCTCTTCGGGTGCAATCAGGTGATCGACTGGGATAGCACCTGATTTGAAGAGCGCTTCTTTCTCTTCTAGATATTGAGGAGAACGAATACGAGCAATTCGGTTTGGCGTATTAAACAGAGAGAAGGCAACCTGACATGCGGCCATGTTGGTTTCATCCATGTTGGTTACGGCAACCAACATGTCGGCATCTTGCGCGCCCGCTTCACGTAGTGTGTTCGGGTGGCTGGCATAACCGTTTACAACCCTAAGGTCGTATTTGTCCTGAAGTTCACGAAGTCGGTCGGCATTACGGTCGACGATCGTGATGTCATTGTTTTCACCCACTAGGTTTTCAGCAAGGGTACCGCCAACTTGTCCAGCACCTAGAATAATGATCTTCATAGCCTTTCTCTTATTTTTTGCCGTTGTAATTCTAGTGATCTCTTTTCGCTTTGATAATGCACTAGAAAGAAACAGCGGCTAAGAAATAAATTCTTAGCCGCTGTTAGTTGTTATGCTTGTTTTACTAGAACTGCGTAGTAGAAGCCATCCATATCTTCTTCACCAGGCAGTATTTGACGACCCGGTTTTTCGATATCAGACCCAACCAGCGTTGCGTTCACGGTACGCTCTAAGAATGCTTTCACTTGCAGCACGTTTTCTTGCGGCGTGATAGAGCATGTCGCATAAACCATGGTGCCGCCTTCTTTTAGCTGGCGCCACATTGCATCCAAAATCTCACTTTGCAGCTCTGCTAGTGCATCAATATCAGAGGCACGGCGTAGCCACTTAATGTCAGGGTGACGGCGAATGACGCCAGTCGCTGAACAAGGTGCATCAAGTAGGATACGGTCGAACTTATCACCCATCCACCACTCTTCTGGGTAGCGAGCATCACCACAAATTACGTCGGCACGCAGTTGTAGACGCTCAAGGTTATCGTAAACGCGGTCTAGACGTTTAATGTCGCAGTCAATCGCAACCACTTCAGTGTCTTGAGTGTGCTCAAGAATGTGTGCCGTTTTACCACCTGGCGCAGCACAACAATCTAAGATCAGCTCACCATCTTTTGGTGTTAGGTAGTCAACCGAAAGCTGAGCGGCAGCGTCTTGCACTGATACCCAACCTCTGTCGAAGCCAGGAAGCAAAGTAACATCACAAGGTGCAGCTAATTTTATGGCATCGGCTGCTTCTGGGTGCAATGTGTATTCAATGTTTTCGTTTTTAAGTAGTTCAACATACTCGTCACGAGTGTGGTGTTGGCGGTTAACGCGCAGCCACATTGGTGCCTTGCTGTTGTTTGCTTCAACCAGTTGCTCCCATTGATCTGGGTAGCTCTCTTGAAGCATTTTTAGAATCCAGCTTGGGTGGCCGTATTTGCCTGCATTGTGGCTAACGGCTTTCTCGTCTAGTTCTTCTTGGTCACGTAGGTAGCTACGTAACACAGCGTTGATCAAACCACTCAGGCTTGGACCGCGCAGTGTCTTAGTACCCTCAACCGTTTCAGCAACCGCGGCATGCGAAGGGATACGCATGAAGCTTAGTTGGTAAATGCCCACCAAGATTAGGTGGTGGAATACACGCTTTTTACCTTTAAGCGGGTTTTCCATCAGTTCGTTAGCGATTGACTCTAAACGAGGCAGATAACGAAGTGCGCCGTAGCAAATCTCTTGCAGTAGAGCATGGTCTCGCGGACGGATCGTTTTTTGAGCCGCAGGGAGAGCGTGTGAAAGAGAGTGGCCTTTATCGACAACTTGGAATAGGACATTTGCAGCAGCAGCGCGAACATTCATGAGGGGTACCGAATATTTATTTGAATACATGAGGACATCTCTGCCCTCGTAAAGGTTTTCTAAACTGTGTTTTTACAAGCTACACATTTTTAAGTGCATATTGAGTAGCTTTAAAGCGGTTAAGAAAGTTGAGTACCAACTTCAAACCAGCTTGCACGTGAGTTCAAGATATCCTGAACTGACATGGCTTTCTTACCTGGAACTTGTAGCTGTTCAAGAACAAGTACGCCTTGTCCTGTCGCTACGTAGATACCAGTTTTATCCGCTTGCAGAATTGTACCTGAAGGCTTATCAGAAGTTTGCTCTGCCACACGGCTTTGCCATACTTTGATGCTGTTCTCAGCAGCTTCAAAGTGGCTCATTGGCCATGGGTTGAAGGCACGAACGCAGCGTTCAATATGCGCAGCTTCATCACTCCAGTTGATACGCGCTTCTTCTTTGCTTAGCTTCTTCGCGTAGTTCGCAAGCTCATCGTCTTGCTTTTCTGCAACTGCTTTGCCAGAAGCGATGTCCGCTAGACATTCAACAAGCGCGTCAGGGCCAAGACCCGCTAACTTCTCGTACATTGATGCGCTAGTATCTGTCGCTTCGATAGGCAGCGTTGCGATGCTTAGCATGTCGCCAGTATCTAGGCCGATATCCATCTGCATGATCGTCACGCCTGTCTCTTTATCACCTGCCCAAATAGAGCGTTGAATCGGAGCAGCACCACGCCAGCGCGGTAGGATAGAGCCATGTACGTTGATACAACCTAAGCGAGGCGTATCTAATACAACCTGCGGAAGCAATAAGCCGTAAGCGACAACAACCATGATGTCAGCGTTCAATTCAGCTAGCTCTTGCTTAGCCTCATCTGACTTGAAGTTTTCTGGTTGGTAAACCGGAATATTGTTTTCAAGTGCGATGTTTTTTACTGGGCTCGCAGTGAGTTTTTTACCGCGGCCTGCTGGGCGATCTGGCTGTGTGTAAACAGCAACAACTTCATGCTCCGAAGACAACAACGCCGCCAAGTGACGGGCGGCGAAATCCGGAGTACCTGCAAAGACAATTCTTAAAGACTGACTCAAGGTAGGCTTCCTTCTAATTTAGTAATAGCAGCGGTTATTAACCTTGTTTCTCGTTGAAACGTTTAATCTTCGCTAGCTTATCTTGGATACGTTTACGCTTTAGTGGCGATAGGTAATCAACAAACAACTTGCCTTCTAGGTGGTCAAGTTCGTGCTGAACACAGATAGCCAGAAGGTCGTCAGCGTCGAATGTGAATTCGTTGCCGTCACGGTCTAGTGCTTTAACCGTTACTTCTGCAGCGCGAGGTACTAGAGCTCGAGCGCCTGGTACAGATAGGCAGCCTTCTTCGATTCCATCTTCGCCGCGCTTCTCAGTAATTTCAGGGTTGATAAGCACCATTGGCTCATCACGTGTTTCTGAAATATCGATAACAACGATGCGTTGGTGGAAATCTACTTGCGTTGCCGCAAGGCCGATACCTTCTTCGTCGTACATGGTTTCAATCATGTCATCAACGAACTTTTGAATCTCTGGGGTAACTTCTTTTACCGGTTTCGCCACGGTACGTAGACGATCATCTGGTAATGTTAATACTTGTAATACAGACATATACACTCGAAATATTGAACTGTGCCGAAACAGCTTAAACCTTGTTGGCTCAATTCTAGACATTTTAGAGGTCAAATGACAGCATCCTGAAGGTAATTCTCCAATCAGATGTCATATATTCAGACCAAGGAACCTAGGTCATGCGTCATTTATTGCCTGCTTTATCTCTTATTTGTGCCTCGATTTCGTTCGCCGCTACGGCTGAAAATAGTGAGCAACCTTTAACCATTAAACAGGGCGCACCTGAGGCGTATGTGGTGGTTAAGGGCGATACTTTGTGGGATATCTCTGCGATGTATCTCGATAGTCCATGGTTGTGGCCAAGGTTATGGCAGGTAAACCCTGAGATAGAAAATCCTCACCTTATTTATCCCGGAGACAAACTGTCGTTGGTTTGGATTAATGGTGAACCTGTCTTGAGCCTCAAGCCTGTTATCAAACTCAGCCCTAAGATTCGTGTTTCTGAGAAGAAAGCAGTACCTACCGTCAACGAGGGACTGGTTCTACCTTATTTACAGTCTGATCGCTTGGTAGAGCAGCAAGATATCGAATCGGCACAACGAGTATTAGGAACGAGTGATGGGAAGAGATTCTTATCGGGTGAAGACCGGTTGTTTATCTCGGGCAACCAACAACATCAAAAGTGGGGTATCTACCGCGCAGTTGAAACCTACCAACGGCAGCAACCCCAAGCAAGTATGACCTCTTTGCGACTGGTCGCCACTGCGCGCTTAAAAGAGGTGGATGCTGAGTTCAGCAGCTTGCAGATAGACACTCAGCTGCAAGAGGTACTGCTTAATGACCTTGTGCTACCAGAACTTGGTGTTGATCAGGTGAAGCTCTCTACCACGTTTTATCCTGCACCTAGTGCGGCAGGTCAGTTTGCTAATATCTTGGGCTCATTAGATGGCAGCCAGTACAGCGCGAAGAATCAGGTAGTGGTGATCAACAAAGGTTCACAGGATAACCTTCGCCAAGGTTCTATGTTTACCCTCAGCGAAAGCGGTGCGGTGGTGTTTGGTAAGCAAGGTGAATACAGTTATAAAGAGTCTGCGGCGAGCGATAAGGTGCAATTGCCAAGTACCTCGCTGGGTAGCTTGATGGTCATTCGTCCTTATGAGTATTTTAGCCTCGCGTTGATCACTCAGAGCTCTAAGCCTGTTAGCAAGGGCATTCTGGCAGTATCGCCTTTGGATCTTGCTTTGACAGAAGAGGTTAAGGGCACCGAGTGAATGAGCAACAACTGAGTGCTTGGCTAACTCTAAGTTTTGTTCCTCAATTGGGTGGCAAACGCCTTTCTCGCCTGCTGAGTATCGATTCCCCTTCGAACATTGTTGGCTACTCAAGCCAGCAGCTGCAAGTGATGGGTTTATCAGGCAAACAAATTTCTTATCTAAGAGAGCAAGCCCCAAGAGAAGTGGAGGCTTGCTTATCATGGCAAGCAAAACAGCCTAACCATCACATCATTACCCCTAATTGCCCACATTATCCCAAACTGCTTAATGAGATTGCCTCTGCGCCCAGTGTTCTTTTCGTTAAAGGTCACGTTGAAAAACTGATCGAGCCTCAAATCGCGATGGTCGGCAGCCGCAATGCCAGTATTGAAGGACTGCAGACCGCCAAGTCCTTCGCCAAAGAGTTTGTCCAAAACGGTTTAATTGTCACCAGTGGCTTAGCTTTAGGTATCGATGGCTATGCTCATGATGGTGCTCTAGATAAAAGAGGGGAAACTTTTGCAGTGTTGGGGTCTGGCTTGGACTCCATTTATCCTGCCCGCCACCGAAATCTAGCTGAGAGGATCTGTGAGAACGGAGCGCTGATTTCAGAGTTTCGACCGAGTGCTAAACCAAGACCTGAACATTTCCCCCGTCGTAACCGTATTATAAGTGGCTTGTCGTTAGGAACCTTGGTGGTGGAAGCGGCTGAGAAGAGTGGCTCTTTAATTACCGCTCGCTATGCCATGGAGCAAGGTCGAGAAGTGTTTGCGCTGCCCGGTTCTATTCATAGCCCAACCAGTCGCGGAGGTAACAGTCTCATCAAAGCTGGAGCATGTTTAGTGCAAAATGCTCAAGATGTTCTGATTGAAATAAAGAGTCTGTTAAACTGGTCTATAGATCAGCAGCAGAGCTTATTCGAACCTACGCCGAATGAGGGTGAAAATGAACAATTGCCATTTCCACAGCTGTTAGCTAACGTAGGATTAGAGGCGACACCCGTTGATATTTTGGCACAGAGAACCCATATACCTGTGCATGAAGTCATGATGCAGCTTTTAGAGCTTGAGCTCTCAGGGCATGTTGTTGCAGTTTCCGGTGGCTATATTCGAAAGGGGAGAGGCTAAGCTATGATGATGGACATACTGATGTACTTGTTTGAAACCTACATCCATAGCGATTCTGAATTGCAGGTGGATCAAGACGAACTTGAAGATGAACTTCTTCGAGCGGGGTTTCACCAAGATGATATTTATAAGGCTCTCCATTGGTTAGAAGACCTTGCTGCACTGCAAGATACCGATAACCAAGCGGCGATTACTATGTGCTCTAATACCTCGATGCGTGTTTACACAAGTAAAGAGATATCACGTATTAATATGGAGTGTCGTGGTTTCTTGTTGTTCCTTGAGCAGATCAACGTCCTCACGACAGAGATTCGTGAAATGGTGATTGATCGTGTCATGGGGTTAGAGACCAATGAATTTGAGTTGGATGATCTGAAGTGGATTATCTTAATGGTACTATTTAATGTGCCGGGTAATGAAAGTGCTTACACGCAAATGGAAGAGCTGTTGTACACCAAAGAGCAAGGTATCTTGCATTAATACAGGCTTGTCATGAGTAGTAAGATTGATAATCAGCTTTTTTCAGCACATGAACATGCATTAGAGCATGAACCATGTCCACAGTGCGGTGGAGAGCTTCAGCTTCGCCATGGCAAGCACGGCCCATTTTTAGGCTGTAAGCAGTATCCGAGCTGTGATTACATCAAGCCTCTTCATCAAAATGATGGTCATGTGGTGAAAGAGCTGGGCGTGCCGTGTCCTAAATGCCAAAACGAATTGGTATTAAGGCAAGGTCGCTTTGGGATGTTCATTGGTTGTAGTAGTTACCCAACGTGTAATCACATCGAATCTTTGGATCAACCGAAAGAACAACCTGAAGAACAGCCACTTGTTGCCTGCCCTGAGTGTGGTCGAGGTCACTTGGTTGAGCGTAAATCTCGCTATGGCAAAATCTTCTATGCGTGTGGTAACTACCCTAAGTGTAAGTTTGCCGTTAATCAGCCACCAGTTATAGGACGCTGTGAAGAGTGCCAGTTCCCACTGTTACTGGAGAAGAAAACGGCCAGTGGTACCAAGAAGCAATGCGCAGATCGCAAGTGTCACCACATTCAATCTCAATAACTCGATATTATAGACACAAAAAAACGGCGCTCACTGAGCGCCGTTTTTGTATCCAATAAACTTTTTATATCAATAAGCCAATGTAGGCTTACTTCATCTGCTCAGCAAACTCATGCACAGCAGGGTAGGCTTGTTTATCAAGAATCTCAGCCAATGAGCACAACGCTCTTTGCAGCTCTGCGTTGTAGTCAGCGCTCACGTTAATGTGGCCCATCTTACGACCTGCACGCTTCTCTTTGCCATACCAATGAACATGACAACCACCTTGAGCCAGAATCGCTTCAGGTAGGGTATCTTCACCAAGAATGTTGATCATTGCGGTTGGACGAATCAGTTTAGTGCTGCCTAGTGGCATGCCACATACGGCACGTAGGTGGTTTTCAAACTGACAAGTCTCTGCGCCTTGTTGCGTCCAGTGACCAGAGTTATGAACTCGTGGTGCAATCTCATTAACTAGCAGTGAACCTTGAACATCAAAGAACTCAAGTGCAAGCACGCCAACGTAGTCCAAACGTTCTGCAACTGCGGTGAACATGGTTTTCGCTTGCTCTTGCAGTTCAATGTCATCAATCGCTGTCGATAAGCTTAACACGCCGTCGGTGTGAACATTTTCAGCCAGTGGGTACACTTGAATCTCGCCATTAGCGCCACGAGCACCAACCAGTGATACTTCGCGATCAAACGGAACGAACTCTTCAGCCACAATGGCTTGGTTGTCTGTTGCGGCGATGCACTCGGCCATTTCTGTCCAAGTTGCGTCAACATTGTCTAATGTTTTTAAGCGCCATTGACCTTTGCCATCGTAACCACCAAGTGTGCTCTTCAATACCATTGGTAAGCCAACGTGAGCGATCGCAGCGTCAAAGTCTTCGCGAGAGTTAATCACGTAGTATTTGGCATTTTTCACATTTGCTTCGTCTAACAGGGCTTTTTCAAGACGACGGTCACCGCCGGCTTTAATTGCTTCTGTTGTCGGTAAGAACTTACCGCTGCGTTCACACACCTCAAGTACATCGTGAGGAATATGTTCGAATTCAGCAGTAATGACGTCCGCACGCTCTATCGCATTTTCTAAGCCGTTACCTAGAATCGCTTGCGTTAATGGGTGAACAATATTTTTGCTGCCAACATCAAAAGCAGAAATTTCAATATTCAGCGGCGCCCCAGCTAGGGACATCATGCGAGCAAGTTGGCCCGCGCCTAACACAAGAACATGCATGGAAATTAGTCCTCTGCAGGGTTTGGATTAGCCAAAACCGTTTCTGTTTGCTCAGAACGGAATGCTTCTACTTTTGCCATTACTTCTTCATTGTGTGTACCAATGATTTGAGCGGCTAGGATACCTGCATTGGCAGCGCCAGCTTCACCGATAGCCAAAGTACCTACCGCGATACCTTTTGGCATCTGCACGATAGAAAGCAGAGAGTCCATGCCTTTCAGTGTTTTAGACTGAACTGGAACACCCAGAACTGGTACGCTTGTGAAAGCAGCAGCCATGCCCGGAAGGTGCGCTGCACCGCCAGCACCAGCAATAATTACTTTAATACCGCGCTCTTTCGCACTGGTTGCGTAGTCTGCAAGCAACTGAGGTGTGCGGTGAGCAGAAACCACTTTTGTTTCGTACGCCACGCCAAACTGATCCAACATTTCTGCAGCTAGCTTCATTGTTGGCCAATCAGATTTAGAACCCATGATAATACCGACAGTCATCTCAAACTCCTTCAGGTACGATTTAATTAGTGATTAGATATTTTGCGCGCATTATACGGGTAAAATTACTTAAGGAAAACGTTTGCGTCAGTCTAAGTTGTTAATTGATACATTTTATAAACAAATAGCTTTAGTAACAGTGAATGATAATTTGTACACTTAGCGAGTTCGATAACTGACTTAATGAGGCAACCCGTGGATAACTTTCAACATACATTGCAGGCATTACAACAAGGTGAAGTCATTGCTTACCCGACCGAAGGCGTTTTTGGGGTTGGTTGTGATCCTGATAATCCACATGCCATCAAGAAATTACTCGAGTTAAAACAGCGTCCAGTTGAAAAGGGCTTGATCTTGATTGCTGCAAGTTACGAGCAGCTGCTTCCTTATATTGATGAAAGCCAGTTGACGGAAGAACAGTTGGTAACAGTGAAAGCGACATGGCCAGGTCCGGTCACTTGGATTATGCCAACCAGCAGCAAAGTTACTGACTGGGTCAGCGGCCAGTTTGATTCCATCGCGGTACGAGTGACGGATCACCCTTTGGTTCAAAGAATGTGTAATGAGTTCGGCAAGCCGTTAACCTCTACCAGTGCCAACCTGACTGGCGAGCCGCCTTGTATGACGACTGAAGAAGTTCAACAGCAACTGGGTCAACACTTAGTCGCGATTCTAGAAGGCCAAACGGGTGGCCGTGAGAAGCCAAGCGAAATTAGAGATGCAAAAACGTCGAAAATATTAAGACAGGGTTAAACCCTGCAAAGGAAGTAAGATGTCAGCAATTGATAAAGAAGCAGTAAAGCAGTTTTTACTGAGCCTACAAGATTCGATTTGCCAGCAGCTTGAGCAAGCTGATGGTGTAGCGTTGTTTGAAGAAGATGCATGGGAGCGAGAACCTGGCGATCGTCTAGGTGGCGGTGGTCGTACTCGCGTGATGACCAATGGTGCTTTATTTGAACAGGGTGGAGTTAACTTCTCTCACGTCGCTGGTAAAGCAATGCCTGCCTCTGCAACCGCTCACCGTCCTGAGTTAGCCGGACGTAAGTTTGAGGCGATGGGGGTTTCATTAGTTATCCACCCTAAAAACCCATATATCCCAACCTCACACGCGAACGTTCGATTCTTCATTGCGGAAAAAGAAGGGGAAGACCCGATTTGGTGGTTTGGTGGTGGTTTTGACTTAACGCCATTTTATCCTGTCGATGAAGATTGCCAATCTTGGCATCAAACTGCTAAAGATCTTTGTGCGCCGTTTGGTGATGATGTTTATCAAGAACACAAAGAGTGGTGTGATAAGTACTTCTATCTTCCTCACCGAGACGAAACACGTGGTGTTGGTGGTCTGTTCTTTGATGACTTAAATGAGTGGGGTTTCGATAAGAGCTTTGCTTATATGCAGGCTGTCGGTGAAGGTTTTGCTGCGGCGTACTTACCTATTGTCGAGCGTCGCAAAGATACACCTTATGGCGAACGTGAGCGTGACTTCCAACTATACCGTCGTGGCCGCTATGTTGAATTCAACCTAGTTTACGACCGTGGTACCTTATTTGGCCTGCAAAGCGGTGGGCGCACAGAGTCTATATTGATGTCGATGCCGCCGTTGGCTCGTTGGGAATATCGCTATGAACCGCAAGCGGGCTCACCAGAAGCTCTGCTTTATAGTGACTACCTCAAACCTCGAGTTTGGTAGTTCTTCCTTCCTTATAGGGATAGTGATAGGGTCATCTATATAGATGACCCTTTTTATTATTTCTGTTAGGTAAGGATATGACACAGCAAGTAGATCGTTATGCCGTTTTCGGTAATCCTATTGGGCAAAGCAAATCGCCATTCATTCACACATTATTTGCTCGCCAAACCAGCCAACAACTTACCTATACAGCATTACAGCCAGAGCACGGTCAATTTATCACTGCTGCCAAAACCTTTTTCAGCGAAGGTGGTCGAGGGTGCAATGTCACAGCGCCTTTTAAAGAAGATGCCTATCAGTTAGCCAATCGCCTAACTGAGAGAGCTGAACTAGCTGGTGCCGTAAATACCCTTAAGAAGTTAGATGATGGAGAGATCATTGGTGATAACACCGATGGTGAGGGCTTAGTTCAAGACCTGCTTCAACATCAAGTCACGCTAAAAGGAGCACGTGTTCTTCTTCTTGGCGCTGGTGGTGCTGCGAGAGGAGTGATTCAACCTCTTCTCGACCAAAAGCCACAACAGCTGGTGGTCGCTAATCGAACCAGCTCCAAGGCTGAACTTCTGGCTGAGATGTTTTCGTCGCATGGCAACATCAAGGGGATGGGGCTAAGTGATGTTAATGAAGGCTTTGATGTCATTATTAACTCTACCTCATCTGGTCTAAGCGGGCAGCTTCCTGAAGTGTCTGAGGTGATTTTCAATTCTACTAGCGCCGTTTATGACATGGTTTATGGATCTGGAACGACGGTATTCAATCAATGGGCATTAGATAATGGTGTTCATGCTGCTTATGATGGTTTGGGTATGCTAGTGGGGCAGGCAGCAGAAAGCTTTATGCTTTGGCGTGGTCTTCGTCCGGGAACAAAACAGATTTTAAGAGAATTACGTAAAAATCTAGAGATGTAATGGGGTGTTTATAAAAAATGAATCAATCAATTCTATTTCCTGATATCCAAGATTGGGATGAAGAGAGCCGAACAATCACGTTCCCAGCACAACAGTCGGGCGCATTGATTGAATGTGTCATGTCTATTGAGGAATTATCACGATTGGCAGGTAAAGATATAGAAGAAGGCGATCAAGCTTTAGTTATCTTTTCAGAGTTACGTTTCGATATTGAAGAGCTAGCGGAAGAGTTAATAGAAGAAGAGGAGTATGACTCCTCTAATCGGATTCAGATCAAAGCGCTTTAGACTGAAATTACAGAGTCTAGATAGTCATTTTTATTCTGAACGTAGTTGTCTGCAGACTTCTGTAGAAAGGCACGCTCTTTATCATTTAATGGACGAGCTTGTTTTACTGGGCTTCCTACATAGAGGTAACCGCTTTCAAGTACCTTGTTTGGTGGCACTAAGCTACCAGCACCAATCATCACTTCTTTTTGGATAATCACGCCATCCAACACGATCGCTCCCATACCAACAAGTACACGATCCTCAATAGTGCAGCCATGCAGCATTACTTTATGCCCGATAGTGACATCATTACCTATTAAGAGAGGATAACCGTCAGGGTTTTCAGCATTCTTATGGGTGACGTGCAAGACACTACCATCTTGGATATTCGTTCTCTCTCCAATATGAATGTGGTTCACATCCCCTCGAGCTGCAACCAAAGGCCACACGCTAGAGTCGTTACCGATTTTGATATCACCAACCAGTACTGAACTGGTATCTATATAGACACCTTGCCCAATCTGAGGGGATATTCCTTTATAACTGCGTATTGAACTCATAAATCCTCCTTTATATAGGCACCTTAAGCCCTTAATTAAGAGGAATACTAGTGAAAATGGGGTGTTTTGAACAAAAAACGCTCGAACAATCAAAAAAGTAAGAAAAACTTCAAAAAGGGCTTGCCAGTGTGATCGAAATCTCTATAATGCCACCTCGCTGACACGGGATGGCTTCGTAAGAAACCAAAACGAATCAGCAGGTCAAATTAGCCAAGCTAAGCGCTTGAAAAAAGTTTT